>JAUVCN010000136.1 GCA_030595715.1 Thermoplasmatales archaeon
GAAAGACCATAAACTATACGAAAGGACAAAGATGAACCTTGATGAAGCAATAAAGAATTCCAAAAAGATCAAGAATATCCATGAAAAGAATGGTATAGAAATCTTGAGCAGGAATTCTACACCTGTTACCCTCGTGTATTACTTGATTGAGATCATCAAAAATTATCAATGATCCGTTGAAAGGGCTTCCCGTCACACTATTAATTGATTGATTGATTACAGAAGTAAAAAAGGGGCTTTAAAGAGAAAATATGGTGCTCCCGACGGAATTTGAATCCGTGTCGCTGGCTCGAGAGGCCAGCATGATTGGCCGCTACACTACGGGAGCTTCCATTGGCGTTTGTAGGACTCGCGTATGAATAAATGGTTTATAATATTTTCTTTGGGGGCGAACATCATTTTCCCTGGTCTTTCTTCTGTATCTTAGCCCATGAATCCCTGAGTGTGGTAGTCCTGTTTATGATCAATTTGTCATCCCTGGATCCCTTATCGATGATGAAATATCCGGTTCTTTCGAACTGGAATCCGGTTCCTTCTTCAAGGTCCTTTACAGCAGGTTCGACCTTGCATCCTTCAAGGACCTCCATCGAGTTCGGATCTATGTAACTTTTCCAATCCCCATCCTCTGAAAGAGGGTCCTCCACCGAGAACAATCTATTGTATTGGTTGATACTGGCATCTACCGCATGTTCCGCAGAGACCCAGTGCAAGGTTCCCTTGACCCTCCTTCCATCCGGTGCCCCTCCTCCTCTCGTTTCAGGGTCCACCTCACAGATGACCTCGACTATCTCTCCATCCTTCTTGACAAAGTCCTTACATGTTACAAGGTATGCGGACCTCAAGCGGACCTCCCTGCCGGGTGCCATCCTGAAGAATTTCTTTGGAGGGTCCTCCATGAAATCCTTTCTTTCGATGTACAGATGTCTTGAGAACGGGACCTTCCTGGTTCCTGCTTCTTGATCCTCTGGATTGTTGATAAGGTCCATCATCTCAGTTTTTCCTTCCGGGAAATTCTCGATCGTGACCTTGAGAGGGTCAAGAACCCCCATGAACCTTGATGCGGTTCTGTTCAGTTCATCCCTCACGCAGTGTTCCAGTAGTTCGAACGCTATCGTGGAGTTCACCTTTGCAACTCCGATCCTGGAACAGAAGTCCCTGATAGCCGCAGGAGGATACCCCCTACGCCTCATACCGCTGATCGAAGGCATCCTGGGGTCATCCCATCCGTTGACAAGCTTCTCCTCGACCAGTTCCAGAAGTTTTCTCTTGCTCATTACGGTGTAGGTCATGTTCAATCTTGCAAACTCGATCTGCCGGGGTTTGTAAACTCCCAACTTGAGAAGGAACCAATCGTAAAGAGGTCTGTGATTCTCGAACTCCAGGGTGCATAGGGAATGGGTGATGCCCTCTATCGAGTCCTCGTTGCCATGGGCCCAGTCATACATAGGATATATGCACCATCTGTCACCTGTGTTGTGATGGGGTTTATGGACTATCCTGTACATCACCGGGTCCCTCATGTTCATATTGGGGTGGGCCATGTCGATCTTTGCCCGAAGCACTTTTTCTCCATCCCCGAACTCGCCTTTCTTCATTCTTCTGAACAGGTCCAGGTTCTCTTCGATCGGTCTATCTCGGTAGGGGCTCTCTTTCCCTGGAGATGTCAGGGTCCCCCTGTACTCCGAGATCTGTTCCGCTGTCATGTCGCAAACGTATGCATCTCCCTGCATGACGAGTTGCTCGGCCCATCCATACATCTGATCGAAGTAGTCGGAGCTGAAATAGAGCCGATCTTCCCAGTCGACGCCGAGCCATTTCGCATCTTCGATGATCGAACTTACATATTCTTCCTCTTCAGCTGCAGGGTTCGTGTCATCGAAACGGAGGTTGCATTTCCCCCCATATTCCTCTGCAATTCCGAAATTGAGGCAAATGGATTTAGCATGACCGATGTGGAGATAGCCGTTGGGTTCAGGGGGAAACCTCGTATGGACCTTGCCGTTATGCTTTCCGGTCCGTTTGTCCTCATCGATGATCTCTCGAATGAAGTCCCTGCCGGTTCTTTCTTCTTCCGCCATTAAAGACACCCTCTATCAGATGGTCTGATATCTGATATTACTAAATAATATTGTCATCGATCAACGTTCGGCAGAGCATACTTTGCTTCTCTTCTTCCAATATGTTTCAGGTTCAGTTCAAATCTGGTCGGTAATAATTAAAGAAAAAGTGGTAGCCCCGGCGGTAGATTGCATTTGAGCCCAGGAGAAACTGAGAGATATTGGGCTCAACTCCTGTAAAAACTGATCGGACATGAATTAGATGGTGTTTTTACCGAGTTCAAATCTGGTCGGTAATAATTAAAGAAAAAGTGGTAGCCCCGACCAGATTTGAACTGGTGACGGAAGATCCAGAGTCTCCCATGCTAGACCGCTACACTACGGGGCTGTGGGTTAGGGAGCGGGGATTATATCATCTATATATTATCCTTTCGATTTCCCAATTTCAACCGAGTAATCGCCCTGATCGAGCAAGAACAAGAAGGGATCGGATCCCATCCAAAGATCGTTTTCATATGTGTGATATTAAGATGCAGGATCAGGCGGGAATCCGATATGCTTTTAAATAAGAAGCGTAATGAGGCGGACGATCCTTATGGTCGAAGAGAAACAGGCACCGTTCCCGTACGCAATTTCGAAGGGTCTTTTCACCCTTTTAATGGTAGCAGGGGCACTCCTTTTCATTGTCTGGACAATTGTCATGTTCATCAAATCCGGACATATACTTGACTGGGGTATCTATTCGATCAGTGTTGTGATGGTCCTTATGGGCCTTTTCGGAAGGATGCTCTACACCGAAAAGGAGAAACTGGATTCCTGAACCATTTTCATGGACATACTTTTCAATATGGTAGCCCATGCGCCCGATGAATGGATCACTTTGAACTGTCATTGAAAGACCATATCTCCATGTTTCAGATCACAGCCCAAATGTTGATCGATAGGAAATGGGCGGACTCCTTTTTTGGTAATATTTCGATGATACTGGACCCGATCGATATCAACCCGGATATCATTACGACATTCAAGACACCCGTTCCGGTCAGACAACTCGATGGCAGGTTCTTGCTGGTAACAAGAACTATCTCAACAATGGAAGAGCTTTCAATGGACCCCGCATCTGCATTGGGCCTGTATCGTATCAATGGATCTGTTCTTGAACTCCTTTGGGGTTCCGGACCTCCAACGAGCGAGATATCATCACATCTTCTATCATACTCCATCCACCGGGGAAGAGCCATCGTCCACTGTCATATGGATCTGATCGATGAGATATCACTCAGGTTCCCCGAAGGTCCTTCACTCCCACCTGGTTGTTCCTGGGTGGAATATTTCGAGCCTGGTTCCATTGAACTTGCCCTGGCAACCAAGGAAGCTCTCATGAAAAATGACACAGTGGTCTGGAAGGACCACGGTCCACTGTCGATGACGGAGAGCCTTGAAAGATGCATGGCAAGGCTCATCCATCTGGATGCTTTTCTTCGTGAACTTCTTCGTTCTTGAACAACTTCATCCTTTCTATATCCGGGTCTCATTCATCACCGTCGATCCATGATCTATGTCGATCTCTGCCTGATGGCGTCCACAAGCTTGACCTTGGTGATGTGCCTTGCAGAAACATATGATGCAACGACCCCTGACAAGATGGCAATTCCCGCGGTGATGATATACACCGAGGCATCAACGCTGATCACGTAGTACATCAGGTCCTTGACCATGTAGGCCATTGCCCACTTTGTCGTGAAGAAGCCAAGAGGAAGCCCTATGGCCAACCCTCCAAAGAGCAGGATCAATGTCTCGAGAACGATCATACGTCTTATCCTTCCGGGTTTGGAACCGATGGCCCTCAGGGATACGAACTCCGTTTCCCTGTCGAGTATGTTCAATACAACGGTCGTTGAAATGAACAGGACCTCCGCAATGACACCGAATGCAATGAAGATCATGAACATTGCAATAAGACCCTGGAGCATGGTCTCCATTCCACGGATCACATCATCCGTGTAAATGAATGATGAGACAGCAAAGTTCTCTCTCAATATATCTTCGATCTCATCATTTGACATCCCTCCTCTGTTAAGGATTATTGAATTTACCGAGCCGTTCGTTCCCAGTATGGAATCTGCCTGCTTCAGGGTCATGAGGAAGGAATCATCCATGAGCTCCCCTGTGATACCTGATATCTTTACTGTTTTCGTGGAATTACCGATAACGAATTCCACCTCACTTCCTACGGTCAGATCGAGTTGATCGGCAAGGATGGACCCAACGAGTATCCCATTGCCAGGGTCAAATTCCCCTTCGATGACATGAAAAATCCTCAGGGATGAATCCTCACTGAATGCCTGGAAATGGGAAAAGGATAGGATGCCATCATCGATGATCGGGATGAACTCATCCAGTGTCACCTCTGCGTCTGTTCCAGTAAAATCACCGGAGGACAGGGTTGCGTATACTTCCTCGGCAGGAATTTGGTCCACCAGTTTCACCTTGAGATCCCATTTTTCATAATTATCATAATTGTCCTCCAGAGGCTGCAGGAAACCGAAGGCCAGGGCAAGACACGAGAAGACCAGGATCAATGAGACACCAATTGATATCAGTGTGATCCCGGTCCTGAACTTGTGCCTGCTGAGGTTCCTGAGGGGGACCCTGGGGAGGATCGCCCTTCTGTTCCCGGTGATATCGAATAGCCTTTCGATCAAAGGTTTCTTCGAGAAGTCCTGGGCTGCATACTGGGATGTCAATGCCTCCCTTGGTCCGATGGACACGGCTTTCAGGGAACCCATCAAGGCTCCCAGGGTTGCTATCGATATGCCTATGACGGCGAATATGATCACATATTGCCAGTATATGTCAAGGACCGGATCAACAAGTCCTATCAGTTTAGCATACTCGGTCATTGTCAGTCGCGATATTCCGATCCCGAGAGGTATCCCAAGCAGTGAACCTGTAAGTCCCATGAAGAATCCGAAGAGAGCATAGTGGAGGATAATATCTCTCATCTTCCCGCCAAGTGCTCCCATGACGCCAATGTATGCTCTCTGGGACGAGATCAGTCGGCTCATGGAATTGTATATCACAACTGCTGTGACCACTAGTATGATGGTCCCGAATATCCAACCCATCTGCCCCATCCCCTTGGCATCCGCTCTGGAGAACAGGTAGTCATTTTCCTCTGTCCCAAATAGGGAGCTGGTGACCCTGACATCCTTTGATATCAGGTAACTTTCGATGTTCTGTTTCACCTCTTCCCTGTCTGCTCCTTTTTCCACCGTGAAAAGAAGCTCGTTATAGGTTCCTTCCTCGAAATTGAGTGCATCGATGGTCATCTCGTAGGTGGTGAACATCGGAAGAAGAAGCGATGGCTCCGGCCATCCTTCGTCACTTACAACATAGATATATTCAGGTGATGCTACGATCCCGCTGACGCCCAACTCGATCGTGGTATTATCGTAATAAATAGTAAGCATATCCCCTTCACTCACATCGTTCGCATCTGCGAAGAGATGACCCACTAATGTCTCCCTTGCATTCTCCGAGGACATGTACGATCCATCTATCATCTGATAACCATTGATGAGTGAATACGGCTCCCCTGGATAGTAGGGTGATGATATCCAGTGGGTCTTGTATCTCTCATTTTTGACCTGGACCTGGGTTTCGAGGAATATCCTCCCGTTCACCTGTTCCACACCTTCAATATCCCCAAGTTCATCGAGATCGATATCACTCATCTCGAAACGTATGTCGATATCCTCGTAATTGGTGACCTCCAGCCTCTTGTCGAAGGAATCGAATGCGTCCATTGTGGCGTTAACAAGCCCGATCCCAAGTCCGACGGAGAGTGCAATGGCAAGTATCATCGAGATGGTCCGCATCTTGTGCCTCATCAGGTCCCGGGCGGCTTTCTTGATCAGTATCAGCATTCTCCCATCACCTTCTTGGCCTTTGGATCATTGATCTTTTCATTGGAGATCTGCCCGTCCATGAGGTGGATCACCCTGTCAGCAACGCCGGTGATCGAGGTATCGTGGGAGACCACGATGAAGGTTATTCCTTCCTTCTGGTTCAGGTCTTTCATGAGATCGGCTATCTTGTTGCCTGTGACCCAGTCCAGATTTCCGGTAGGTTCATCGGCAAGCACAATTTTCGGCTTCTTCACGAGGGCCCTTGCCACTGCCACCCTCTGCTGCTCCCCGCCGGATAGTTGAGATGGGAACATGTTGGCCTTGTCCGGTATTCCAACCAGTGAAAGGGCTTCCCTGCTTCTCTTCATCATGTCCTTTTTATCATGGGCCATCTCAAGGGCCAGGGCCACGTTCTCCACTGCAGTGAGAGAAGGAATGAGGTTGAAGAACTGGAAGATCCAGCCGACCTTGTTCCTTCTGTACTCTGAGAGTTTCGTTTCTTTGAAGGAACTGATATCCACTCCTTCCACCTTGATAGTTCCATGAGTTGGTGAATCGATCCCTCCAAGGCAGTTGAGAAGTGTAGTTTTTCCAGATCCGCTGGGACCGAGTATCACAAGGAACTCGCCCTTCTTTACCCTGAGATCGATACCTTTGAGTGCCTGGACCTCAACCTCTCCAAGGTTGAACGTCCTCTTTACTCCCACTGTTTCTATGATGTTCATGTTCTAACCTCCTCATCGAATGTCACGTATGTTCTGATAAGTTCCGCTTTCAATGAATCAAGATCGATCTCGGTTCCCGTTTCCTTCAACATTGCATAATAGAGAGCGATACCATCCATATTGGAAAGGAGGAGCATTGCCTTCATGTACGGGTCCTTGACACTCATTTCTCTGTAGATCGTTTCCACCATGGATATGTAGCTGTTCAGGAAATCCATCCATATGCCGGTATCTTCTTTCTTCCTCATGGCCTCATCGAAGATGGACCAGAAGAACCTGGTGAATATCGTATCGTTCTCTATGAGGTCCATCATGGACTCGATGAAATGTTCCAGAAGGTCCGATCCTTTCATCTCTTCCATCAACTCTTCACTGAATGCCGGCTCCATGTGGGTTTGAGCCCACCACATGAGGCAATCTCTTCCAAGTGCATATTTTGAATCGAAATAGTGGAAGAGCCCTCCCTTGGAAACTCCGGCCTTTTCGATCACTTCATTGAGGGATACCTTGTCGTACCCCCTCCTGGAGAACAGCTCGAAGGCACTCTCCAGTATCCTTTCTTTTGTTTCCTGTTCGGGTGTCATTGATATCCCTTCACATGCCAGACCGACCGGTCGGTCTGTTAGGTGTATCCACTTCCTGGATATATACTTTAGGTTGAAGAGGATGGAAAGAAATGAAAGGAGGTTCAAAGTTCAAATGGGATATCCAGAACAGAAGCGATCTCCCTTATCTCATCACTTGTCATTCTGGTCGAATTACCGCTAACGAAGTAACTGGCGGTAGGGAAAAACCTCACCTCTTCTATCTTACCATCTTTCTCGTATCTCAGGAACATCTTTCTGTTCCGGGAGGTCAATAAAAGTGAGAAACCACCCGGTGAGGGGGAGAAGGTATTCGATCGGCCGGATATTCGAGGGTTATCCGAGATAGGGATCTCCAGATGTGTCTTCCTGAAAAAAGAATCGGTCTTATCGATAACAATGTGTTCATCCACCCTTTTCAAGCTGTAATTTACGGGGACTATCAAAAGGAACAACAGGGTTCCAAAGAATATCCACCAGATCCCTGCGATCCTTAATTCTGTGAACGGAGGGGCTACGGTCAAAAAGATCGCCTGTAGCATGATTATTGG
>JAUVCN010000099.1 GCA_030595715.1 Thermoplasmatales archaeon
CACTTCCGGGACCTCCTGAACAGGGCCGCCGCGATAATGAGAGCAATGGATGCCGGCCAGATGACATAGGCTGAAGTACCTGCCCATTCCGGCCCTCCGAAGGATCCTGCCATCCATAACAGTGAATGGATCAAAAGAACGGACCCGGTTATCACAAGGAGAACGGATGACATCCCTCTTTTGTAGATGAAAGATCTGATACCAAATGAAAGAAGAAGTATGGATAGGGCCAGTGAAAGGCCTGCTGCCACATCAAAAGGATATATCTCCATCCAGCTTGAAAGTATCATGGTCCGATTAATATGTTTGGACCATTTGAGATGACGATCCTATCTTAATCCTGTCTCCAGGTCGTGAAAAGAACCCCTGCGATGAATACCACAAAAGCGAGGGCGGCAACGATCAACATGTTGTATGTCGCCTCGACATAATTGTTGAATATCATTGCTTCCCTGAGTCCCTCGTTCACATAATAGAGGGGTAATGCCTTTGCGATCACCTGAAGGAAATCCGGCATTCCCTCGACATTGAAGAAGGTTCCCGACAGGAACATCATCGGAAATGTGATGACATTACCAAGGGCCGAGGCCGATTGTGCTTCTTTGATGAACCTGACAAGCAGCATCGCCAGTCCAGTGAAGAAGAAAGCTTCGAAGACCAGGACAAGTATGGCGATCGGGTTCCAGTAGAATGTCGTTCCGAAGACCAGGAATCCAACAAGAAGTATCACCACCGCAGAAAGGGCTGCGGCGAATAGCTGGAACAGCATGGTGGACAGTATCCATTCCCCTCTTGTGATGGGAGTTGTGGATAGTTTTCTGAATATTCCTTTCTGTCTCATTTCCGAATCACCGAATATGGTTCCAAAAACGGCTCCGGTCATAACGGTCATCCCAAGAACTCCCGGAATGAAGAAATCGATATACTCAAAATCCTCGGTAAAGATCGATTCGGGTTCCAAAATGATAGTGTCCTCCACGCCCTCTATCCTCGTGTTCATCTCCTGGAGAACACCGTTGAGTATGGACAACTTCACCTGACTAGATGACCTCGACGGATCATATTTCACTGTTAGGTCCACAGTTGAGTTCCGATCTCCTTTCATCCTGTCCATCAATGAATCCTGATATCCATTCGGTATCACCAATACGAAGTTGATATCATTGTCCTTCAGATAGATGTCCAGGTCCTCATCTGTGGATATCATCTTCACATCGAAGCTGCTGATCCCTTTCAGCATCTCGGTGAGGTTCACCGACATCTCAGTGCCATCCAGGTCCTGTATATGCATTGGATATTCCACTTCATCGGTTTCGGAGAATATGAATCCGAACAGGAGAATGAGCATGATAGGGAAGAGGAAAGTGAAGAACAGGCCTCCTTTGTCCCTGAGGAATCCTTTTAGAGTGATATTGAACACCGACCATATTCTGACAGGATCCATTATTTCACCTCCTGCTTGAGGCTCTCACCGGTAAGTTTCAGGAAGACCTCTTCAAGGTTCGATCTCCTCACATTGATCCCTTTATATTTCACCCCGGCCCCTTTCAAGATCTCGAGGATGCCAAGCAGTTCATCCTTGTCGCTTATCTTGATGGAAACCTGTCCATTGCCGGTCAAATCCACTTTCCTTCCGGTATTCCCGAGGAAAACAGGCAGCTTAGGGCCGATTCCATTGAACGTCAGAACTAGGCCGGTCCCGTAAGTATCGATGAGTTCGTCGACAGAGCCTTCAGCGATGATCTTTCCATGGTTGATCACAGCCACCCGATCTGCAAGTTCCTGTGCTTCTTCCATGTAATGGGTTGTAAGGAATATGGTCTTCCCGGACCCCTTCAATCCCTTGATGACCTTCCAGACATCCTGCCTGGACCTCGGATCGAGCCCGGTTGTCGGTTCATCAAGGAAAACAACCTCTGGATCGTTCACAAGGGCTACCGCTATCCCGACCCTTTGCTTCAGACCGCCGGAGAGGTTCTGGTATAATTTATTCCGATATTCCGAAAGATCGAGAAGCTCGATAAGATCATCAACTTTCTTTCCATTTTTGTACAGACTCGAAAAGAACGAGATGGTCTCCTTGACGGTCACCTTATCGAATGAAGAGAATTCCTGTGGAAGAACTCCGATCCTCGGTTTGACCTTTCCGGAATCCTTCGCCACATCCAGTGAAAGGAGCATGATCGATCCCTTCGTGGGCTTTCTGATACCTTCGATCATCTCGACCGTGGTGGTCTTCCCTGCACCGTTCGGACCAAGGAATGCAAAGATCTCCCCTCGCTTGATCTTCAGATCTATACCGTCCACTGCGTTGACCTTATCATAGGTCTTCACAAGGTTCTTCACCTCGATCACGATATCATTAGAAGCGGCCATTTGACCATCCTGCCGACGTGAGTATTGATCCAGGTATAACTTTTTTACATTAAATTCGTGACACATAGCACATGTCAGAGTTCTCCTCAAAGGAGGTATAGGGGATGAAAAATGATTAAAGGACCTTTCATAAAAGATTGGGATCACATGTGAACATATTTGAATGAAGAAGAGGGCCAGACATGTAAATACACATGAATATGAATCTTATATGTATCATTCAGACCGATCAAACCAATGCACGGAAGTGCCCATCATGCAAAAGCCCTTGATCATCAGATATTCAGATGAGGAAAGCCCCTCGAAAGATCCGGAATTCCTGAAGGTAATGGGGGTCGTTACCAAGTTCTTGAAACCCCCGGGAAAGAAAGGAAAGAGGCCGAAGAAGAAGGGAAAAGAGGCGACTCCATATGTGGACATATACTACATCTGATACTACTGTGTGAAGCCTTGTTTTCTCCATCCCTCAGTTCCAATGCCATATCGATCAATGATTGAACATGTAAAATGAGATGTTGAGAGGGTTGGATCTTGTACAATATTCGGAAGAGATGTTCAAAGGCCCGATAGTATCCTTTCGAACTCCTTTTCCATTTCTTCTTCTATCGCTATCAATTCCTCTTTGGCCCGTTCGATCTTCAACCTTTGCTCTCTTTCGATCCTATCCATGTCAGGGTCGATCACATCGATCGAAGTGATCCTTTTCAGATCTTCTTCAATGATCTTCCTTTCACGGAAACGATCCAGAGAGGCCCTCTCCATGATCGAACGGATGTTGGATCTGAGCAATTCTTTTCTTGCCCCTTTCGGAACGGCGTCAATCCCTGACTCGATCGATGGAGTGTCCATTTTTATCAGATATTCATCCTGGCCCAACTATTTAAGAGGTTCTGGGAGTTGAGTGCAAATACTTGCCAAGGTCCCGGACCTCTGTTCTTCTTTCATCCTTATATGATAACAGTGATATAGGACACGATCAATATACCAATGAGCCTTATGGATGGATCGGAAGATATCGTGATGAACGCCTATGTAAGGGCAAAACTTGGAATGGGTCTTCCACCCCGGAGGCAGTCTCCGGAACCCACAGAGGAAAAGACATTGACAGATGATCTGGATTCTATCTCTTCGGTGGGAAGCTCTTTCTTCACAAGGGACATGAACCAGGAGGATCATAAGTATATTGAATCCATTCTGAAGGAAGCTGGCGACGATCTTGATATTCTGATCCGGAAGATCGATAAATGCCAGGACAAACTCAAGAGACTGCGATCCGACTGAATCCTTCCCATGAATAGGATCGAACCGGACAGATGAGATTTCCCATGACGACGTATTTTTCTCCCCGGCCCCTATCATCAAGGGTCGATCCTGCCCGATGATCATCGACAGGATATCAATAGAATTGGGCTTTTTACCATTTGATTAATATGTAAACAGCTACATTACATATCAGATTAGAATGAAAGATGAAATCGATGAAGCGAAGGATCAGGTCGATCGATCGAAAGGAAAGGACCCCGCCCCCATCTTTGACAATGCTGAAAGAACACTCACCGATCCGCTGTCGAACGATCTGGATTATATGGTGTCTGTTCTGGATGATTTTATTTATGATCTGAAAGGTCTGCTGGTTTCCATTGATACATACAAGAACTCACTTGACAAAGCAATTCGGAAAAAATGAGGATACGTTCTTCAAGCAGTGATATCCAATGACCGTTGATGTGGTTTGACGGAACCAGTTCCTCATTCTTTCAATGGATCCTATTTTGAACAGATAAAAAAAGCCCCCTTTATGAGCTCAGCTGTCAATCTTGTAAAATGATCGACCTCTCCATCGATCTCGATCAGCTGCGGTTCATCGGATACTATCTCGATATTCCTTACTTTCCACCAGCGTGCACCCTCGAGCCTGGTGAACTCCCCCTTCTGGAATCGAATGAACGTTCGCATCCTCCTTGCCAGTGGCATGGATCCAAAAACGTTCAAACAGAAATGATCTGAATATGCGTTCACGGGAGTGTCATATTTGAAGATGCCGGAATGATGTGGGTTCATTACAATGCTGAGGTTCGAAAGCACCAATG
Source organism: Thermoplasmatales archaeon (assembly GCA_030595715.1). Lineage (GTDB taxonomy): Archaea > Thermoplasmatota > Penumbrarchaeia > Penumbrarchaeales > Penumbrarchaeaceae > Penumbrarchaeum. The sequence goes on from JAUVCN010000099.1 coordinate 4,467, forward strand.
ATTTTTTCTCCCCATCCATCACCATTTCATATCTGACCGGTCTATCCGAAAGAATGGGCCTTACACTGCAATAATTGACGGCAAGCGGCATGGATATCCTCTTCAAAGCCCTCATCACTGCTGTGTTCCTGTTGAACAGATCGTTGCCTTTCGCGATGATCCCGATACCGGCATTCACGGAAATATATCTGTCCCGCCATCCATTATCAATATTGAATAATCTTAAATGAACGATATTATGGGGTCTGGTGGAATCAAAGTCCAGCAGGGTCGGGATCCCATCCATTGAAGCTTCAACCCCGGAGGGTTTGAAGAAATCATTCGCAGAACCGAGTCCAATGCCACCTATTTTGATCCCATCCCTCTGATCGAATGAGAGGTTCATAAGAAGGTCCATGACGGAATTGATGGTCCCGTCCCCACCTGCTATGACCAGTTTCTTCTCCCCATCCCGTATCCTGGAGATCGTTCTTTTTTCCCAACCTCTGGTACATTTCATCAGAGTGATCTCTTCTCCCTTTTCGTTCGATCTAGATCTGATCTTGCTCTCTATCGAGGTATATTTACTGAAGGCTGTGCCATCTGCTGCTTTCTCATTAAGAAGGATAAGCATGGTCCCGTCCCCATATGGGCGATGTTCGATAATTTAGGTTCCCTGGAAATTGATATGGAAAGGGATTTCAGTGAGAAATGTCATTATCGAACATGTCGACCAAGGTCATTCTCCTTGGGACCGGGAACCCGGACCCCGACCCGAGAAGGTCGGGTCCATCCGTGGCGATCGTAGTTGACGGGGAGGCCTATATTGTGGATGCGGGCCCGGGTATCGTCAGAAGAGCGGCAGGTGCTTACGAGAAAGGAATTGACGCCCTTAGACCAAAGAACCTGAAACGGCTCTTCCTGACACATCTTCATTCGGACCACACCATTGGCCTTCCTGATCTGATGTTCACCCCGTGGGTCATGGAAAGAAAGGAGCCTCTCGAGGTTTACGGTCCAGAAGGAACAAGGGACATGGTAAAACACCTCACCTCGGCTTATGAAGAGGACATAAATATCAGGAAAAATGGATTGGAAAGGGCCAACGACATCGGATGGAGGTCGATTGTAAAGGAGATCGGGGCAGGACCCATTTACAAGGATGAGAATGTTCTTGTTGCCGCCTTTGCGGTCCATCATGGAAAATGGAAGCACGCGTTCGGTTTCAGGTTCGTCACCGATGATGGAACAATAGTGATATCCGGAGACTGCAGCCCGACACCGGACCTGATCGAACATTACAGGGGCGCAGATATCCTGGTCCACGAGGTCTACTGCCTCAAGGGTTTCAGGAAAAGGTCAGAACATTGGAAGGCTTACCACGCCAGCTCCCATACATCATCAACAGAGCTTGGGGAGATAGCTTCCAGAGTTCGACCTGGAAAACTGGCCCTTTACCACACACTTCTGTGGGGTGCGTCCGGGCAGGACCTGACCGAAGAGATCTCCCGGATATATGATGGAGAGGTCATCTTCGGGAACGATCTGGATATCATCACGATATGATCCTTTTGACCGGGAATGATATCGAAGGGATGGAAGGAACATCATGATCATATCCTGGACCTGACCAGCTCGATCAATTCTTCGAGATTGCTAAGATCGTTCATTTCAACGGCGCTGATGAACGGCCTTATTTCATTCTTTTCAATAATGAAAGCTGCCGGGAGGATCGGGTCCTGGCTCCTGAATCTATCATTGAACTCATCTTTGTGAAGGAACCTTACAGATATATCCAGACCATCTGTGAACTCCCTCCAGTTCGGGATCATTCCCGTATTGTTGTAGGTGATCGCACACAGCCTGCAGGGGTATGTGGCGGGCTTAAAATTCTTGTGTATCAGGTCCTTGATGGAATTCAACATACCGCTGTCCGCGTTGTATACAAAAACAAGAGATCGAGCAGGGTCCATGCTCCTTCATCATTCTGGAAAAGGATAACCTTGTCCCCTGAAATCGATCTCCCCCATGCTGATGTTATTCTCTTCGGGATCCTTACAGCATTGATGATACAGATGGCCTTCGTGGCGGCATTGTTCGTTCTGCCGTCCCTACTGCTTCTGGTCACACCGAAGGACATATGCAAGCCAAGCAGTTCCAAGAAATAATTCGTCGTCTGTTCAAGTGCCAATAAATGAGATATTCTCCAATATCATTAAATATCAGTGCACCCTAATGCCGACTGACGGTCGGTCGGTGACCGACGGTCGGTTGGTGCAAGATCATGGTACGCGTGGTAAAGGAATACGACGAGAGAAGGACAGAGATCCTGGAGACCGCCGAGAGATTGTTCCTTGAGCATGGATATGATGAGACGCCTGTGGAGCTCATCATAAAGGAGATCGGGATCGCAAAAGGTACATTCTATCACTATTTCAGATCAAAAAATGAACTGCTGGACGCCATTGTTGATATTCTGATCGATGAGGTGACGACAACTATAAAGAAACTAACGGAAGAAAAAGAAGGAGATGCCATAGTAAAGATGTTCAGGGTCTCCAGCTACTTCCGAACATTGGCCATAGGAAAGGAGAGGTTGACGGATTACATCCATGAGGAGAGGAACGCCCACATTCACTTCAAGATAGAAAAAAAAGTAACCCCGCCCCTGGTAGATTGTTATATCAAACTGATCGAACAAGGTATCGAGGAAGGCATCTTCAATGTGAAATATCCAGAGGAAACGGCTCTCGCATTGGTAGGTGCCGCAGAGGGTCTTTCAGAGGGGCATCATGAGCATGCCAATAGAGAGAAGATCGATCAAAGAAAGATCGTGGCAGCCCTTGACATCTACGGAAGGATCCTCGGGGTCCGGGAAGGTCTGATGACCGAATACATGATGAAAATGGAGGGATATTGATGAACACAGATGGAGAACCACTGATAGAAGCAAGGAACATGTCGAAATCCTATCAAATGGGTGAGGTCATCGTCCATGCTCTGAAAGATGTGACATTGAAGGTATTCCCCGATCAGGTCACGGTGATACTTGGACCAAGCGGTTGTGGAAAGACGACCCTTCTCAATCAGATCGGTGGGATCGATAGTCCCACAGGCGGAAAACTTCTGATCGACGGTCAGGAGATCCAGGACCTGTCCCAGAAGAAGTTGACAAAATACAGACAATCGAAGATCGGTTTCGTTTTCCAGTTCTTCAATTTGATCCCCAATCTCACGGCAAAGGAGAACCTGGAATTCGTTCTTGAGTATGTTATGGACCTGCCTTCGAAGGAAGTTTCACGAAAAGGGAAGACGTTGCTGGATCAGGTCGAACTCGGTGATAGAGGGGACCATTATCCCTATCAACTATCAGGTGGAGAACAGCAGAGAGTATCGATCGCAAGAGCCTTATCGAAGGACCCGAAGATCCTGCTTGCGGATGAACCAACAGGAGAATTGGATTATGAAACCGGCAAGAAGATCCTTGAACTGCTTGTATCCTTTGCAAATAATGGAAGGTCAGTTCTGATAGTTACCCATAACAAGGAACTTGGCAAGATCGCACACAGGGTCCTTCACCTCAAAGACGGAAGGATAGTCCAGGAGATAATGAACGAACATCCTCTGTCTGTTTCAAAATTGGAGTGGTGATCATGAAGAAGACCTTCGTCAAGAAGGGACTAAGGGAGATCTGGGCCCATAAGGTCCAGTATTTTCTTCTTGCTCTTGTCATCGGAATGGGCGTTGCCGCATATTCTTCATTCAATGATTTCGCAAGGTACAGGAAGGACGGGCTCGATCAGATATTCTCCGAATCCAACTTCATGGACCTCCAGGTCACAATGAACTACGGGGAGACCATGACCACTGATGAGGTTCATCAGATATTCGAGGAGAACGGTCTCTCGAATGAGGTGGATGAATGGGAAATGAGGCTGGTATATGATGTGTTCCTGAAGCATGTCGTAGATGATGAGATCAAGATCACCAAGGGGCAGGTCATGGGGCAGATGGTGGAAGCGGGAAGCACTCCCGGCGACACAGTGACCGTCAACACTCCTCTATTCTATGTCGATGATCCGGAGGGATATTCATCAGAGGATGTGCAGGAGTGTTACATCGAGAGGAAGTTCTCGGAAGCTTATGGTATTGATCCTGGATCATCGATCAATGTGAACAGAGGCAATACAAGCATGGACCTTTTCATCGTCGAGCAGGTGGCGGTTCCGGAGTATTTCTTCGTTATGAGAGAAGGTGACCTGGCCCCCAACGAGTGGGCATTCGGTGTTCTTCTGTTACCCCTCGACACCGCAATGGACCTCTACACCGAGGGAGAGAACGATCAGGAACTTGTGAACGATATTGTTCTCAAGGTATCGAAAGGTGTTGTGATCGAGGAGCTGGAGACCAAGATACAGGAAGCCTTTGAGGAAAAGGGTGTGGCCGTGAAGTTTACCGGGAGGGATGAGAATCCATCAAGGAACTTCCTGATATCGGACTACGAGAATGATAAGGAATCAATGAATATTTTTCCTGTAATCATATTCATCGTATCGGCATTCGCGCTTGTCATGGCACTGAGAAGAATGATCAGGACGCATAGACCACAGATCGGCATATTCAAAGCCCTTGGCATTCCAGATCGGGCCATAATGGTATACTTCTCTGCGGTAGGCATCGTTATCGCTCTTGCAGGGACAGTATTTGGCTACCTGCTGTCCATCCCTCTCAACATGACATTCATGAACATTGGAAAGAGCATGCTGGATTTCCCGGTGGACAACTACAATATAACCTATATCTACTATCTTTACGGTGCCTTGATATCACTTGTCCTCTGCCTTTCCTGCACATTGATACCGGCAGCGCTTGCGGTCAGGGTGAAGCCGATCGATGTTATCCAGGGAAGGGAGGGGGTGTCGAAGAAGCAGATAAGCCGATTGGGTGAAGTTCTCGGAACGACAAGTTTCCTCCCCGTGTCATTGAAGCTGACCATACGGAACCAGATCAGAAAACCATTCAGGAGCCTTTCCACGGTTGTTGGTGTCGGCATCTCATTGGCCCTCTTCCTGGGATTCATGATGGTGCTGCAATCCGCCATGGTGGCCATGGGAGGTGCGACAAGTGAACTTGAATGGGATTATGAGGTCCGTCTGGAAGGATTTCAATCCCAGGACATGATGACATATCTCCCGACCGAATATTCGGAGATCGAGCAGGTCTCGCGGTCCATCTTGATCCCCTCTATCCTGGATCCTGAAGATGACGAATATGGAGCCCTGATCTATGCATCCGAGGACCTGGAGGATATCTTCAAGTTCGATATCTCGCAAGGGAAGATCAGAGAGGGAATGATCATTATTTCCGAGTACCACTCCGATAGACTTGGTCTAACACCAGGTGATAAACTATCACTTGAACTTCCTGTTCTGGATCCTTCTTATGGATACAGTATGGAGCTGATCCAGATAACCGTCGGTGGGATACATACCAACCACATGGGTTCCTATGCTTTCATGTCCCTCACCACGATGCAGAATATCACCGGGCTCCATGGGATGATCAATGTCATCCATATCCTTACGGAAGCTGATGTTGATATCAGGGATCTTGAGAACGATCTGATAACAAGGGAGGGAGTTTCCTCGGTCACCCACTCCTCGGAGAACGCCGATCTTATGGAACAGTATATGGACATCCTTATCGGGACCGTCATCGTGATGGCCGTGATCTCATCGATCCTCGCAGGTGCGATCGTTTATATCATGTTCAGGATCTCCGCCAGGGAACAGGAGAGGGACTATGCCACGATGAAGACGTTGGGAACCTCAATGAGAAAGATAGCCAAGCTGATATTCCAGGAGGCGGCATATATTACGGTCCTGGGAATAGGATTGGGCGTGATCGGAGGTTACGGATTTTCATATCTTATGCTCGATAGGCCGGAATATGAGGCGATGAACATAGAGATATTGTTCAACTGGCCTGCTTTCATCGCAGGATCGATCATGATATCGTTCATCGTGATGATCGTATCTCTCTTCACTCTGAGATACATTGCAAAGATCAACATCGCAAATGTGATTCGAGAGAGGGTTGCAGGATGATACTGCCACTCTCTTTCCTTTTTTTCATATTCCCTTACTTCTTCTTGATCTTGACAGCAGTTCCATAGGCCATTATCTCGGCAGCCCCGCCTGCGATAGATGATGTCATGAACCTCACATTGATAACGGCGTCCGCACCAAGTTCTTTCGCTTTCTTTTCCATTCTCTTCAATGCGATCTCTCTTGATTCGGACAGCATCTCGGTGTATTCACGGATCTCGCCGCCCACAATGTTCTTGAGTCCGGCAAGGAGGTCCTTTCCCACGTGCTTGGCTCTGACCACATTGGCCCTGACAAGGCCAAGGTCCTTTGATATCACAAATCCCGGTAAATGGTCCAGATTGCTTATCTTCATGGTCTCAGCTCCTTTTCTGATATTTCAGATCTCATCTTTCTGTCATCTTTCCTCATATCCTTTATCAGGATCGGAATGAGGGCGATGATCGCCACAATTGTTATGACGCCACCAAGGGCCATCAGTGAAAGTCCCACGTACGGTATGAATGCAAGTATACCGCCTATCGTGACCAGGACCAGTCCGATCACGGCAACCCAGGACCATATTGCTTTTATGGTCATGTTCATCCTATCGGTGGTAGATTATTTAATAATATTTTAAAAACAAATGAATTTTTATTTTAAAATTCTATTAAAAACAGTGGTGGGCCGACCCGGACAATCGTAAAAAAGTAATGAGATATCGAATAGGTTCGCTTTTTTACTTGCCAATAATTTTATTCTGATTAGATCGTGCCGGCCCATTTTTTAAAATTGTAATAAAAATAAGAAAAAATGGGCCGACCCGGACATCGCCACAAAAATGATCACACTTCAATGAATGCCGTTTTTGTGTCTGTCAACAATTTCATTCTAATAATGTCGAGTCGGCCCACTACTTACAAATTGGGTAAAATTAAAAACAGTGGTGGGCCGACCCGGATAATATCATAATTCAATTCAGAAGTCGGATACTGATATTAAACAATACTAAGACTTCTGACCCTCACACAATCGTAATATCGATCGATGTACACTGCGATTGTGCTGGGTTCAAATCCGGTCGGACCAGAAATTATATGCTAATAGAATGGGCCGACCCGGACAATAGTAAAAAAGTAATGAGATATCGAATAGGTTCGCTTTTTTACTTGCCAACAATACTATTCTGATTAGATCG
>JAUVCN010000036.1 GCA_030595715.1 Thermoplasmatales archaeon
CCATTGTAAGTTCTCCGGTCATGTAAAGTGAATCATGGTTCAGCTATAAATGATATGATGAATGAAATCAAAGTAACTTTTATCCAGGTCATTGCACCTTGATCCTTACGAATCGTCCACTTTCCTGGAGTGAAATGCTGAACTTCAAACATCATTTTACTCTTCCACTCTACCTAATAATTTCCTCTTCCTTTTTGCCAATTACGTCCATTATGTGAAACACCCTCTTCACTATTCATTTTTTCCTCCTCTCTGAATGATTGAGGAAAAAGGTTCAATCCCCTTCATTAGTAGGTTCGATAGATTCCATGTGTCTTCGGTTAAGGGTTTGAAAGTCTTTTAATTCGTCTTTTTTCTTCTGCAATTCCCTACTTTTCTCATTTCAATGTTTACGAAATTGCAAAAGCCATCGAAAAATATATTAATATTTAAATACATATTTGTTTAAATATTATTAGATGGTGTCAACATGGCTAAGAGCAAAGATAATGTAGCAACAGTCCAGATAACAAATACTGGGCAGTTCCTCATAACAATTCCAAGAGCAATCGGTTCAGCTCTTGAGTTGGACAAAGGAATGAAAATGGAATGGGTAATTCGAAAGAACGGTTTGCTTCTCAAATGGCCAGGGGAGTTGAAACAATGACAACGAAAGAAGATCCCCCGGATTGGATATTTGACAAGGAGTTGAATGACATGTACTCCAAAGAATATCTGAGAAAAACTGCAAAGGAAACAGGATTGATAAAACGTGAACGGAAAATCGACCCTGTGATCATCTTCTGGGTATTGGTTCTCAGTTTCAGTGTGGGAATGCAACGGACATTGGCCAGTCTTAAACGCAACTATGAACATGAAGCAAAGACAACACTGAGCGATAGCAGTTGGTATTATCGATTCTCCGATGAATTGATTGAGTTTCTCAAGAAATGTGTAATCCATGGTATAGAATTTCAAGCGCAAAAACAACATCGAGTACTTGGTGATAGGTTAAAAGACTTCGACGATGTTCTCATCCAGGATAGCACGATCATCCGTGTTAGTGATAAACTGATGAAAATATGGCCTGCCACACGTACACGAACAGTGGCTGCAGGTGTAAAGGTAGGTACATTGGTTAGTGCAGTTGCAAACGGTCCTAAGAGCATAGCAATCTATAGTGAAAGTACTGCCGAGATCAAAACATTAAGAATTGGCCCCTGGATCAAGAATCGTATCCTTCTTTTCGACCGTGCATTCAACAAATACCAGATGTTCGCACGTATCGATGAATATCAAGGTTACTTTGTTTCCAGAGTGAAAAAAAATGCTAATCCAAAGATCGTATCTGTAAACAGTGTCTGTAGAGGGAATAGTATAGATGTTGTGGGAAAGAACTGGAAAGAAGTTCTGCCGCTATTGAGAAGACAGGTTCTTGACGCTGAAGTTGAAATATCATTCAAAAGACGCAAATACAAGGGGAAGCAGAAAAAAGATGTCAAACGTTTCAGGCTTATCGCGAGATATAATAATGAGGCAAGAAAATACCACGTTTACCTTACAAATATCCCAAAAGAAAGACTGGACCCAGACGAGATAGCTGCATTATATGGTGCTAGATGGGAGATAGAACTGATATTCAAGGAACTGAAAAGCAGGTATGCATTGGACGTCATTGAAACATCAAATGCAAGGGTTGTTGAATCATTGATCTGGGTCGCAATACTCACTATGTTGGCAAGTAGAACCATCTATAATCTGTTCCGTAGGTTAGCATCTGAAAGGGGTAAGGAAGCAGTTCGTTTCACACAAATGAGGTGGGCAAGTGTATTTTCGGAAAATGCAAGTAGAACGCTCACCACCGTGCTCAAATACATCGATATTGAATTGGACAACATGACTGTGTATAATCTATACCACAGTCAGGCATTGGATCCACATGTAAATCGAAAACGTTTTAGGGAGGGATTATGGGCTTAACCGAAGACGCATGCAGAACAATTATATTTCCAGTTCAAGGAGCCTGACGGATTAATTGAATATAGATACCCATTTCGATGAGGAAAATAGATATTACCATTTTGATCTATGCACGGTGTTCCATATCCGTTGGTATGATCTTCAGGTAAATTATCAAAATCAAATTCCCAAATGATCCTGCCAATATTATCTGAACAAGAGTAATCCGATCTTCCAGTTCTATGAATGTCTCCAGCTCCCATTGCCCATTGATAAGATTCCTGAACTGTTTCCTCAGAATTGCAATATTCTAATGAAGTTATTAGTAGATTAAGAAGAAGAAATGGAATGATGAAAAATGAAATTATTTTTTTCATAAGGCATCTCTCTTTCCAATTAGCACCATACCTGGAAACCACCTTTCACATATTATTCTTTACCAACCTTCGAATATTTTATCAGCGAGTTTTTGATCTTACTTTCAAATCGATCCCACTCATAGGGGGATACAATGTATACTCCTTGAACCTGGGTAGTATATATTTTCATATCCGGGATCTTCTCGATATCATTTAAGATCTCATCCAGAGGATAATTACTAGGATTGCAGTTGAATCCATTGTAAGTGGTCCGAGGACCCAATTTCACTGACAATGGTATGATCAAACGGTTTTTTCTAATGATGAAAAATGGATGCGAGCTTACTGGAAAGGTCCTTTTCCATCCCAAAATAGTGTGGACAATGAAACGATCATTTCTAATGATTATCTTTTTTTCCGAGATCAGAAAGCCAATAATTGATCCAAAGATAACTATGATGATAAACAAATATGCTGGAAGAAGATCGAATATATCAATAATATCAATAATGATTATAATTGGTATGAAGAATGCAAATATCAAAGAGATCTGAAAAAGGATCTTGTATATGTTATTTTCAATTATCACTTCATCTCTCTCCTTTCTCTCCGAATATCTCACTTTTACAAATGCGTCTACAAAGATATCTAATTTATTCTTGATGTAGACGTACCATTGACAATCTCCATTTACCTGGTCTTCCATATCCCCACGTATGACCAATATCGATCCATACGAGGTCCTCGGGGTGAAGAGGGATGTTGACATCACCGAGATCAGAAAGGCCTACAAGAACCTTGCAATGAAGCTCCATCCGGACAAGATCGGCTCGGATCCCAGGGCCCTTGAACAGATGAAACTGGTCAATGAGGCCTATGCGATCCTGAAGAACAAGAAGGTCAGGGTCATCCTGGACTCGGATGAGGATTGGGAAGGCGCTGCATCCAGTGAGGACAAGGAGAAGGTATGGATGGAATATTCCAAGCAGGTGGAGGAATATTACCGCACTGTCCAGAAATACCTGGAGGACGAGTTAAAGAACATCGATAAAGAAAAGGTAAAGTTATCTTCAATAGAGATGAAGCTACGGAAAAGGGAGATCGATCTATCAAAGAAGGGAATGGAACTTGAAGGTAGGATAAAAAAGAGAGAGGAATTCATCGCCAAAAAGGAACTGGAACTCGATGAGCTGATGCTGCTCATATCACGTTCCAATTCCCTGGTAGTCAACCTTGTTCAGTCCTCGAAATCATTGAGGCACAGAAAATGACACTCACTCTATCTGGGCATAGACCTCTGTGAGGATCTCCCCGGAAGGAACCTCCCTCGGATCGTTCATATAGTATTCCCGGTAAGGTCCCATTACCTGTTTGCCGTTATCTGCCATCCAATCGAACAATCTTGAATATGTCTCACCAACTTTTTCATATGGCCCCTTGTGGATCGTCTTGATCATTTTCACTCCGGGCAGTTCGTAATGCTTGATCTCATCGGTTTCCCTGATATCTCCCACTACAGGCAATGCAACCTCGAGATCGGCATCATCGTTCTTCATGGCCCTGTTGACCTCGTCCATGGAAAGTTCATGGCAAAGGAATATCGGAGGACCCGTGATCTCGAGTCCGGTCGATACAGCATGCTCGAATATCTTCGGTATCAACTTTGCCACATCGTGGTAGGCTCCTCTTGCCCTCGTACCTATAACATTCACGGGGTCCAATTCTACTATCTGTATGTCATCCATTTCAATCACTTCATCTGATCCACAGATGCAGTATATTTAAGGCCCTTATCCGGGGTGAGAGGTGCACGAAAGTCCAATTGAAAGGATACAATTGCTATCCTGTTGAAGAGAGGGTCGCTTTCAGGTCCAATGAACACTCTTAATGAACTCATCCCATTGGGTGTCCTGAGCGAACTTGATCTGCTCGTAATCGGGGTTATATACAGATGATCTGTAAGGGATGTAGATGGAAACCCCATGTGCGTCAGGGTGGCCGCCATCATCGTAGGTGTTCCGAAACATCAATATCAGGTCCTCTACGGCATCCATGACCTCCTTCGAATGAGAGGATCTGATGGTACCGGCAGACGACTTTCCAAGCTGATTTGCAAGATCCCAGACATCGTAATTCGTATAGGATGAGATCCCAGCCCAGTCCATTTGATGGGAGAAATACTCCGTATAAAGGCTGGAACTCTGATATTCGGGGTGGCCTATGACCGTATTGATGAGGAGGCCCTGGTTCACTGTTTGTCCGAGTCCGGTCATCTTCGGTATCAGTTCCCTGGCGATCTTATCCAAAGCATCCACAAGAGGCTGCACATTGCTCAGGTTGAATATCCCGAAAACATCGGAGTATCCTTCTTTTGGAATGAATGGTGGCGCCCTCCATGGTCCGAACGGTAGGAATGTGCTTCCCATTGTCATTGCGAATTCCTCTGCAGACATTCTCGGGTCCTTTGAAAGTTCCATCCAGCAGTCATCATATTGCCAGTTGCCAGCTTCCCAGATGTCCTGATCCGGTTCTGCCTCGGCCCCCCATCCATATGTGGAACCTCCGACGAAGTAATCACAGGAATCCTTAAGCTCGTATGCGAATTCTACCATGCCAACAAGACATGCCTCGGTCGAGAGGATGTCCACGTTCTTTCCGATGTGCTCCTTGAAACCTTCCATCGTCCTTCCTATCTCGGGAAGGTCCAGATGGTCACTTGAAAGTGTATCCCAGCACATTCCTCTCCATCCGCCACCGTGGTCTACCAGATGTACATTGTATCTCATTGCCGGGTAGTTATCAGCACCCCAGTTGAGGAATTTCAGCAATTGTTCACCATCTCCGGTGTTCAATTCGTTGTGGCCCCATTCGGGGTCGATATCGGTAAGGTTCAGCACCGTGGACCCGTTCTGGTGAAGTTCGAGCAATTGCGTGTCACCTTCCAATTCCTTGTCAAGGATGATGATCACATTGACGAGTTCATTGTCCGGGACCATCTCGAGGAAGTGGAGGTTGCAGAGGCCCATATTGTATTCCCCCAGGTCCCCCTCCATGCACATCCACATCAGGGTGGTCCATTCCGCAGTGGTCTGTTCACCGGATGGACCTTCATCCTCTTCTTCATCGGATGAGACGATAAGTACCGCTCCGAGCAATAGAATGGATGCCAGGACCATGGACCCGATGACAAGATGCTGTCGCTTCATGAACCCCACATCGGAGGTATTTGATATCTATATTTCGATATTATCATGACGAAACGCCCCGATGAAGGGGCGTTCCTTATGATCAATTGAACAGATCATCAACTTTGGATGCATCACCTGAAAAGATATCATCCAGTCCACTCTCACCCTGCACAGGCTTGTTAGCCGGCGCAGGTTGTGGTTCAACTGGAGTTTGGGCAGGTGGGAAGGATCTAACCGGTTGTGGCGCTGGTTTGTCTTCTGCGATCTGCTGTGGTGCGGGTGCATCCGGAATGACCTGCTGTGGTGTTTCCTGGATCGCGGGTTGAAGAGACGGTTCCGGCTTGTTTACGGTCTCGATATTCAACGTCTCTGCTTTTTTATCCGGTAGGGCAGGTCCGGTCTCTTTCTTATCGACCTTTTCCTCCTTGTTCATTTTCATCCTTACGACCAAGACCATTGCTACGGATATCACGACCGCTATGGAAATGATCAATGCAGCAAGGACTATCGAAAGGAAGAAGTAGAAACCCACGTCCTTGATGGCACTCTCGGTCGAGAGCTCCTGGGGTTCTCTAGCTGCAATTATTGAAACCGGAGACCCTCCTCCATCCGAGAATTCCATCTGATTCCCTTCCTGATCATTGGTGGATGTAAGGACCATGATGTCTGATCCCATCTCGTAATCCATACAATCATTTGCCTTGCAATTGAAAAGGATAACCGCTGAATCTCCGGGTTGAAGGATACCTCCAGCCATTGAAGTTTCGGTCACACTGATCATATTATCCTTGCAGGAGATCATCACCTCATAATCGGTCAGGGCCACATCTCCGGTATTTATCAGTGTTATACTGAGTTCGAAAGATCTTCCCGGTATGACCTTGGAGGTTTGAAGTCCGGAAACCTCGAGTCTTCCAGGTTGTGCCTTGATTTGGATCGTACTGCTGATATTGACCTGAACAGTTTGCATTTTATTGTCCATTCCCTCGACAAGGACATAGATCTCGAAAGGTCCTGAACCGGCATTTTTTGCCACGTTCAACTGTCCGACCATATTGTACGTGGATATCTGGCTGATCGTAGATCCTGGGACTGTGACCCCCTCTTTGACCGAAAGAAGTCCCGGGCCAGAAGTGGATGATGGATTCCAGACCTTGGAAGCATCCGATGACCATATCTCGATCGATGTGTCCGTAAGGGAATACAATTCACTATTTTCTAATGTGAAGATAACAGGGAGGTTCTTCACACCTGTGCTGACAATGGTGTCACATTTCAGGGTCAGGTCCAATCCTTCGGTGTCATCCATTACACGCAGCATGAAATGAGGTTTCATCAATTCGGTCGGTCTGGGGTCTTGCCTGTACCACATGATATCCATGTAATCCTGAATTCCGATCTCATCCCATTGATATGAGTCGACCCTGAATCCACTGACACTGTTCGGGTCCTTGTAGGATATCCTGTAATCAATGGGTATCAAATAATCCCCCGGAGGCAGCATCTTGAATATCGAGACCGATGGGAATGTTACCGTGAAGGTTTGACCGATAGCGATGTCCGTCGCAATAACTTCAAGTGACGGGTAGATCATTTGTGAGGAGGAATCCTCATCGTAATAGAACTGTTTCTGTTTCAGGAAGTATGAAGAGTCCAGATCCAGTCTGATCATCGCACTTGATATCTCGACGTTGCCATCGTTCACCAGGTCAATGGAGAAGGTTTCAGCAGTTGTTTTTTGATCGATCACCAAGGTCGGGACCGTCATCTCCATTGTGTAAGGACCCATGAGCAAAGGTGTTGGAACAACATCTATGTTCACTTCATAGGGTCCTTCCGAGATATACACGGAGCCTTCATAGTAATTCAATGATAGACTCCCCTTGTAGGACCCAGGAGGAGTATCTTTCATCACATCGACCTTCCATTCCATATTGGTGTAATATGACAGTTGCTCGATGCTGATGTAATCCTGTGAAAGAACGAAATAGAGATCGGGCAATGTGAGGATAATGTTCACATCGGTCAATGGTGTATATATCGAAGAGATCGTTGGGGACCTTATTGTAAGGTATTCCGCTCCGGAATAGATGGGACAATTGAATTTCTCAAATCCATTCAATTGGATCGCATCTCCTATTCCGTTGATATAGCTATGAGCTGTGAATTGGATGAACCCGGATTGCGAGATGGTCCTCCAATCATATTCACCAGGTGATGATTCCACGTAATCCACCTGGACCTTTGCATCGATCTTTACCGGTATCCTGTAGGATCCACTCTTAACACCGGTGGTCTTCACAATGAATGTGAATGGACTGTTATCCGCATTCCTGTAGTAGGTTCTGGATGAACTGATCATGTATCCGTCATCCATACCATTATAGGCCATCATCGATGTCGTATCCGTGGGCTCTATTATGAATGAAGCGGGATTGCCGTCAATGTCCGTTACCTGATTGGTCATGATCGTGAGCTTGGTGTTATACAGGTTATCATGGCTATAGACATATTCGTCCCCGATCCAATGTTCACCTGAATAATCGTTGTACACACGGATGGAAAAAGATGCGATATTGTTGTATGAATAGGATCCAAGGCCACTTGTTGAGAAATGAGCATATTGGATCATTCCATTGTTCATCGCTCTGGAATCCTGTTCCACTTCGTTTCCATCGATAGAGATCATGATGGCTGAAATTCCCATGATCATGATCATGGCCATCATCGATACCTTCTTGAAATTAATTTTTACCATGTTATTACCTCTCGATTCCCGGGAATAACTTCCCAATCTTATAAAAGCGACTAAATATTAAAATTTTATCTACAATTTTTATTTTATTTTTTCTTTGAACCTACAATAATGATCCCGATCAGGATCAAAGGACCTCCTATCAATGCACCGATCCCGGGTGATTCATTCAATATTAGAAAGGCCAGGATAGATGATCCTACCGGTTCTCCCAGAAGTGATACGGAGATCATGGTGGGAGATATGTATTTCAAGGCCCAGTTCAGGATCGTATGACCGGCAAGCATTGGACCCAACGCCAATAGTGTGAACAACAGGTATTCATTTGGGTCGGTGGGTGCAATATCTATCCCCGCAAGCAGTGTTACGATCAAGAGGAAGAGGGCTGCAGGACCATAGACCATGAAAGCATATGTTGGTAATGAGAGCCTCTTCCTGAGCCTTGATCCTGACAGCAGATAGATACCTGCCATCAATCCACCTCCAAGTGCCAGAAGGTTTCCTTTCAAAGCTTCTCCCGAGATGGAAAGGTCCCCTCCTATGAGGATGAAGGACCCTATCAACGCTATCACTATACCGATAATTGCCTTTTTTCCGATCCTCTCATCGAAGGCTACGAATGAGATGAATGCCACAAATATCGGATGTGTGGTGACAAGAAGTACGGAACTGGCTACGGTAGTGAACTGGAAGGACCATATCCAGAGACCGAAATGAAGCGCCAATGCTCCTCCGACCATTGTAAGGGACAGAAGCGTTCTCCTGTCAAGGAGATGCATCTCCTTCCGGAGTGCAGGTAACGCAAAGGGAATGAGTATCGCCTCTGCGATAAGAAGCCTCCAGAGTGCGATGGTCAACGGGTGACTGTCCGAGAGCCGGATCAAAATGGCGGCTGTGGAAACAGCTCCCATCGCAATGAGGACCCAGAATGGTGCATGTTCCCTGCGGAAAACACCTTTCACTTCACTTTCCCGGTTCCACATCATCATCTTAGAAGAGATGCAGATTATATAATAGATACAGGAATGCTGGGCCATGGAAAGTTATCCTCATCGATCCCCTCTCACCTTCAAAAGAGGCCCGGTGAGCGTTGAACTGTCCCATCCGGTAATAGCTGCTCCAATGGCCGGCGTTATTGAACCTCCGTACAGGATGTGTCTTCACGAGAACGGTGTGGAGCTCTCCTATACCGAGATGGTGAGCGCAAGGGGTACCTATGAGGGGTCCAAAAGAACAATGGAACTTGCCGGTTGGGTCCCAGAAAAAGGGTATTCCGGAGCCCAGGTGTTCGGCCCATCATCAGAATATCTGAATTACGCCGCAAGGAGAATGGAAGAGATCGGCCATCACATCATCGATCTCAACGCCGGATGCCCGAAGAGAAAGGTCCTGGCCCACGGTGCTGGTGGGGCGATGTTGAAGGATCCTGAACATCTCCTGGAATGCCTTTCCGGTATTCTCGATTCTGTGAAGGTACCTGTTGGAGTGAAGACCAGGTCCGGTTTCTCTCATTATGATGTATCGTCCTTTTTAACACTGGTCAAGGACATCGAGGGTCTTGGTGTTTCCTACATCACGATCCATCCCAGGACCGTTAGCCAGGGATTCAGAGGGAAGGCCGATAGGGACGTCATATCAAAGGTATCACAGTATATTGACATCCCCCTGATCGCCTCCGGTGATGTAAGGACCCCGGAGGATGTCAAGGATTACCTTGGAAGAGGTGCATCGGCTGTGATGGTCGGGAGGGGTCTACTCGGTGATCCTTTCCTCATATCAAGGCTAAGCAAGGGTTTGGATGGTCCTTATCCGGCATCAAGGGAGGACATATCCGATCTCTTCTCCACGGCGAGACAACATCTTGATGGTTCCATCAACTATTTCGGGGAAAGAAGGGGTGTTGTCAAGTTCAGGACCCATTTGGGGTGGTATATTCGGAGATTCAAGGAAAGGAACCCCTTCATGGAACGTATCTATCATATCAACACACGGGATGAGGTCCTCTTCCTGATGGATGAGATCGAGAAGGTCTGGTCCGTCATGGTACGACCCTGTTAAACTTATATACTCATGATATCCATTAGTGGCATTCGTTCCCACAATGTTCTTCCCTCTGGAGGTGTCTTTCAATGGATAATGGGATAGCCCGCTCTGTATCTATTTTGCTTCTTGCCACTTTGATAATGTCAGCTTTCGTGATCTCCGTTCCCGCGGGAGGGAAAGAAGAGGAGATACCCACCCGGGCTGCATCCGGATTCATTGCCAAGGATGATTTCTACATGCATACGGCGTATAATGCATACAACATGTGGGTCGTCGTTTGGATGGAGAACTCTGATACATACTATCAGAAACTGGCAGGCTCCGATTACTATTTCAATTTCAGGGAAGTTGCGAATGCTTTCGCATTCCCCGTGGATGGCTCTTCACATTCTTCAGGGGATCAGAGGAGGGCACTTGTTGAACTTTTCACTGCAACGGATTGCGGATTCTGTCCCGGGTCGGAAGGAGCTCTTGACAGGCTTGCTGACCAGAGGCTCCCCGATGATTTTGCCCTCATCGAATGGCACAGGGCATTGAGTTCCGGTAATGACCCTTACGAGACGGGATCCTCCCAGGGAAGGTTCGGATCATACAACGTATCTGCCACTCCTTGTGTTATCTTCGATGGGATCACGGCTCAATCCGGTGGCGATCAGAATCCAAGCAACACAAAACTGTTCAATGATTATGGTAACAAGATCGATAATGCAAACATGGAGAAGCCCTTCGTTTCATTCTCTGGAAGCTCTGACATCGGTGGAACCTACCTATCATTCAACGTGACGTTCGATGTGATCAACACAATGCCCAAAGGCAACTGGATGATAAGGGCAGCCGTTTGCGAGGACCTTCAAAAGGATCACAGTGGAGCCACGTTGAGACACACTCCGAGAGGAACGGTGGAATCAAAGATGCTTACCGACCTCCAGACCGGGTATCCTGATATCTCCATCGATGAGGAAGCAACTTTCGAAGGTCTTGACAGGACCGAGATCAAGGAGAATCTTACAATTTATTGGGATGCATCGGATGCCGAAGATGGGACGGACCTATCGATCGATCTTCTTTACAGGACCGTCGGTGGAGATTGGAAAACAGTGGCCACTGACCTGGCGAACACGGGTTCATACATATGGAACACGGCCGATCCGAGAGTGCCAGACGCTCTCTATCAGGTGAGATTGCAGGCCACCGATTCCGATCTGAACTCGATACTTTCCGGTAAATGGGTGCAGTTCACAATAGATAATTACGATGCACCAACAGGTAATTTCACATTTCCGATGGCAGGAGATTCCCTTGTTGGCAGGCCCAGTCTCAGATGGAACGCTGATGATGATGAGGACAACCCCGGACTTCTGCTTACCAGGATATCCATCAGGAACAGTTCGGAAGTCGACTGGAAGATCATCACCTACAATCAGGTCAACGGAGAGGACTGGATCGTCAACCAGGGTAGTTACGATTTCAACACCCTGAACTACGAGGACCTGAACACATACACATTGAAACTGGACCTCCTCGACACCGATGGAATGATGACTACCTTCTATTCGTATATGTTCGAGATCTACAACAATGACAGGCCCATTGCGTATATCCTTGGCCCTCCTCCTGATTCGACCATCACCGGAACCCTTGATATTGGCTGGAAGGTTATGGACCAGGAGGATGTGCCGTCAGGGATGTCGGGTAATTTCTCATTCAAGAGAGCGGACCAGATCGTGTGGACGGTCCTATGGGAGGGGATGCTCGATGACGAGATGTTGAACAGGGCCTTCCCCACCTCGGAACTTGATGGGGATGGTGACTATACGATAATGTTCACGGTGACGGATTCCAGGGGTCTTTCCCATTCCGCTTCGAGGGATATCTCCGTCTACGATCCGGACCTCCCTGTCTTCGATTCGGTTTCAGGTCCTGCTGATCTGACCGATATCAGATCCGATACCATATCCATTTCATGGGTATGCTCGGACCCCGATGAGGGAGAAGAGATATCCTTTTCTGTTCTGATCTCACCTTACGGGGAAGAGAACTGGACCACATTTGCTAAAGATCTTGACACGATCAATTTCATCGTTGACCTTACCCTGCTTGATGAGGGCAGTTACGAATTGAAGGTCGTTGCAAAAGATGCGATCACCGGTTTGACCTCGGAAATGGGTTTTGGACCTTTTAATTACAACGCTCCCGATCCACCGGAACTTGAGGCCCTCTCACATCCGGATGGATTGACCGGAAGTTTCCCTGTTGATGTGAACGATACATTGGAAGACGGAAACTTTTTCATCGACCTGAACTGGGATGCTTCGGACCCCGATGGCGATAATATATCCTATTCGATCTATTTCATGAAGATCACTGATGATGATTGGACCTTGCTTGCGGTGGATCTGACCATGGGTTATATCGAGTGGAACCTTACAGGCCTCACATCCGGTGATTACAAGATAAGGATCGTGGCAGTTGACAACTCCAACAAGGAATTATCATCGGAACTGGAACTCGGACCCTTCACATGGTTCAATGTATTCACCGATATCGTCGACGATAAGGACGATGATACCGGGCCTGATGATACCGATGACACGGATGATGAACCCGATTGGGTGCTTTTTATCATCATCGGAAGCATCAGTATCGTGGTTGTTGTGATCCTTGTCCTGATCGTTCTCTTAGTCGTGTCCAAAACAACCAAGAAGACTGCGGACATCGATGTGATACCCGCTCAGAAGGATATGGATTATCATTCCATCCCTGACTTCGAGAGAACGGCCCCTGTTGCTCCCATGGTCCAGCAACCTGTTGTCTCCGGACCTATACCCGGAGCTGTGCAGATGTCTCCCGAAGCGGTAAGCTGGGAATCCGATGAGACATCTGTTCCTGAACCACCACAAGAGATACCGGCAGAGGAACCGGTTGTTGAACAACCACAGGAATCACCAGCCGAGGAACCTTTTCAGGAACAACCAACCGAAGCACCTCCTGTAGAGAGTGTACCCGAACAGAACATCGGAGCTCCTCTTGCTCCACCATCCTGATCAGAAACCAAAGCTGAACAGACTTCCAAGGTACTGTTCAAGCACCAGTGCATAAAGCACCACGAAGGATCCGGCCATCATCAGGAGGACGGCTGATACCTTCTTGATCGTATCGGTCTTGCTTACAAGTTTCTGGAGCAGTTCCGAACCCGAAGATGCCATGTAGGTGAATATGACCATCATTGCACCCAGTGATAGTGTATATAGGCCGAATATCAGCATGCCACCCACCAACCCACCTGCTCCGAAGGAGATCAGGATCATTCCGATGAATGGGGCTGCCATGCAGCTGGATGAAGCAGCACCGTATCCGAACCCATAGGCGAAAAGGCCGGATGTTCCGGAATCATCTTCATAACGGGTTCCACGGATCTTCGAGAATATGTATTCGAAAGGTTTCTTGAGGTAATCAATTCCTCTCTCCATGAACGCGTCCTTCCCTATCAGGGTAAGGAATCCAAGGACCACGAGCAATCCACCTATTGGAATAATGAAGAATCGTAGATACTGCTGTATTGCACTACCGATCATTGCCACAAGTATGCCGATGATCACGAAGAATGAGATTATACCCAACGCTGCAAGTATTCCCCCCAGAAGGGGATTATGTTTCTTTCCCGTCGAGGATTCCTGGTTGATGTAATATGAGATATAACCCGGAAGCATAGGTAGCGAGCAGGGTGAGAAGAACGTCGCGATGCCGAATAGAGCTGCAAGGGAACCGAATGCAATGAGACTTCCTCCACTTTGTGTTAGAGAAACCGTGGAAAAATCACCCGATTCAGAATCATCTATCTTTTCAAGGACCTTCTCTTTGTTGATGATCCCCGTATGCTGATAGACAATATCGCCATTTGGGGAGATTATCACAAGCTTGGGGACAGACAGAGCATCGAACAGCTCTATGAAATCCCTGTTCAGGGCAATGGGCCATTTGGCACCGTACTTGGACTGGAAATCGTTAAGCATCTTGTCAGTGTCCTCATTGTCCACAGAAACCGAGAGGAACTCAACATCATCCCCGTGTCTGGATATAGCTTCGTTATACACCTCGACAAGCTGTGGCATCTCCTCATTGCAGGAAGCGCAGGTAGTGAACATAATATCGATGACAAGGGTCTTTCCCTCGTAATACTCGGGAGTGAGGACCGATCCCCTTGTATCGGTAACCGTGAAATCCGGGACAGACGAGGTAGAGGTTGTGAGCACGGATGATGCGCTGACCGCTGTGATGATTATTCCCAGTGCAACGATCACTGCAAGTGTTGCCTTACTGGAGAGTCTCTTTGTGATCTTGCCATCCATTTTCCTTGTCACGAAATAGAGAATAGGTCCGATCAGGACAAGGAGTATTCCAATGGTCAATCCGATGGAACCCATGGAGACCCCTATCACAAAGGAGCTTTTCTCTTTGGATTCCGGATCTTCCTTCACAAGGGAATATACCTCCGACGAGGATTGGGCGAACTGATCATCATACAGGAGGACCTGTGCAAAAAGAGGCCCGCCTGAATAATCGATAGTGGCTGTCCCTGTTGCATCGGAATAGGCAAAGCAGACCCCGGTATCCTCATCACAGAGCTCACCTCCGGTAAGGGTCAGTTCATATGGCGTCCAGACCGGAACATCCGTTCCTTCGGTGTTTATGAAGACGAACGCCCTTGCAATACCCCCCTCGTCATCCATTGAAACGGTTATAGTGCTGTCCACCAGATCTATTCCCTCCACCTTTGCCGGTTCATTCTCCCGGTCATAGGCCGTTGACCTGGATGTTGCAGACTGTACGGTTCTGGGTGAGTTTGCCCTCTGATTGCCATCGGTCCCACCCGGGCTGGAATCGGTATCCTGGGTGTCGAAGATAGCAGCGACCGCGTACATATCCTGTGGTTTCACCTGGATATCCTCTGTCGTTGGAATGTCATATGTGAAAGAGAATATCTCCTCCTGTCCAACGGTCATCTGGAATCTCTCATCCTCGGCTGCATAGCCTCTGAAAACAGCATCGTTGGATACGTTAAGGTCATAGACCAGTGAATAGGCTGTGACATTATCCTCGACCATGAAAACAGACAATGAACCCTGGAGAGGTAGAAGGTTTCCCCCGATCATTTTGGCATTGGAGCTGTAGGTGACCTTCACCTCGACATAGAAGGAGGTCCCATCGAAGATCTGATCCACCTCCGCCATCACATAGGGGAAGTTCCAAGACAGTCTCTCCAATGGTCTAAGCGGGGCGTTCTCGTCCCTTGATCCGCTCTCAATCAATGCCCAGTCGATGGTCGGTTGATCTATGGGTTTATTTGAAGCCGAGAAACCACCGATCTCGATGTATCCTCCATCGAACTGGACATCGGGAGTTCCGGAGAGGCCTGGTTGATAGAACTTCATCCTTTCGGTGGCCTTGGCATTGTTGAGATCGTCAACTCCGCCACCGTTGAGTTCATGGAACACGATCGCGCTGAATGGAGCTGAGGGATCATCCTGGCCCTCGAGCCAGGTATCATGAACCGCTTTTTCAGGAGAATCATCATCCGGTGTCTTGCCCATACATGCCGGGCATGAGAGTCCGGTGAAGAACTCGACCAACGGTCGATGGATGTATCCCTCCGGTGGTGGTGCATTCACTTCCACCATTCTCGGTTCAACACCTTCAACAGGTGCGAAAGCGAAAAGTGAAGTGAGCATCATGGCAGCCAAGGCAAGCAGTAAAACGGTTCTATTCATCATCGGACCAAGCTCCATGATATTCAGCATCTGAAGTATGCTGACATGAAATATATTCCCTCAGCTTATATCTAATTTATCGCTGAACAATGCAGGTTGAAGGAGAATCTTAATTAGAGGAAAGTTCTACTCGGTTCCGGGTCTGCATGGATATTCATCTTTTCGATTACGATCTCCCGCAGGAGATGATCGCCCAGAGCAAGTCCGAGCCGAGGGATTCATCCAGATTGTTCTTCATCGACGCATCCAGGGAACCCCCCCTTCACAGGCATATGCTGTTCAGGGATGTCGTGGATGAGCTCGAGGAGGGTGACATCCTTGTCCTGAACAGGTCCAGGGTCATTCCAGCAAGGATAAAGGCAGTGAAATCCACAGGTGGGAAGGCCGAGGTACTCCTTCTGGAACGGTCAGGAGAGATGGATTGGGAGGCCCTGATAGGCGGGAAGAACATCAATGAGGGCTCCATACTTGGAACCGATGATCCATCCGTTTCGATCAAGATTGAAAAGAGGATAGTTGAGGGAAGATGTCTCGTCTCCTTCATGGGAAATGGCAAGGACATGACCCATGAACAGGTCCTTTGCTGGTTGCGGGAGTGGGGGTTGATGCCAACCCCACCGTACATCAAGAGGATGCTCTCCGATCCGGAAGAATACCAGACCATCTACGGCGATATGGAAGGATCCGTTGCAGCTCCAACAGCAGGACTACATTTCACAGAGGAATTGCTCGGGCGGATACGGGAAAAGGGCGTGAAGGTCCTCTTCATCATCCTGCATGTTGGCATAGGGACGTTCGCTCCGGTGAAGGTCGATGATATCAATGATCACCGAATGGAAGAAGAAGAGTATCAGATCCCTGATGATGTAGCTTCACATTTGATCTCCGCCATTGGTGATTTCAAGGTGTCAGGAAGGAGAAGGATATGGGCGGTCGGCACAACCGTAATGAGGACCCTGGAGTCGGCCTTTGACGAGAAAGGGGACCTTGTAAGAGACGGTGGAAGGACAGGTCTCTACATCACTCCGGGAAGAGAGTTCCACGTACCATACAGGGGATTCATCACAAATTTTCATTTACCCCGGTCCACCCCTCTGATATTACTTTCAACGTTCTATGACCGGGAATCGGTCCTGAATGCCTATGAGGAAGCAAAGGAGAAGGGATACCGCTTCTATTCCCTCGGCGATTCCATGATGGTCAGGAGGCAGGATCGATGAACTGTTTCAATGTGGGGTCCATATCGCAATATGGAGGGCGGGCGGGAAAGCTCAGACTCCCATCAGGGGTCGTTGTTGAAACCCCCATGTTCATGCCAGTTGCGACCAAGATGTCGGTCAAGACGCTGGACCCCCGGGAATTGAAGGAAACCGGCACACGATCATTGATCACGAACGGATTCCTCCTGTCCCTCGAACCCGGAAGCGATGTGATCAGGTCCCTTGGTGGAATGCATTCCATGATGGACTGGGATGGAGGGATATTTTCTGATTCCGGAGGATTTCAGTTCATAAGAAAGGGGTTTGATGCGAACATTCTGGAGGAAGGGGTCCACCTCAGGTCTCCGTTCACCGGTGTGAAGGTGTTCGTCACACCTGAATCGGTGGTCGATATGCACATCAGGCACGGAGTGGATGTGGGAATGGTCCTTGATCATTGCCCCCCATTCCCATCAACAAGGGCCCAGACCATTGATTCTGTCAACAGGACCGTTTACTGGGCAAAGAGGTCCAAGCTGAGGGCAGGGGCAGATGGTATGGAAGAAATGCTTCCGGAGGGTAGGTCCATGCCGCTTTTCTTCGCAATAACCCAGGGTGGGGTGGAGAAGGACCTGAGGGAAGAATGCACACGAAAGCTGGTCGAGATGGATTTTCCAGGCTACGGCATAGGTGGATTGTCCATTGGGGAATCCAAGGAGGACATGTTCAGATCTCTCGGCTCTTCCACTTCACTCATCCCCGAGGACCGTCCCAGGTATTTCATGGGCGTGGGTGATCCGGATGCTGTTGTCAGATCGGTGTTATCCGGGGTGGATGTTTTCGACAGCGTTTTCCCGACCCGGAACGCAAGACATAGATCTGTATTCACACATGAGGGAAGGGAGAATATCCGGGCCGCCAAATGGAGAGGGATCGATTCCCCGATAATGGAAGATTGCGATTGTTCGGTTTGTAAGAGATTTTCTAGAGGTTACATGTATCACCTGTTCAAAGCGGAAGAACCTCTAGGTCCAAGACTTGCAACCATTCACAATGTGCACTATCTTCAGGAACTGGTGAAGCGGATAAGGATCAAGATCATCGAAAATGAGTTGGACCCTAGGATCTCCGCGGCCGAGATCATGGGCTGAAATGACCCTTGAAGAGGTATAATTTCATTTTCCCATTCGATAATAGATGGCTTATGGAATTCATTCATATCTTCGTCGATGAGTGTATATGTGGTATAATTACCTCACATTTTGCAAAAAACTTTTATATATCTTCTATTTTCATTGGCGCTCAGTAGGTACGGCCAGAGAGCCGTGTCTATGGGATAAACTGGAAACACTGAGGTGTTTTAAATGATGAAAAAAAATAATAGGAACATGGGAATGGCAATTATTGCCATCACCATGCTGATGGGAATGGCCTTCTTGGGACTTGTTGTTCCCGGAGAGGTCGAAGGAGATACCATTATCGATAACCATCTGGTTACAATGGTATCCGTTGATCCGATGTGGATCTATAGCACATCAACGGTCGATGTCGATGTGACATATGCACTTGCACCGGTGGATAACACACTGGAGCTTTCAAACCTTACTATCACCGTTGTGGAATCCGGATCCGTGATATCACCGATCGCCCTTTACAGGTGGAACCTCACCGCAGATGGTGGAGCTCCTGTAAGCCCTTACGTCTGGTCCTTCAACGGGACACAGAACGAGGGAGACTGGGTCGTCAATGTGACCGCTGACTTCTTCAATGGAACGAGCGGGGACAACCATATTGGTTCCAGGAACGTTCATTTCCAGATCGTCGATGGAGAGGCCTTCATTGGTGAGATCAGCGTTGAACCGAAGATCGTTGACAACAGTGGAAATGATGAGGTCAATGTGACCCTCATGTTCTTCAGGACATTCGAAGAGCTCGATACCGATGCGATCGAAGCACAGTTCTTCCATGTCGATACCATGTCATGGGTGAGCGATGAGATCCTCAATATCCCTGAGCCTGGAGTGGAGAACATAACCGATGGGGACCACAACACGACCGCATGGTCCGTTATGAACATCCCCGAGGACCTTCCCGTAGGCGAATACAAGCTCTACTTCAATGCCGTGGACCTCTGGGGATACGAAGAGGAGTTCAACGAGACCCTTTTCAATGTCATCTGGAAGGAACTTCCACCAACCATGAACAATGGTACTGTTTACATGCATGAGGATGATTTCGCTGTCATCGATCTCGATGATCACTTCATGGACGTCAACGGACAGGATATGATGTATTACATCAACAACTCCAATGTGGAGAACCTGACAATTGAATTCGTTGACGAGAACACCATCAACATCACCGCTCCGGTAGACTGGAATGGTGATCAGGCTTTCGATATCAATGTGACAGACGGGGTCGATATGGCCGGGCACAACCTCACGTTCACCATGACCGTCATGGTCGAGGCAACGCCTGACAATCTTACATCCGCAGTTGACATGACCATCGAGGTCAACGAGAATGATGATGAGACCTCTTTCAATGCTCTGGACCTCTTCTACGATCCGGATGGCCCTGTCGAGAACCTTACAGTATCTCTCGGATGGGAGTGGGCACTAAACGAGACCAACGTCTCTTTCATGAAGCCCCTCTGGTCATGGGCAGATATGAACTTCTCTGTTGTTGTCAACGAGACAGACAACACCGATGCGAAGGTCGCTTCCATCGCTGACCTCGAGGAAGGAACCTTCGAGTTCCCGGTCGCAGCCTGGATCAACGGCACCTGGATGCTCAATGCAACCGCCATGATCGAGATCGTTCCTGTGAACGATGTCCCTGCACCTACACAGACCGAGTTCAACCTCTTCAAGAACGAGGCACAGACATTCAACCTGTCTGCCCTCTTCGTGGACGCTGACAGCACAGACCTCAACTTCACGATCAACGCCACCATGGCCGAGAACGTGGGAGTCGTCTACAACTGGGAGACATTCGATCTTACCCTCACCCCTGCGCTCAACTGGACCGGAACGACCCAGTTCAACGTGACCGCAACCGATGGTGTGGATGAGATGGAATACACCATGACCATCGAGGTCATACTCAGGTCCTACACAGTTTCAGGAGCAGTATCCTTCGCTATCGAGGGAGCAGCTGTGAACCTCTCAAACGTCACCATGATGATCGGCGACAACGAGGTAGAGTTCGATGATAACGGCAACTATACCATCGTCCTCCTTGAGGGAGATTACGCTGTGACCATCACTGTTCTTCCTGCAACCCTGTTCTATGATGCAGCAGTGGAGAGATCAGGATACATGATGCCCGAGATCGGCCCGATCAACTTGACAGCAGATGAGACCTATAATGTGGCATTCACATACGAGGTCTACGTGTCACCTGTTGAGGAAGCCACCTGGGCGGATCTCGACTTCGACAACGCGGTCTTTTCAGATGATGATGACCTTACCGTTATCGTCCCTGTGAAGGAAGATTCCGTCAACAAGACAGGATTCGAT
Source organism: Thermoplasmatales archaeon (assembly GCA_030595715.1). Classification (GTDB taxonomy): domain Archaea; phylum Thermoplasmatota; class Penumbrarchaeia; order Penumbrarchaeales; family Penumbrarchaeaceae; genus Penumbrarchaeum. The sequence goes on from JAUVCN010000036.1 coordinate 20,772, forward strand.
GCACTTGTCGTGAAGCTCATGATCGTTGAATCAGATGATGAAGAGCTGAACTTCACCATGGAGTGGGACGCAACGGAGAAGCAGTTCACCATAGTTCTCACTGGCGATGATATCGACAACCTCGGAGATGGAAAGAAGGAATACTACTTCACCAACGAGGATGGGACTGTGAATTCCACAGTAGAGAAGTATGAGTTCAAGTCCAAGGATGACAATGCCGGTCCGATGACCATCATCATCCTCGTTGCACTCATTGTTCTCGTGCTCGTCGCACTCATATTCATCATGAAGAAGCCCTCCGATGAGGACTTCGATGAGGATGAGGACGAAGAGGAAGAGGATGAGGGCAGGTCCTGCCCCGGCTGCGGAGAGGTAGTCACCGACGATGAGGCAGAGGAATGCCCATTCTGCGGTGAGGACCTCGAAGAAGAGTGAAGTTAAGGACAAGTATTTACTGGGGGTCTTTGATCGGACCCCCATTTTTTTTCTTTTTTCAATAATCAAATAGAATTTTTTTTAAACAATAAGATAGATGTTTTTTTTAAGAATAGCGTCAGAGGTAGCTTTGCATGCCGGTTGAAAAGGTCCCGCAGGAAATGATGGCAGAGATATGGAAGAGGGATGAGTTCACCTGCCGGTACTGTGGAAAGACCACCACGTGGGAAGAGGTCCAGGTGGTTTATGACGTTCCTCCCGAAAAAGAGGGGAAGATGGAACCTTCCAACATGCTCACTGTCTGTTCCCAGTGTATATGGGAAGGGAAGACAGGTCCGATCCCTGAAAAGGATAAACGGAGGGTCCTTTCTCTCATTAGGGAGCTGATATCTTTCACGAGTATCAGCGAGGATGTGGTCTTCGAGGAGGACTACGAGCAGGAGGTCCTGAACCTTAACGACAAGATATCATCGCTCAAGGAGGATATCGGCAAACTTACGCTCGGCCTGCAGGAAAAGGAGAAGATGGCCATTGCCTTCAAGAAGAAGATGGACCGGGCATATCAGGACATGGAGAACCTGAAGAGAAGGATGGATTCGGATATCCAGATGAGGGTCAGGGATGGGACCAGGTCTGTTCTGATGTCCATGGTATCGGCCATTGACAACATGGACCGCGCCATCATTGAAGCAAAGAAGAACGAGGATGTAAAGGAAGTTGTGAATATCATTTCCGGTATGGACCTCATCAGGAAGGGAATGATAGACCAGATGAAGATGAAGGGCGTCACCCTCATGGAACCACTATCCGGTCCCTTTGATCCCCATATGCATGAGGCGATCGGGACGATCGAGAACAAGAAGGTTCTGCAGAACACTGTCGTTGAGGTCAACCAGGAAGGTTTCCTTTATGATGGACAGGTCCTTCGACCGGCCAGGGTCCTTGTCTCTGTAGGAGGTAAGAAACCTCCGAAGAAGAAAAGAGAGCCGGAACTGGAGGAGTTCGAACTCGAAGAGGAAGAGGACGAGAACAAGGTCCTGGAACTTGAACCATGGAATCCCAATGCAGAGGAAGATGAGTTCATCGTTGCAAAGCCAAGGAAGAAGAAATGATAATCATCTTGTAGTGATGGTATTCTCCCATACAACCCTATTGTCTCCGATATGAACTATCATAATATCATATTCATTTCCCTGTATGGGGTTCCATTCCGGATGAGAGAAATCTTTTGTTTCTCCGGCTGTTGAGATCCCATCGCTGGTGATCCTGGTGCTGTTTTGGTGGCTGTTATCAATTCTTACCTCGTATTCGGCCCATTCGATTGATCCGCTGATAATGCAAAATGTTAGTATGTTCTCCTCTCCCTCGATCTCACAGTCCAAATTAAGAAAACCGTTATCCCAGTTCTGATCATCTCCGATGGTACCTTGAAGTTGACCGAGAATACCCAGTATGAAAAATGCCATGATGCTTATGGATATGATCGTAACACATACCGGGACAGTGATATCTTTCCTATCGTCATTTTTCTTCAATTCACTCACCGGGGTATCATTTCATCACTCCGACTACTACCTTGTTTCTACATGTAGAACAAGGCAGTTTATATTCACATATCGATGAAAGATCGGTGAGAACTTGAGAATAGGAATGAGATACAAGATCAAGGTCGGTTCGGTTGTCCTGACCTCGGTGGTTTGCGCAACGATCATTCTAGCAGGATTTGTATTCATGTGGGCACAATCCTTCACATCGACCGCCTCCCCGGAAATTTATCTTCATACCGAAGAAGAGATTACCATTGACCTAACGATCAGAATTGAAGATGGCGTCACAAAGACCATTCCAGAGGTCGAGATGGGAAGAGAGGCTACCTGGAATGACCTCACGGTCCATCCGGATGGAATGATAGAATACGAGGGGAACAGGTATCCGTTCCTCTACTACGAGGGAGTCTTCATCGAACGCTATCCTGAGACCGATAAGGGCTGGGTGATATCTGAAGTGGAGGGCGGATACCTTGTAAATGGAGAACTTCATTCATCTGGTAGTATTCAAGGAGTCATGATGGACCTGTTCATGGGGTCAGGATTGACACCGAATGAATCAAGTATCATGCTTCTTCGGGCAAGGTCCCTTGGAGTTCTTGAAGGGGAGGGGGATATCGTGTTGAGGTACATTCCGGAGGAAGAAGTGAACGATATCATCGAAATATCATCTTCAATCCCGACCGAGATGATGCGAAGGCATTTCCTTGTTGAGGTGACCGATGATCCACCTATTCTGAGGGATCCTCTGTTCGAAGATGTCCCGGAAGGTCCATTTGTCATTCACGAGACCGCGCTCAACTGGGAACCATAGTTCATTGTAACAGTATAAAATAATGCGAGGTGTATCGGGGGTTACATTGGGATTAAAGGAGTATGGACTGACAGCCCAAGACGGGATAATGATCCATTTGCTTGAGAACGAACGCTATCAGGACGATCATGTTTGTCCCGAAGCTGTTACTCAACCGGGCATAGCAAGGATCCTGCATACAGACAGAAGCTACATATCCTATGTGCTCACACAGATGACGGAAAAGGACCTTGTCGATGACAGATTACGCCATGTAGAGGGTGGGAAGAGAAAGAGGAAGGTATACTTCCTCGGAGAGAACGGAAGGGGGATGGCAGTTGAGATCAGATCACTCCTGCTGGATGCGAAGACTTCCTGCATTCAGAATGGAGAAGGACTTGAAGGTACTTTCAAGGAACTTGTAGTTTCCACGGGTCTCCCCCTTGTAACACTGGCCATGATAACCGACCCCTTGGTGGATGTTGATATCGAGGACTGGATCTCGAAGGAGGTTGAAGAACCGATCGAGATCAGATCACCAGCTGTTCCTCTGGTTCCCGGGATATTCGTTGGAAGGAAGAATGAACTTGACCTGATATGTGATTGGCTCAGCTCCGATAGCCGGGTTTTGCAGATAACAGGTTTGGCTGGCACTGGAAAGACCTCTCTGATCGGTAAAGCGGTTGAAAGATACGGTGGACCCCATGTCGATCGGGTCTATGTCCCTGTCAGAAGGTGGGGAGGGGAGGTGGTATTTCTTTCCGATCTATCCAATGAAATGGAGATCATAGGAAGAAGGATCCTTTCCAGGATGAAGAAGGAAAAAGGTTCCATGTCATTGGAGGAGCACGGGCAGTCGCTCGAGGTCGAGATCAAGAAGAAACCATTCCTTCTCATGCTGGATGATGCCCAGTTCCTTATGGATGATACCGGGAACAGCCGGGTCCTTGACATGCTCTTGGACCTTTGCGGATATGGATTGAAGATCCTAATCCTGTCAAGGGAAAAGATAAGAATGGATCCAAGGAACCTGTTGGACGATATTCCCGCACTCCACTTTGAATTAATGGGTCTTGGAAGGGATGATGTAAAGAGTTTCATCGAGAGCTCCAATATGGACATAGGTGAGGAAGTGTATGAGATCACCTCTGGGCATCCTCTCTATATGACGCTTCTTGTCAATTTCCATGGTGATGGTTCCCACTTCCAGGCAAAGAAGAGCATGAGGGACCTGATCAGAAATGAGGTCCTATCAGATCTCAATCATACTGAGGCTGATATCCTGGACCTACTTTCAGTTGCCAGGATCCCTTTTTCAAGGCGGAGATTGTTCGATATGGACGCAGGAGCCCTCCTGATATCAGAGGCCGGTTGCTCCGGACTTCTGGATGGCGGCCTGTTGATGGGTGAGGACCAGGAGATGAACGTCCATCAGATGATCAAGGACATTGTACTGGATATCATACCAAAAAAGAGGAGAAGAGAACTGGATATGATCCTTTCAGAACATTACCGGGAACGTTTGGATATGGTTTTATCAGGTCAATATGAGACATCCGAGAGGCTGACGGATATTAGGGAATATCTGTATCATCTCATGTTATGCGGTTCGCTTTCCGAAAGGGCATCTGCTGTTCGCGACCTTGGTGATGAATTGATGTCCTGTTCCCTGACGGAGGACCTGGAAAGGTATACCCAAATACTGCTGGATGAGATGTCAAGGTCCAGGGAGGCCGAGGGAGTGGATCCTTCGATAGAGTGTACTTTGTTGATATTGAATGGTTGGTGTCTCTCTGTCGGAGGAGATTGGAACAGGGCCATGCATCAGTATTCCATAGGCTGCCAGAAGGCATCTGATATCGATGATCCTGATATGCTTGGCAGATGCGAGAATGCAATGGGGACGATCCATCTCAGAAGAGGTGAGCTTGACAGAGCCAGGGAATTGATCATTTCATCGATATCCCGTCTGAAGGACAAGAAGAGTATGTGCAAGGCAAGGTCGAACCTTGCCGTTGTTCTTTGGAAGCAAGGAGAGCTTGATAATGCCATTGAGGAGGTGGATAGGTCCCTTGACCTCGCGCTGTTCCTGAATGATGCCATGGGTGTGGCAAGGGGACTTATCAACAAGGGAATAATCCAGGCCCAGAAAGGTGATCTCGATGGTTCGATATCATCGTATGAGAGAGCCATGGAGATCTGTGAGAAGGAGCTATTTGATCACACATTGTCTATTGTACATGATAATCTTGGGGAAGCTTTGAAACTCAAAGGTGAGAGGGTCCTTTCACTTGAGCACTTCAGAAAGTCCCTTGATATCGCGATGGACCTTGGATTCAAGTGGCAGATAGCGGAGACAAAGAGGAATATTGCTTCCATTACAGAAGAGATGGAAGAAAGGAATACACTCTTCAAGGAAGCGAAGGACCTGTTTAGATCCCTTGGTGATCTATCGGAAGTTGAAAGGACCGATGAGATGATGAATGATGAGTGATCGAAGGACCTTTTGACCTTCTATAAGATATGGGGATCGATAGAGGAAGAGGTCCTTCCGGTGATATTTGAATAATATTACTTTCCTACATCGGGTTGTAAGAGGAAAGGACTTCTGATAGATTATAAAGGATCTAACAAATACCCTTGACTACTTGATTAAAGTGTCGGAATATACTTCCTTTTCAGGTGGTTGTCGGCAAATACTGTCAGTATTGAAAATCGACTTGTAAAAACTATATATAAATCTGATATGTATTCTCATTAACTTATTGATTAGGAGAACTCTTGATGAGGATAACATATCGTTTGATATTATGGATCTTGATCATATCTTTTATAGTTCCATTCACACCAGCTCAAGATACATCCAAAGGAGAAGAAATTGCATCTATTCT
>JAUVCN010000010.1 GCA_030595715.1 Thermoplasmatales archaeon
CATCTGAAGATAGCTTGTTCATCTCCTCCTCATCCACTTCTTTCTTTTCCTCGATCCTTCCCATCAGTTCATCCATCTGATCATCCGATAGACCGAGCCTTTCTTCCAGTATCATTATCAATCCGCTCTCATCCAGGGATATGAAACCGTCCGCTACTATCTTCTTCATGAATGAATAATAGATATACTCCTTTCTATCCATATGTCACCCTCCTTTTCTATTATGATAAAATGAACGCAGAGATAAATTATTATCCCCTGGTCGATACATATGTGGAATAGATCATGGTATGTTCAAAACCCCTTGAGTCGTGGTGATAAGGGCGGTAAATGGATATATGATAGCAGTTCCATCGGATATTGGCAGATGATGAATGGAAATGGCTGATATGTGATGAGCCCTATGAGTGCTGATGCCGATGTCCGTGAATGGTGATATATATCTGGAAGCTGCAGGGGCTCTTCTCCGGGATCCTCCCTTCCTTGTATTGACCGGGGCAGGTATTTCGGTAGAATCCGGTCTTCCCCCCTTCCGGGGTCCGGGAGGGATCTGGACCAGGTTCGATCCTGAAGAATATGGTCATATAGACACATTCGAAAGCGACCCCGAAAAAGCCTGGGTCCTTCTCTGGGAGTTGATAAGAGGATCTCTACAGTGCGATCCAAATGAGGCCCACCTGGCATTGTCAAGACTCGAGAAGAATGGGATCTCCGGGCCTATTGTGACCCAGAATGTTGATGGACTCCACAGAGCTGCCGGGTCTGTAGATGTCATAGACGTCCATGGTGATGCAAGGATGATCCTCTGTCCCGGTTGCGGGAATGGGGAGAGAGTGGATCCGGATTCCATAGGTACACTGAACAATATTTGTTCCTGTGGTTCCTACAAGAGGCCCGATATTGTGTTCTTTGGTGAACAATTGCCAGAGGAGAAGATAGAACGTGTATGGGACATCGCATCAAGTGGAAAGGACCTGCTTGTTATTGGGACCTCGGGTGTGGTCATGCCTGTTGCCCGGATCCCGTTCATCGTAAAGGCTTCCGGAGGGGTCGTGGTGGAGATCGACCCATATCCTGCTGATATGGCTGGAAGTGTGACCGATATTCTCATCAAGGAAAAGGCCGTAAACGGTATGATCAGGCTCGAAAGGTCGATTATGTCCCTACGGGGCTAGCTTTTTCCTAAAGGGTTTAAATAATCCAAACAGATTCTTCCACCATCCAAAAGTCAAGAGTGGTCCGAACATGAGATATTTGATCCCTACCCTGTCCTTCATCCTTCTTGTGATACCTTTGTCACTGGTTATCATCGATCCTGTCAATGGTCTGGAGGAAGGTGATCTGATCACAAGGATCGATCTCGAAGACAGCGATGGAGGAATCACCCATGGTGGTGATATGGATCGATGGGAATGGGGTATTCCCGGTCCAGGATCCACCGAGAATCCCGGGCCCGGATCATCGGGTGAAGGTGAAAGATGTTTGGGGTCTCCTCTCAACGGAACCTATCAAGAAGGAACCAGGTCATATCTCGATGTTCCGGAGATCGACGTGCATGATCACAGATATATCACAGTTACATATCTCATATGGTTCGACCTTTCCTTTCTGGATGATGAAAAGAACAGTACAGGTATAGGTAATACATCGGACCATTTTCTGGTACAGGTCAGGAACGATCCGGGATCCTGGACCACCGTTATGAACCACTCCGGTTCATCCGGAGGGGATTGGGTAGATCAAAGGATAGATCTTTCATCATTCAACATAGAAAAGTTGATCTTGAGATTCCTTCTCGTTGACGTTGAAGACGGTTCTGTTGATAATGGTGTCTTTATCGATGAGATCATTATCGAAGGTATATTGAGACCAGTTGTTGAGATCGAACTCTCGGAACCTCCTGAAGTTCCCAGGTTCATACCAACATGGGGAATATCCCGGATTCATTTCACTGTACTGAACGAGGGGATGATGACCCCTTCCGATTCAGAGGTATCCCTTTTGATCCTTGGACCCCCGGGATGGGGCCCATTTACTACTTCCAAGCCCATTTCCTCTGAAAGGATCTCGACCGATCACCTGGACTGGGAACCCCTGATGGAAGGCAACTATGAACTGTACTTAAACCTGACAGTGGAAGGTTCCCTTGGATCTTCATATCATTATCCGGTAACTGCCATGGACACAGTCCTGTATGATGACATGTCGAACGGCCTCGATCACTGGAGAATAGACACAGAGGAGGGTGATTCGACCTGGTTCATCGAGGATGTAACTCCTGGACCTTCGACCACATCAGGTGAGGGTCATTTGCGGTTTGGATCGCCCGGTGGATCCGGGACATCGATCGGTTTTTCCGGAAATACCCACTCATACATCACCAGTCCGCTGATAGACCTGAGATTCATGGATAATGCCTATCTTTACATCCAGCATAGCTTTGGTTTCATCGGAGAACAGGGTAGTTGTGGTGGATCGGTCAAGGCTGTTGACCCCACCGGAAACTGGGTGACGCTTGAGTCGGACCAACCACATACCAGGATACTTAAGGAGGGGATATCCGGTCCGTTGGAGGGAGAGCACGCATTCCAGGGAGATAGGGACTGGTACCAGATAGGTTTCGATCTTGATGCGTTGATAGGCGATCATACCAGGCTAAGGTTCATTGTATCATCGGGTGAGACCGGGGAAGGAAGGGGTTGGTGGATAGATGATATCTTTGTAACAGGGGAGGGGGCGGACCCATTCGATACCGATCCTCCCGAACCTGTTCAAGGGATCAAAGTTGAGATCATCGATGAAGGTTGGGTGGAGGTGGAATGGACCCCTTCCTTTGCTCTTGATCTCGCTTATTACAATGTATATGTTGGTACCGGATCGGACGGGATCCTCAATACCGATCTTCGGGTCCAGTTACAAGCTGAAAACGATACAGTGGTATCCTTCATGGACCTCGATCCTGAATTGTCATACTGGGTGGCAGTGACCGCAGTGGACAGAAGCGGTAATGAGGATCGTTCGGTGGATGTCATCAGGTTCACTCCATCTACAGGATCCGGGGATCAGGACCCTGTTGCCATAGCAAGGATCGTTGGAAGCAATTATGGTGATATCGGTGATGAGTTCATATTGAACGGTTCCTCTTCTTTTGATCCTGACGGGGTTATTATCTCCTATATCTGGGACCTTCCGGATGGTTCCAGACTTGAAGGTAAGCAGGTAAGATGGAAAAGCAGCATATCCGGTGATGGCCTGGTAGTAACCTTGACCGTTCAAGATACCTCGGGGGGAATCGGGACAACGAACGTCACTTTGAACATCAAGGATAGGGAGAATACGGATCTTCAGACCGAGGACCTGTACTCTTTCATTCTGTGCATGTCGCCGATCATCGTATCATTGATAGTGATAGTGATACTCGTTGCATGGTTCAGACGATCAAGACAGAAGAAGATCAGAAGGCAACTCCTCAGAATGGGACTTGATGCCGACCCGTCCCATGAGTATGTTCATGCAGAGATAATCGACACTTCCAGCAAGCAAACCAGAGGGTCGAGTGAAAAGAAGATAATGGATCTTGTACCAGTCCATACGATCCACAGCCATAGATCCAAAAGTAAGGATAAGGAGAGACCTGTGGAGCCAAAGAAGGCTGCACCGCTAAAGAGCGTTCACAGGGAGGAAGCTGTTACCGATCGAAGTAAAGAGATACCCAGGGAGAAGGAGGTGTCCGCACTGGTCGAATGCCCTTTTTGTGGTAACTCCTTCAAGGCATCGGTCAACCGGGAGAAATTGATGTCGGGCGAACCTTTCGATATCAAATGTTCCAATTGTGGGCGATCCGGTCAGGTCGGTTGAATCTTTCACTATCCGGTTGAATGCAAGATCGATGATATCATATTGTTCTATACATGTGATAAAGATGTCAAGATCAACGCGATAGCTGATGTAAAGGATCTTTTCGGGAAAGCTGTGAGTTTTACAGTAGGTATCGAATCAAGGACAATAAAGGACAAGACATTCGGGAATAAGATCGACCGGTTTGTGAAAGAAGTAATGAATTGGAGATATTTCTACTGGTCGAATCGGTCCTTATCTGATGTTCACATCAGCTCTCCTTTGATGGAAATCATCTCTTTGATCAAAGGAGTATCCTTGCCGGATAAAGTTATGGCCTCTTCGGCGATCCGGATCATTCCACCACAGCAGGGAACCTCCATCGTGGCCACGGTGACCGATTTGATCCTATTCTGTTTGATGATCTCGGAAAGCTTCTCGATGTATGCTCCGGAATCATCCAGCTTAGGACAGCCCATAGCCACGGTCTTTCCGTGGATGAGCTGTGAGTGGAGGTTTGGATTGGCGGCCGCGACACAGTCAGCCAACAGGAGTAGATGTGAGTTGTCGAAGAAAGGGGCCTTGGGGTGGAGCAGATGGATCTGGACGGGCCACTGTCTGAGCGCGGATGGTAGATCTCCATCTCCGGATCCAACATCATGGGGGGCCTCGATTACGGTCATCTCTGTTCCAGGACATCCACACGGAGCCTCTTCATCCATATCCGGAAGGGAGATCCCTTTTTCTTCAAGGACCTCAACTGCTATGTTGAAATATCTGGTCTGAGCGTGGTCTTTCAGATGTTTCAGATGCGCTTTGATAACATTTGGGCCTGCCTTGACAATATTTTCCATGGTAACCCTTTCATCATATTCCTCGGCCTCCCTTTCGATCGTAGATATCGCACCCTGAGGGCAGGTTCCTATACATGCACCGAGTCCATCACAGAAGATATCCGAGATGAGATGGGCCTTGTCATCAATTATTTGCAAGGCTCCCTCAGGACAGTCGGGGATGCATTCTCCGCAGCCATTGCATTTTACATGATCGATATGTATGATCTGTCTAATTGCCATCGGGATCACCAAGGTATCTTTTGTATACTGTGTAGATATTGGTTTTTATATTAATACTTGAGAGTTTCTGAAAGGATACCATGAGGTGATCTTTCGTTCTTTCATGGAATAGAGGGCCATATACAGTCCTAACTGGAAAGGTCTCGATCACAAGGTGCAATCTTTACAATCGAGCCTCTCACAGACCTTGTTATCGACCTTCCATTTCAGGGACCACTCCTTGATATCCTGAATTACCTTGATGAATTCGAATCCCATCTGAGTAAGGGTGTAATCGGTCCTGACCGGAAAACTGGAAGTATCTATCCTCTTTGTAATGAATTGGTCCCTTTCCAATTCCTTGAGCCTGGTGGAGAGTACCTTGGGTGTGATCTCCCTGAGGCTTTTCTTGATCTCATTGTATCTCTTGGGTCCTCCGCCACCCCGATACAGTTCCAGCAGGATCACCATCGTCCACTTCTTTGCGACCATATCCACTGTTTTGTATACCGTGCATTGATCATCCATTGCTTCCATTCAGATACTGTATACTATATATAATTAAGTATCTTTTTGGAACTTGATATTGAAAGTATAGTGTGGGGGGACAAGAACATGTCAAGGGAACAGTTTCCTGCCAGTATTGTGAAAAGGACGTCTCTGATATTATTGGATGACAGAATAGAAAATAAAAAATTTGGGAGCCCATTTCGGGCTCCCGATGTTCTATATCACCAATTCTCGGCTATAACCTCGAAATAGGCTTTGGGATGAGCACATGCTGGACATTTTTCAGGTGGTTCATACCCATCGTAAATATATCCACAGTTGATGCATCTCCATGTGACCTTCTCTGCCTTCTTGAACGCTGTGCCGTTATTGAGATTTTCGAGAAGTCCCAGGTATCTCTTTTCATGCTGTTTTTCCGCAACCGCAATGGATCTCATGACAGCTGCAACCTCTGGAAATCCTTCATTTTCCGCGATCTGGGCAAAATCCGGATACATGTGCACATGTTCATGGTTCTCACCGGCAGCAGATCCCTTCAGGTTCTCTGCAGTTGTTCCTATCACACCTGCCGGGAAAGCGGCTGTGATCTCGACATCGCCTCCCTCGAGGAATTTGAACAGCTGTTTCGCATGTTGACCCTCGTTGTCCGCTGTCTCCAGGAAAACATATGATATCTGGACATATCCTTCTTTCTTCGCCTGCTTCGAGAAGAATGTATAGCGGTTCCTCGCCTGAGATTCTCCCGCAAAAGCGGTGAGTATGTTCTTTTCCGTTTCCGTTCCTTTCAAACTCTTCATTTTTTCACCTCGATCATCTATGAAACATTATCACATGAATCTCTCGAACCTTTCCTTACCAACCTTGCATATGGGGCATTTGGCAGGAGGTTCTTCCCTTGCACAGAGGTACCCGCAGACCCTGCATCTCCAGACTGGTAATGATAGAGAGGTTGGTAGCACGGCCTCCTCACTCGCATGAAATTGTGATCTACTTTCCCTCTCCGGTCTTCTATCGGGGATGGGACGTGCCTTTTCTTTCCCTGAAACAATATCATCCGATACGTATAGAGCGCAGTAACATGCTCCGAACTCTGCAAGGTCGGGATCTCGATAATCACATGGACATATGATATCCAGGTCCTCCTCTTTGTCACCATTGGATAGGCGGCAGGGGCATGCCCAGTGACCATATCTTTTCTCGTTGTAAAGGAGGCCGAATACGAGGTCCCTGGTGAATTCCTCATCAGGGTTAAGGTGGTAACCACCTGCCTCTGTATCCTTTATCAGCTTCTGGATTGCAATATCTACCTCTTCATCAGAGACGTTGATATCCTCTTCAGGCATTATCAAAAGCCTCCTTGATGTCATCTTCCTGGTAGCCCACGATACATTTATCGTTGTTGATGACCAGGGTGGGGAATGAGCATCTGGGGTTCCATTTCCTTATTTCCATTTCCACCTCGTCCCTGGCCTTCCTGTCCAGCTGGTCAACGAATATGTAACTGTAGTCTATCTCGAGATCAGTTAGAAGTTTCTTCGTCCGCTTGCACCAGACACAGGTACTGAGTGCAAAGAGAACAACCTTGCCCTTGTCCTTTCCTTCAACATGTTCATATTCCATATTATCACCTTTCTCGATACCGATCTCCAAGCTCTCTTCCCATCTGCTTGACCTTTTCCAGCTCGTCCTCGTCAGGTATATATTTGATCCTGATGAACTCAAGGGGTATTTCCCATTTCATTTCCTTCATGATCTCCTCTATCTGACCTATGGATTGGCCACCCCAGCCGTATGACCCGAAGGCCATACCGGCCCTATCCTTGGGCCATAGGCCCTTCAGATATGTTAGAAACGCGCCCATTGAGGGGAGCATATTGTTATTCAGGGTAGGAGATCCGATAAGTATTAATTTGGTTGAAAGAACATCTGTCATTACATCGGATATGTCGGTTGATTTCAGACATCTCATGGAAACATGGAAGCCGGATTCCAGCAAACCCTCTTTCAGTTTATGTGCCATTTTTCGGGTGGAATCCCACATGGTGTCGTAGACGATAAGCGCTTTGTTCTCGGTCTGGTGGGTTGCCCATTTCCTGTACTTCTGAAGCAGTTTTGGAATATGGGAACGCCAGATGATCCCATGGCTCGGTCCTATCATATCAACATCCAGGGTTTCAACGACATCCAGAGCCTTCACTACCTGAGGACCGAAGGGTAGAACGATATTTGCATAATATTTTGCAGCTTCTTCCCATATGATGTCCTGACCCACCTCATCGTCGAATCTCTCCGATGTTGCGAGATGTTGACCGAATGCATCGTTGGGGAGGAGAAGTTTATCCTCTGCAACATATGTGACCATGGAATCAGGCCAATGGACCATGGGGATGCTGACGAAGTGGAGGGTCCTCTTGCCGATATTCAGGGTATCTCCGGTCTTTACTACCTGGAGGTCCCAATCCTCTTTGTAGTGCCTCTTCAGACCTTTTTCACCATTTTCAGATGTGATTATCTTTGCATTTGTTGCGATCTTCAACAACTTTGGCAATCCACCGGTGTGGTCCATCTCGACATGATTGGAAACTATGTAATCGATCTTTGAGGGGTCAACTACCGCCTCGATCCGTGCAAGCATCTCATCGAAAAGATAATGTTTGACGGTATCCACCAGGGTGATCTTTTCGTCAATGATCAGATAAGCGTTGTATGTGGAACCTCTCTGGGTCTTGTATCCGTGAAAATCTCTCAAGTCCCAATCGATCCCTCCCACCCAGAATATTCCTGGTTTTATCTCAATTCGGTCCATCTCAAACTCCTCCTTGTCGTATATTTTCAATATTATCTTCTCTTTTAATATATGTTGGCGCCGTCTCTGGAGAGAGACCTCCCTTGACCTCGTGATAATAATTGTAGGTCATCGCTTTTCCATCTTCAAGTTGGTCCATCTCCATCACTTCTCCAATGAACACGGTATGGGATCCAAGGTCCATGCTGTTTATCACCTTTGCTTCAAGATATGCCAGTGAATGCCCTGTGATAATGGGAACTCCGAGTTTGCCATATTTGAACTCGACACCCTCGAATTTATCAATGTCCCTGCCGGTTTTAAAACCAAAGGTCCCGATAAACTTCATTGATGTTTCCTCTGATAGGATCGAGGCAGTGAAAAGCCTGCTCTCATTGATAAGATCGTGTGTTAGATTGTCCTTGTTAACAGAGATGGCTATCACCTCCGGATCTGCGGTGACCTGAAAGAGGGTGTTCACGATCTGACCGTTGTTCTTCCCTCCTGATCTGGCACACACGACATATACGCCATACGAGATCCTTTGCAACGTCTTTTTTTTCATCAGGTTCACCGGATCTTTTTATGTTTTCTTGCCACTGGGAAAGGGAGACCCTCCATGATATAAGGAATGGAAAAAAGGGTCACCTTGTTGGAGATGACCCGTGTCGATCCATTCCGATCCTGTTCGGTTCGATCCTTTCTATATCTCTTCGAACATGTCCTTGCCAACACCACAGATAGGGCAGACCCAACCATCGGGAAGATCCTCGAACGTAGTGCCAGCTGCAACATTATTGTCCATATCACCGTTCTCGGGATCATAGATATATCCACAGGCGATGCATTTCCATTTTTTTGCCATATTCATTACCTCCAGTTATTGTCACTCTTTCACAGGTGGAGTGAACACCTTCTTCGAAAATTCTTGATCGAGCATGAACAATGCGCTCGTGCCATTGCCAATGAGCTTCAATTTTCCCACAATATCGGAAGCGGTTGCTTCCTCTTCCACTTGTTCATCGACGAACCACTGCAGCATATTGTATGAAGCATGATCCTTCTCAGTAAGTGCCAGGTCCACCAGATCATTGATGAGAGAGGTGACCTTCTGTTCGTGTTCATATGTCTTTTCGAACACATCCAGAGGAGATTCCCAGACACTTGGAGGTGCATCGATCGCCTTCAGGGTCACCTTGCCTCCTCGTTCAATGATGTAATCGAAGAATTTCATCGCATGGAACTGCTCCTCCTTGGCCTGAACCCTCATCCAGTTGGCACAACCGGGCAAGCCGATCGTCTCGAAATATGTGGACATCGAGAGATAGAAATATCCGGAATAGAGCTCCCAATTGATCTGTTCGTTTATGGCCTTTTCAACTCTCTCATTGATCATTTCAACACCTTCATATTGTGATCTTCCAGAGGCCGTGCAAATTACAGTAGGACCTTACCATCTTAACATCTTCCTCTATCGAGAAGAATGCCTCAGGGGCAGCTCCGGGTTTAAGATATTTACGCTCCACCCTTGAATCTGTCACGATCTCTATCCATTCGATATGGTGTTCCTCGGCCATGGGATGTGGTATATCGCCTACTTTGATCTTTACACCTCCATCGACCTTTTCAAGGACAGGAAGATGTTTCTCCGTTCCCTGATCATTGCCTTTTTCCTCGAGGAGGACCATAGGTTGTCCACAACATACGAGTTCACCAGCACCGGTATGGATCACCTCGACAACATTGCCGCATAATTCACACTTGTATACTTCTTTCTGATCTGTCATTTCAATCCACCTTCTTTTCATTTTTATTATTACATGATATGCATAATCCTCTGAAATATCCGAAAGCCTCGTCCACTCTGAACCCTTCGGACCTTATCTGTTCTATGATATCAAAGTTGTATCTGTCCTCCAGATCGGATATGGACCCACACTCCTTGCACATAAAATGGTGATGAGGGTCATTATTGAAATCGCACAGGATCTCGGATTTATTGATCGTGAGCACCTGAATGACGCCATTTTCCGAAAGATCATCAATCACGTTGTAGACCGTGGTCTTGGATAGACTGGGATTTTTCATTTTCAGTTGTGTATAGATGTGGTCGATACTTGGGTGAATGCGATTTTTGTCAAGATACCGCATGATCTCCAGTCTTTGAGGTGTGACCTTCAGACCCTTTTTTTTCAGTATCATGACATAATCTTCCACTTGAACACCCTCAATTTATATTTTGTAAATATTACAAGTAAGGTATCATTACAAAGAGGTATATATGTAATTCCCTTGATTTTCCGATCCACTCGGGATCCATGGTGATCAAAGAGAATATACACATCTACAATATGTTGAACAACCCAAATGTTTCAGGTCCATCCTGTCGATGTTCGATGAATGACAATTACAGGATCGATCTTCATTTATAATGACAGCATGATCGATAGTTGGGCCATGTCCTCATCAGTTTGGATAATATTTTTCGATGAATTCCTCATCTATCCTTTTCAGTTCTTCCCTGGGGATCGTTGTCAGGAGCTTCCATGCCAGGGACAGCGTCTCCTCTATGGACCTATCCTCCTCACTCCCCTGGGCAATATACTCCTTTTCGAAGCGAGCGGAGAACTTGAGGAAAGACCTATCCCTGTCCGTAAGTGCTTCTTCCCCAACGACAGCGACGAGGTCTCTCAGGTTGACCCCCTCTGCATAACACGCATAGAGCTGGTTCGAAACCTGATCATGATCGGCCCTTGTTCTTCCCTCTCCTATGCCCTGTTTCATCAATCTGGAAAGGCATGGTAGGGGATTCACCGGTGGTCTTATTGATTTCCTGTGAAGCTCCCTTGAAAGTACGATCTGTCCCTCGGTGATATAACCGGTAAGGTCCGGAATGGGGTGTGTGATATCATCATCCGGCATGGTGAGAATGGGTATCTGTGTGATGGAACCATGCTTTCCCTCTATTCTTCCAGCCCTCTCGTATATCTGTGAAAGGTCAGTGTACATGTAACCGGGGTATCCTCTCCTTCCGGGGACCTCTTCCCTGGCTGCTGCTATCTCCCTGAGTGCCTCGCAGTAGTTGGTAAGATCGGTCAGAATGACAAGGATATGCATCCCCTTCTCGAAGGCAAGGTATTCTGCGGTGGTCAATGCCATCCTGGGGATAATGATCCTTTCGATGGCTGGATCATCTGCAAGATTGAGGAAGAGGACAGCTCTTTCAAGTGCTCCCGATCGCTCGAAGGACCTCTTGAAGAAGTTAGCTTCTTCGGATGTGATGCCCATTGCGCAGAATATGACCGCGAACTCCTCCTTGCTTCCTAGGACCTTTGCCTGTCTGGCGATCTGAGCTGCCAGGTCGTTGTGCGGTAGGCCGGATGCCGAGAAGATGGGAAGTTTTTGACCCCTGACAAGTGTGTTCATGCCATCTATCGTGGAGATCCCGGTCTGGATGAATTCCTTGGGATACTCCCTTGCGGTCGGGTTGATGGGCTCTCCGTTTATATCCCTCCTTTCCTCTGGGATTATCGCAGGTCCTTCATCGATCGGTCTGGCAGTTCCGGAAAATACCCTTCCCAGCATATCCGGTGAAACGGGGATCTTCATGGTCTCTCCTGTGAATCTTACAGAAGTGACATCGGTGTCTATTCCTTTGGTTCCTTCGAAGACCTGGATGACGGCCTTGTCCATATGTGCTTCAAGAACCTGCCCCAGCCTCATCTTTCCATCCGGGGACCTGACCTTCACGACCTCCCCGTAGGAGGCACCCTCAACACCCTCCACTACCATAAGTGGACCAGAGACCTCCGTCACAGTTGAGTATTCAATCTCTTTGGAGTCCGTTCCGGGCATGAAATTAGGGAAGCACAGGTCTGATATTAATCTTTAGCTTCTTCTGCGAAGCACCAATACCATGATAATGAGGACCACGGCAATGATCAGTATGATCGCTGCAATGATCTGTAGCTCATTGTCATCGGTATCCTCTCCTTTTTCAACTGATATCGTAAGTTCGTTATTGTCCTGGAGAATGCCGTTCATTCCGGTATACTCATCACTCGATCTGATGGAGCATTTGAGATCATGCTGTCCGGGCTCCATCTTTCCAACCGGTAGTATGATCGTGATATTTTCACCAGGGACAATGTTTGTTTTCTGGCTGAACCTGTAGGTCCCATCCAGGTAGATGGTCACTGCCACATTCTTTGCCTCTGAGCCGTATGTTCCCACGGTGACGACTGCATTACCTTCCATTAATTCGATATCGTTCACATATATGTCGGTCAATGGCAGCTGGAGATCCACATGGGAATCCTCCATGACAATGAATGAGGTCTCCATCCGGGCATTGCCCCAGCTTGCAGACAGATCATATTCAACTGTGATGACCTCGTCAGAGGGTCCCAGGTAGCCCCAGATCAAGCCGACCTCCCCTGGACCTATTTTCGTTGTCCAGTTCAGCGACGATGATAGTTCGATGATCGAACCGTCGACCACTTCCATTCCCGGACCGTAAGTATTTATATGTGTCCTCCCCCACATCGAGATGTTTGAAAGTGCCCCATCACCCGGAATGAACGCAACGTCGGTTCGTTCGACCCTGTCCCATGTTTCGATCTCCATGCCCCATCTGGTGAAGTTTTCGATCTGACAATCCATCTCGATAAGGGCCCATTGCCCTTCGAGCAGAAGTCCCACCTCGGTATTCCGGATGGAGGATCCTCTGATCGAGATATGATTGGATGAGATGATGCCGTTTTCCGCATCCTCTATCGTAGTGTTCTCAATAAGAAGAGCGCCTGGACCTTTTGTATCGATCCCTTTGTATAATGAAAGTATCTTTGAATCGCGGATCATGGGATCGCCGGGACAATCCGTCATTTCGATACCGCTGTAAGGACCAGTGATATCCATGCCCACCAATTCCAGAGGGCCACATTCCATGAATCTTCCACCATATAGGGCACCGGGAAGATCGATCGTAACGGATCGGGCCGAGACACTTGCCCCACTGGAGAATATTCCTCCCCCGTAGGTACCTTCGATGTATACATTTTCAACATCAAGTCCACCATCTTCACATGATATGGCAGCGATGGATGAGGAAAAGGAAATATTGGAAGTAAAGCTGGTCCTGATCACGGAAAGGTTACCCTCCCCTACCATCGAAGCCCCCAATCCCTCGACCACCGAATCCTCTACCAATATCGACCCTCCCGTTGAGATGATGCCTGATATCGTTGAATTGATGATCTCCAATGAGTCGAGACCGCTTCGGATCAATCCCGATCGGGTCATTATTGAATCCACAAATGAGAAGCTCCCATCCAGAAGATAGAGACTGAAATACTGGTTGGAATGGTCGAGCGACCCGTTGATCGTAGACCGATGGATCTCCAAGACGCCGGAAGATTCGATGTAGTATCCCACTTCCCGGAGGAATGGGGAGATCGATGAGTTCACCAGGTGGAGGGAACCGTTCTCCAAGATCTTTATCCCTTCTCCGGATATCGTGAGATCACAATCCCTGAGCTCCAGTGTCTCGTTGATCAACAGGCTTCCATTCACCAATTTGGAACCTGTCCAGAACTGTTCGTTGTCAATTACCACAGTATCTATTCCAACAGGTTCGATCACTTCTTCGGGTTCGCCGCAACATTGCCCCTGGACATTCATAGATGTCAAGATGATCGCAAGCGTACAGAACACCAATACTTCAGCGGCCTTCATGATGGTCACTCCATCTCAGAGATTGCACCAGCTGCATTTCCCGGATCCTTTGCAAACAGAACATTTCTCCTCACCCTTGCAGGTAGGACATGTGTTTCCGAATGTATTTCCGGTTCCGCTACAGGTGGAGCATTGCCCTGACCCATTGCACCACACACATTTACCTGTTCCCTTACATGAAAGACAATCGATGTCACCTGAATTCGATGTTTCTGACCTTTGCAGGTCTTCCACAGGTGTGGTTTCTTCAATATCTTCGGGTGTAATATCATCATTCAGGGTATCAAGTTCGGTCGAAGTTTCGGAAGCGCTTCCTTCCTCATTGATGTTCTTCAGCTTCAAATTGACCTTTTTCAAATAGAAACTTGATTCCTTGTTATCCGGGTCCTCTGCCAGAACCTTCTTGAAAAGCTCCAATGACACCTGGAGATCGTTGCTGAGGTACAGCTCCTTCGCTTTCTTCTTCATCTCATTCAGGTCTGACTTTGTTGCCTTCTCTTCAGACCCCTTTGTGATCCCCTTTTCACGTAGAGAGGTCTGACGCTCATATCCTTCTATCTGGTATGGGTCGTTCATTCCCTTCGCGAACATCTCGAGTTCCTGATCGCTTTTGGTATGGGCTTCCCTGAGTAGCTTTGTTTTGAGCTTCAATAATCTCTTGACATTTTCCTTGAATGTTCCGTATTCGATCGTAAGGACCTTTGAGTCATCGATCAAGAGGTCCGAGACCCTACTTACAATGATACCTCTACTGGAGAGTTCGGTGAGCTTTCGAGATATCTCACCCCTTCGTTTCTCCTCCTTGATAACTATTTTTTTTAAGCGGGTGAACTTCTTCAGGGTTTCCTTGAAAAGGTCCGGATCGTTCATACTGTCCATTATTTCTTTTTCCAGATCTGGGAACCATCCTCTTTCGAAAGCCGGGAATTCATTCTTGAACGAATTGAGGGAGGCTATGGCCCTTGTGTGGTCAAGTACGATCTTCTCAAGACCCTCGATCGAGGTTTCTTTCTGCGTCTTCTCCAGTATCGCATCTATTTTGTAACCCTGTGACCTCCATGTCTTTAGGAGGTCATTCAGCTCGATCCTCTTCTCACGAATACTGTCCCGTTCAGAAACAACCTTCTGGATCTCTCCCATCTCCTTTCGTATGGAATCGATCAGTTCCGGATTCTTGATCTTCAATGTCAATTTATGGACCAGGTCGGGAATATCTTTATGATTGACCTCTTTTAGGCGAGTCTCATATTCCATGAGTTCGGAGATCCTTTCTGTGTAATCCTTGTAGATCTTCTCTGCTTCGACAATATCTTTTTGAAGCGCGTTTTGAAGTTTCGAGATCTTGAATCCCATCCCGCCCCATTCCTTGACGGCATTCTCGATGTTCTGGGATCTGATCTTCTGGTTGAGGATATTGTTCTTCAGTTCATTGACCTCAACCTCAGTATTGTTGATATTGGTAGGATCGAACAATTTTTCTGATATACTTGAGACATCGTCTTCGAAACCGGTGGCATCAAGTTTGAAAAGTTTCTCTTTCAGTGATTTCAATCTGGCGGTCTGTCTGATGAAGATATCAAATTCCTCTTCCAGAAGGTTAATGTCATCATCGATTATCTGTTCCACCATGTCGATCTTGAAACCCTCTGCAGAATATTTTTCGAGACTCTTTTTGATCTCATTTCTTCTCTTTCTCTCTCCCTCTTTCTTCGTATCTTTCATCTTTGCATTCTTGATGGACTTTTCCAGGTCAAGCATCCTTTCTACGACCTTATCGAGGAGCCAGGGATCATCTATCATTTTTTCGAGTTCCACGATCTTGTCATGGAATTGATCTATGAACGGACCTTCCTTGAAAGTGTTCAATTTTTGTTTTTCCTTGAAAAGGAAATCAATGTTCGATTCGTAGATATTTAATTGTTTGTCCAGATAATCGAGGTCATCATCATTTTCGATCATCTCTTCAATGGATGAAGTATTGAGCCCTTTTCTTCTATGCCGGCTTATACGGTTCCTAAGGGTCCTGTATCGTGTTTCAACGGATCTGATCGTTGTTATGACGGATCTCAATCTCCGGTCGATGTCATCCAGCCGGTCCAGTCTGAAGACGGCCTTTTCAATATCGTCGATCTTCTTCAGATATTCCTTACCTACATGAGAGAAATCATCACGGGATCTGGCGATCTTGCTTCTGATCTCCTCGGCCTTTTCTATCTGTTCTCCTATGGAGATGAACCTCTTTTCTATCTGATCGAAGCTTCTGGAAAACAGGCTTTCATCTTCTTCGAAGTTGTAACCTTTTACTCTCCATCCGGAGACAATGATCTTCCATTCATCTATCTTCAGGTCCATTTCCTGGGTATTGTCCCTGATAAGGGCGAAGACCCCTTTGCCTCGGCCGCCCCTTGAACCTTTTCCATTCTTTTTCTTTTCGCTGGATTCATTGATGCCCTTGAGCTCGGTTATGCATGAGATGGCAATCCTGAACGCTTCTTCCAATTTGCCATTTTCAAAGTTGATCTTGGCTTCTTCGATCATTCCCTTGTAAGAAGAAGTGTCAACTTCCGTTTTCTCCAGCATTCCGATTATCATGTTACTTCTATTCAAGACCATTTCAAGCTTCTTGATCTTGGGTTCTATTTCTGTTTCGGAAATAGCCACCTGCTTTGCTCCCACATGTCCCCAATCATTTTTCCCCTTTTAAAATGTTCCTCATTTATATCGATTTTTAATACGATCGGAAAATGTAGAGGTTATTATGACCAGACATTGATATTCCTATCACCAAACCAAATGTACTTTTTCCACTCATTATTTGCCGATAATAAATGTTAAGTAATACGATGGATTAAGCCCATTTGGTTTCAAAATCCCTCCCGGTGATGAGAAAATGGGCAAAGATGACCTCCACATGCTCCTCGAAGCAGAAAAGAAGGCTCAACTGAATGTCGACAGGGCCAAGGAGCTGGCCAAATTGGAGATCAAGAGAGCAGATGAGGAAGCGAGTGACCAGCGGGAGATACTATTGATCAAGTTCAAAACTCGCAAGACATCAGGTTTGAAAGAGGTCAAGGACAAGGCTCTGATCGAAGCTGAGAAGATCCGAAACGATGGTAACATTATGGCAAAGGACCTGGGGTCCAAGGCCAGAGATCGAATTCCTGTTGCTGTCGAGAAGGTCCTCACATTGATCAAGGGTAGCTGAACATCTGAAAAGGCGGTATCCTATTGTATCCCAAGAAGATGGAAAGGGTCGAGATATTCCTGATGAAAGGGGATCTGGACAGGGTCATTGTTGACCTGCAGGATTCAAGAACGATCCAATCCATCGAAGTTGAAGGGAACAAGGAGGGATCGGTAGATCCCAAGCTACTGGACCTTCGGGCAGATATCGAGAGGATCATTGATCTGCTTGTCCCTTTGGAAGAACCCCTGAGCGGTTTGAAAAGCATTCTAAGAGGTAAATGCCAGGTATATAGAACGAGTAAGAATGATGACCTTTCAAAAACCCGAAATTGGATCCGTTCCACCAGAAGTAGGGTTGGCCCGCTTGAGGATGAGATCAGAAGGGTGGAAGGTGATATCGATCATCTTTCGGAGACCATCTCCCGTCTGACACAATTATCAGGTCTTAACATTGATCTGAACACACTGTCATCCTTCCGGAGAGTGAGGATAAAGATCGGAACCACGAGAAGGTTCGACGAGCTCCAGGCAGCGGTCAAAGGGGTAGGTGGAGATATAGATGGATCATTGATCGATCGGAAAGAAGGATTACACTCGGTTAGGATCGCTTACACTTCATCCATGGAGAAGGACCTGGGCGAAATCCTTAGAGGTCGATTGTACACGGAAATGAACATTGATGTTCCAGGGATAAGAAAATTCATATCGATGAATAATATGGATATGGATATCCTGAACCTATCCATCGGACGATTACTTCCGAAGCTAGATTCTCTGAAGGATGAACTCGATTACATGCTTGAAGGTGTAAAAAAAGAGGGTTCTATCATGTCTTCCGAACTGCTTCCTCCGGCCAGGGCCCATCTCGAAATGGTGGAAATGAAGGTCGAGAAGGAACGCTTCAATTCATCCCTGCTCAGAACAAGGTATACAAGGAGGATAGTGGGCTGGATCGAGAAGGATCGGTTACAGGAGTTGAAGGACATCCTGACAAAAAGATGCCCTAACAGGCATCATATGGATCGCAGACCCCCCACTGAAGATGAGATCAAGGAGAATATTGTACCAACCAAGCTGAATAATGGCTGGCTTGGTACGATGTTCGAACCTCTTACAAACACATTTGCGATTCCAAAATATAACGAGATCGATCCAAGTCTTATGATCTCTGTCCCATTCATTTTCTTCTTCGGTCTGATGCTTGGAGATGCAGGGTATGGAATGATCATCATGGTCCTTTCATTCCTTCTTATATATGCTGGTAGGTCCAATAGGTCATTGAAGATGACAGGTTGGATGGGATTTTTGATGGGACTCGCCACTACCGTATCTGGCATTTGGATGGGAGCTTTCTTTGGTGATCTCATACCAAGGGTGGTCCTTGGGAATGCGGGTTCTCCGTTGTACACGTTCGAGCTGTTTGGGTATCAGATGCCATATGATACTTTGAAAGACCCCATGCTTTTATTCCAGGTCTCGCTTTATATCGGCCTGATCCAATTGAATCTCGGGATCCTGCTCTACGGCATCGATAAGCTTGTGAAGAGGGATATATTCGGTTTCTTCAAGGGGACGGTTTCATGGTTCCTTATCCAGGTAGGCAGTGCAATATTCATAGGAGCAATGCTCATCGGATGGTGGGAGCTCGATACCCTCCTGACCGCGATCGGCGGAGGCTCTTTTATATTAGGTACCGTCCTGCTTGTTTTCAAGTCCAAGGGTATGGTCCTTTTCGATATCGAGGGATACCTTGGTGATTGGATCTCCTATACCAGGATCCTTGCTCTGGGTCTATCGACCTTCGGCCTGGCAATGGCATTCAATATTGTTGGCCGTATGCTCCTTGAGTCCCATTTGGCAATGATACCTGTTGCTTTCTTGTTACTTGCATTCTTACATGTGTTCAACCTGTTACTCCAGGCACTAGGAGCTGGTGTTCATTCATTGAGATTGCAGTTCGTAGAGTTCTTTGGACGGTTCTATGAAGGTGGAGGTATTCCATTCGAACCTTTTGGAATGGAAAGGGTCCATACGAAGATCGTTACAAGGAACAAGAGGACCGGAAGTGAAAATGATGTCATCTGATCATTTCAAAATAAATATTAATTATAGAAAATGTCGGAGGTTGGAATGATGAAAAAATATCCAATGATCATTATTGGGGTCATCGCATTGGCCCTTGTGGCCATGACGGCCATGACCGTATTCGCCACCGGGGAAAGGATACCTATGAAGGACCTTGACTTCGATGGTATGGATGATGACTGGGAAGGTGCAAATGGTCTGAACAATCAGACATATGATGCTACCGAGGACCCGGATAAAGACGGAATGACCAATATCGAGGAATATCTTGAATTCACCGATCCGAATGATCGGGAGGATTCCAAGATTGTGAGAGATAACAGAATTCTGGTATTCATCGGTGTGGCGCTGGCCATGGGCGTGGCTGCGATCACATCTTCGATCGGAATTGGGATCGCCGGGGCGGGTGCCACAGGTGTCGCAGCAGAGAGGCCTGACAAGTTCGGTCGACTGATCGTCTATCAGGCCCTGCCAATGACGCAGGGTATCTATGGTCTTTTGATCTCGATACTGGTCCTGAACTTCACCGGTCTGACCGGTGGCCCGGAGTTCGAAATACTGAGACAGCCATATGTGGGTTGGGGAGCGCTTGCCATTGGCATAGTGATCGCCTTCTCAAGCGTATCGGCCATTCCCCAGGGTATGACCGCATCCGCTGCTGCGGCTGCATTCGGTAGGAACAACAAGGTATTCGGTCAGGGTGTGATATTCGCTGTTATGTCAGAGACAATGGCAATTTTCGGTTTCCTCGTCGCAATATTCCTGCTTCTGGCTTCCGGAATGCTCTGAGGGTCAAGGGTGTATCCCATGGGACTTGAAGAGATGATAGGAAGGATCGAAAAAGAAGCCCAGAATGAGGCACGGATCATTCTGAATGAGGCAAAGAAGGAAGCCAGTTTGATACGAGATGCTTCTGGCCTGAACACCAAAAAGGAGATATTCGATCTTCAAAAGAAGCTCGACAAGGAGATGATCACATCCCGGAATATTCTGATCTCCGATGGGAAGAGGAAAGCCAGACAGGCCCTCCTCAGCTCCAAGGAGGACCTGATCTGGGAGACACTTTCCGAGGTAAGGAAATGGTTTTCCAAAATGGATGAGAGTGAGCTCTACACATATCTGGTTCCCTTGTATGATAAAGCATCGACCATAATCGGACAAGGTATGATAGTCTATCCGGTAAGGGACCTTGACGCTATCGTGCTGAAAGGAAAACCCGGGGTCCAGATGAGCATTGAAACCTCAACGACCCTTCCTTCCTCGGTCAATAGATACAAGGGAAAGGACCTGATCGGCGGCATCATCGCTACTACCTCCGACGGTAGCAAGGTCGTCAACATGTCCTTTCATGGACTGATAGAGAAGGAAGAAGAGAGGATAAGGGAGATAATTGCGAGAACTCTTTTCGGTGAATGAGGGAGATGGTATAGTGGAGATGATCGGTATGTACACACCTGCCCTGATAACAGCGGGAGCTGTCGGCTTGACACTGGCAACCACAGCCGTGGTTTTCGGTGTTCGCAAGTTGATACGGGTAGGGCAGTATTCATATCACAACTCCAGGTTGTCGACCATTGGGAATCCATATGTAAAACGTGATGAGCTACTTCCGTTAGTTGATATGGGCTCTCCCCTTGCCCTTTCGAAAGCCATACTATCCGAACTCACTCCGGGTAATTCCATTGAAACGTTCAGGGATGTTGACAGGTCCCTGATGGCCAGCTTCCATGGATCTATGAACTCTCTCCTCGATGGGTCTCCGGATACGATCAAACCTCTGATCCGGTCATATATGTCGCATCTTGAAGGAGAGGAACTGAAAAGGTTGCTGCGTCTCCTGGGGCATCGGAAGGAACCTCTGTTTCCTGTTGGGTGGCTGACATCGGATGTTGAAAGGGCCATTCTTTCAAGTAAGGACCTTCCTTCTGTAATGGATGTCCTTGAAGGACAACCGGTCTCAAAGAGGGTCTCGGATCTGATAAAGGTCGAAGAAGGAGTGGACCTATCCACAGTTGACCTTGCCATGGACCTCCATTCACTCGATACACTTTCTTCAATGAATGGTCTATCCATGGGGTCAAGGAAAGGTGCAAAAGCTTTCCTGGATATTCTGAGTGATAGATACAACATCCACAACATCCTGAGATCGAAGGCCAAAGGGTCCGATCGCGATGAGGTGATAGGGTCACTGTTCACCAATGCTGGGATAATTGGAAGGCCCCAGCTGGAACAGATGGTTGATTCATCAGGGATCCGTGAGGCCCTGTCCGTTCTGTCAGGAGGGCATCTCGATCCATTTTTCAAGGAAGCGGATATCTCGAGCTTTACAACACTTGAAACTGCCCTGGATCGGATGATCCTCGAGGGATCCATTGGTCTATCCCATTCATACTCATCCAATGTAGGACCAACGATAAGATACATGATATCCAAGGAGATGGAGCTAAGGAACCTCAGGGTCCTTTTCCAATCTGCCTTCTCGGGATGGGAACCTGAAAGGACAAAGAAGATGTTGGTCATGGAGGGGGTGGTGTGATGATCAGGAGCATATGTGCAGCTGTCAGAGAGGAAACAGCCCTTGGTCTTTCCCTTGCAGGTATTTCCGATATACTGGTCCATGATCCCACCATGGATCATGGCGAGATCAGGAATTGGTTCCGTCAGAAGATCAGTGAAAAGGTAGGTCTGGTGGTCCTGTCCAAGGAATGCAGTGAGATACTTTCAAGGGAACTGTTCGATCAGAGGGTCTCTGGTGAGATGTTCCCCATAACGGTTGTCATACCTGGAGAAGAGGAAGACAAGAGGGCATCTGACCTCATCAAAAGGGCCATTGGAATGGACCCCACCAGGAACATGGACGATCAAACAGATGCTCAGAGATAGAACATGATGGAGGAAAGAAGATGAAAGAAAAAGATAGTGCATCCGGTCATGGATATATAGATATGATCGCGGGACCTGTGGTGAAGGCCAAGGGTATGAGAGGTTCCAAGATGTACGACGTGGTCCTGGTTGGGACCGAGAGATTGATCGGAGAGATAATCGGTCTCGAGAACGATACAGCAACTATCCAGGTCTATGAGGAAACCGCAGGTATCGCTCCCGGTGAAGTGGTAGAGATGACAGGAGAACCTCTCTCTGTCGAGCTGGGCCCCGGTCTGATGACAATGATCTATGATGGTATCCAGCGACCTCTTGAATCCATCCAGAAGCAGACCGGCAATTTCATTGCACGGGGAGTGAACGTCAAACCTCTTGACCACGATAAGAGATGGCCTTTCCATCCTTCTGCAAAAGTCGGATCACGACTGAAAGGTGGAGATGAGGTAGGTTGGGTACAGGAGTCATCCACTGTAAAGCATATAATCATGGTTCCTCCCAATGTTTCCGGGCCAGTTATTTACATGGCTCCGGAAGGTCATTATAATATCGATCAGATCGTTTGTAAACTCAAGGGAGAACAGGCTGAAATACCCATCAAAATGGTCCATAGATGGCCGGTCAGGACCTCAAGACCGTTCGATTTCAAGAAGGACCCATCCATTCCTTTGATAACCGGCCAGAGGATCCTTGATACTTTCTTCCCGATCGCAAAAGGTGGGACAGCTGCGATACCAGGCGGTTTTGGAACCGGCAAGACGGTCACCCAACATCAGCTTGCGAAATGGTCGGATGCGGACATTATCGTATATATCGGATGCGGTGAAAGAGGAAACGAGATGACGGAAGTACTCAGGGAATTTCCAGATCTCGAGGATCCGAGGACCGGAGAACCTTTGATGTCGAGAACGGTTCTCATAGCCAACACATCAAATATGCCCGTTGCGGCAAGGGAAGCTTCGATATATACCGGGATAACCATTGCGGAATACTATCGTGACATGGGATTCGATGTTGCATTGATGGCAGATTCGACCTCAAGATGGGCCGAGGCATTGAGAGAGATCTCGGGAAGGCTGGAGGAGATGCCCGGTGAAGAGGGGTATCCTGCCTATCTTTCAAGCAGGTTGGCGAACTTTTACGAAAGGGCCGGTGCTGTTAGGTGCATAGGGTCCGGATCAAAGAACGGATCCATATCAGTGATCGGTGCGGTTTCCCCTCCGGGTGGAGATTTCTCCGAACCTGTGACACAGAACACCCTCAGGATCGTTAAGGTATTCTGGGCCCTTGATTCATCACTTGCGGACAAGCGTCACTTTCCATCCATAAACTGGCTGAAATCCTATTCGTTGTACCTTGATAAGGTCGATGATTGGTGGAAGACCTCTGTGTCGGAAAAGTGGCTGTCCCTCAGGAATGAGGCAATGACATTGTTACAGGAAGAGGCAGAGCTGCAGGAGATCATTCAGCTTGTCGGACCTGACGCTCTTCCACCATCGCAACAGGTGATCCTTGAGACCGCAAGGATGATGAGGGAGGATTTTCTCCAACAGAACGCTTTCCATGACGTGGATGCCTTCTGCCCCGAGAGAAAACAGGTCAGGATGATCCAGACCATCCTTGAGTTCAATGAACTGGCCCAAGCTTCTTTAGAACGAGGAGTTTCCCTTGATCGGATCAGATCGGCCAAATGCAGGGTATCCATCTCCAGAATGGCAAAGATGGACAACAGCGATCATGAGAGGTTGATCGACGGCGTGGTTGCCGAGATGAGAAAAGAGATATCATCCATGTAACATGCCAAGGATATTTACAGAACTGATATTATCAACATCGATAATATATAGATAGATTTAACTTATGTATTTCATATCCAAAATAAGCTTGGCATTGTGAGACCGGGTGTTGACATGGCAGATATCATGATAGTTGATGACGAACCGACCATCCAACAGTTGATGGCTATTATTCTGGAGGATATGGGACATAAGGTCATTGCTCAGTCCCCGAACGGAGAGGTTGCCATGAAGACATATGATTCTCTGGACACCAAACCTGACCTGATAATAATCGATCATAGAATGCCTATCATTTCCGGAGGGGACCTTGCAAAGATGATCTTGACCAAGAACAAAGAACAGAGGATCCTCTTCCTGACTGCGGATGAATCCGTCAAGGACCGTGTCAAGGAACTAGGCATAGATAATTTCCTCGAGAAACCAGCAGATATCGATTCGATAAAGAAAGCTGTAGATGAATCCATTGCAAACTGATCCCTCTACTTCCGTCTTATCTTCTGCACCTTCTTCTTCTGAGGATGCCTTTCGTACTGGTCTTTTTCAATTGCCCTGTAAATTTCCGGCGGGTAGTTCATCACTTCGGATCTTGAAATGGCCCCCTGTTCCTTCATTGCATTCCTCAGGGCGTCCATCAACCTTGAAAGAGCTGATTTAGGAAGTATGATCTGGCTGGTCGATACATAATAAGGTCCATTCGGACCTTCAATGATCTCATTGTAAAGGTGAAGCCTGAGGTCATCCTCGGTCCATTGTGGAATTGCCCCTATAACATAGTGGCTTTTATGATCGGGGCTCCTTACGACCTTGATCTCGTTATTTTCCTTCTTTTTCTTTGCCAATGCTATACCTCCCATATTCTGAATGACCTGGGACCGATCTCCATTGGAATGAAGCTAATGACGGTAGGATAACCGATATCATGGATCCCATCGTCCCCTTTTTGTGGTCTTCCTATCTCCAGCAGGTCCGCTGAGGACCATAGTTCAAGACCTTTCTTTGTGAGTTTATATCTGGTGTGGTCCCTTCTTCCTTCCTCCTCAAGGAACCCCTTCTCTATCAGGCCGCTCTTCTGGAGTATCTTCATATGGTAGACCAGTAGTGTCGGTTTGATAGAACATGCTTGAACGATCATCTTGAAGCTTTCTCCCAATGGATGGATGGTTTGTAGATGATCCAATATTCTCATTCTATTTTCTTCATTTATCATACTCATAATTTCAATTATCTCTTTAATATTTCCTTCAGTCATTTCTTTCACATCACAGCCAGTTATTATTATTCAATGAATTTTGAATAGATTCAATATTATATGAACTTTATTATCATGTAAATGGTAATTGTAATGAAATCTCTCAATTTTATCGGAAATATTGATATATTTAGAAGGTTTTGAACATAAATTTTAAATATCAAGCAGGCACAGTATTGTGATTCAAGGAAAATCCCTTTCCCCTAGCGGGGAAGGTCTGAGAGCAACAATAAACGGGAAATATAAAACAGAAGGTGTGAAGATGAAAAGGTTTACGGCAATAGGGATCACTTTGTTGATACTTCTTGGATCTTTTACAGTACTGATGAGTGTAGAAGATGATGTAGAAGCAGCTCCAACCAGGGTTGTCTGGAGATTCTTCAAAGGATGGATCGTAGGGATAAACGAGACAAATCCTGATGGGATACCGACGGTCTACGGATTGAACGTTACAGGTACCTACTTAGGGAATGGGACAACGACATCTCCATTTTTGGCAGACATAAATAACACCAATGGGAATTATTCGGTCAGGGTGGATGCCCAGTTCCATGATACGAATTTCCCCTGGGAATTCCATCTGGATGATTGTTATGGTTGGAATGAAGCCGGGGGCGGTCTTGTAAGTGTTCCGCACCCCTCTAATTGGGACCCCTTGAATACAACGAACTATACTGCTCCAGGGATACTTTTTTACGAGAAAGGCACCTTCAGTAATATATCGATAACGATCTTGAACGCTACTCCGCAAACGCCGCTTGAGGGTGTTTCATTCAGTTTTGAGAAGCATCCTTTCCATAATACGGTCCAGACCGGAAACGTGACAGATCCGGCCGGTGAAGTGCTTTTCAACGATCTGCAGTATGGGATAGATCTGAACGATCAGGTTAAGATCTTCATTTCCAAGGAGAACTTCACCTATGATGAAGGGTACGGTGTTGGCGTCACCCTTATTAATATAACCGAAGGAAATACAACGACCGTCACGCTCAACATCACCGAGAACGATCTCGTCAGGAGTTCAGCTCCCGCTGTTGGGAACAATATGGATCTTCCGGTTGACAAGAACCAGGTTCCAAACTACGTGTTCGTTCAGTTCTTCAATGATATGGACCAAACATCCGTGAATGAGGATACTCTGTATCTGAGGGAGAAGGGAGGCGATAAGGTCGACATAACCTACAACTGGCCGACGAGCGACCTCTGCAAGATCCAGCCTTCCGAGGACCTTGATCACAATACCACATATGAGGTCATTGTTACCCCCAGGGTCGCCAATACGACAGGTTGGGAACCTCTCTGGAGGACCTTCAATTTCGAGTTCACAACTGAACTCTCACCTGCAACACTCAGATGCCAGGTCCATATCAATGGCACAATGGACCCTGCTCCTGAAGGAACCCAGATCAGACTCAACTCGAACCTTCCCGAGACACTCGAGAATGGTTATTTCGAGTTCGATGGTGTTCTCCCAACTGTTGGCGGTCACACCATTGAGATCATCGGACCCAAAGTTGGTGATCTCGACGAATACTTGTACTATGGAAATGAAATAAGCGGAATATTGGTCGAAAGAGGTCAGATATTGGATGTTTTCGGTCTGATAGTGATCAAAAGGGAAACCAAAACGGCCATCATCGAGGTTCTGGATGAGGATGGTAACAAGCTCGAAGGGGCTAATGTAACCCATCAGATAACAAAGGAGTCAAAGTTCACGGGAGTTGACGGAAGGGCCACATTCACAGATGTTCTTGTGGATATGAATACC
Organism: Thermoplasmatales archaeon; assembly: GCA_030595715.1. Taxonomy (GTDB): domain Archaea; phylum Thermoplasmatota; class Penumbrarchaeia; order Penumbrarchaeales; family Penumbrarchaeaceae; genus Penumbrarchaeum. The sequence continues at coordinate 26,888 of JAUVCN010000010.1, forward strand.
GGATTCAAGGCATCTTTCGATAATTACCTTGAGTGGCCTGTAACTGTCCCCAAGGGAAACGATGATCCGACCATCGTCAATGTGACCCTTTACGAGAAGGAGCTTCCTTTGACGATCAAGGCAAGGAGCGATTACACGATCGATCTTGTCCCCGGGATCCATATACCGGTCGAATCAAAGATACAGATCGATTTCGAGAATGAGGATGGTTTTTCATTGGATATGGATGAAGACACGCTTACAACAGATTCCCTGAAGATCTATGACTCGAACCACGACGAGGTTCCGATCGATATATCAACACCAGGTGATCTATCAAGATGGAACGTTGAACCGAGATCTCTCCTGAAATATTCGTCCGAATACACCCTTTTCATAAGCGAACAGGTAGCCTCGACAGGTGGGGTCAATCCACTTTGGAGGGACTTCACAATGATATTCAACACCGAGACCCTTTCTCCTTCCCTTGTTTCAGGAAGGATCACTGTCAGGGAGAAAGGTGTTGAAGGTGTCCGTGTCGAGGTCTTGCGGGATGGGGTTCCAATAGCATCTGCGGACAGTGGGTTCAATGGGAATTATTACATTACCGTTGACCACTTTGATTTCACAATGAGGAACATCTCAGTTCAAGCAGATGGGTCCGAAATGGGTCTTAAGACAGAATTGTTCGGACCTATAGAACTGAATGCGGGAGGTTCAAGGAACTTCACCGATTTCGACCTGAGCAGATCCGAGGATTGGTTCCAGGTCCTTTACCCCGTTGATGATGAGGGAAGGATGCCTGTGGAGGGAAGTATAACCCTGAAGTTCAAGACCGTAATCGACGATCACGATCCTGTCGAATTTGTGAAGAACTTCACCCTTACAAGCCCAAGCGTGGACCTGAACATTACCCTGACCGATGGAGGAAAGACGGTGATAATCAATCCTGAGGTCCTCCTTGACCATGACAAGAAGTATACTTTGTCGATCTCAGATTTCCAGGACGGAGATTTTGAGAGGGAAATGGTCGATGTGAACGGGACACCGGCACTGATAAGAGGAGAGCAGATAGAGATAACAACAGAGTTCAAACCGATCGATGTTATCCTGCAAACACCGAGCTCAGCCAATCTGGTTTCCGTATCCGTTGACACTCCTGTCATCCTGTTCTTTACCAACTATTCGGTGGATCCTGCGAAAATAGAGGCTGCATTCGAGTTCAAGGAATCACTATCGGGAACCCCGGTCGGAAACCTGACGTTCATATGGTCCAATAACAACAAGAATGTGGAGGTCGGGCATGACACACTCGATGGGACAACTGAATACGTCGTTTTACTTCCATCCGGGAAATATGGTGCGGGCGCATCAGTTGGGGCAATGACCTCTTCTGATTTCCTTGCTTATTTTACCACTGAGATGCGGTTAATAGATAACACATTCGATACAAATTGGCCAAGTCAGAGCAATGTTGGTGGAAGATTGGTCACCACCTGGGAGAATACTCTTGGGATCCAGATAAGGATCGTGATCCTTATCGAGGAGGAGAGAGGATCGAACAATTACACAGAATATCAGGATTTCACAATGACCGCAGGTGAAACCGATAGACAGGTAACACTGAACATCGATGAACTTCCGGTCGGTGAATACATGGCAATGGTCCGGATCTATGATCCATCCAACATGTTATTGCTCAACGAGTATTCCAGGAATATCAGAGTGGATAAGGATAGCAATCCCGGTGGAGAGGACCTTCTCTGGGTCTTCGTTATCATCGCTATCATTGTTGTTCTCGTTTCCATACTAGCAGTATATCTGATATCCCAGTCCAGGAAAAAGGACCTGGATGAGGAGCTGCATGAAGAGTTCGAATGTCCCGAGTGTCACCATCTTGTAAGCGATGATGATGCTGTCTGCGCCCATTGTGGTGCCGAGTTCGAAGACCAGGCCTACAAGTGTCCGAAATGTGGTTCCATGCTCGACCCAGAGGATGAGGAGTGTTCGGAATGCGGATACGATTTCGAGGACCAGGAGAAGATGGAGCTCGAAGACGATGAGGATACGGATGAGGATATGGAACTCGATGAGGATACGGATGAGGACATGGACCTCGATGACGAGGAAGATGACCTGGAAGAGGTGGAAGAAGAGGATGAGGATTAAGGTCCTCATCGAACGGCCCGGGTCCTCTTATTGTCCCGGGCTGTTTCTTATTTATCACGATCACAATATTTCATCATGCTACAAAAGGGACAAAGGAAGGTGAGAAAATGAAGGATAGGTTCATATTTTCGACAATGATCATGTTAACTCTGTTGGTGTCGTTTCTGATACCTTGTATAGCATCGGCCAGAGCAACCGATGAAGATCCTGTGATCGGCGCTGCCGATGCCAACATCGCCGGGACGGTTGTAAATGGAACAGTTGGGATGGTAGTACATATATTTTCAACAATGACACCAGAATCTGGACCCCCTGTGATCCTGTACTTCAATACTACAACGGATGGTACCGGAAGCTTCAATCAAACCGTGGATTCCAATGATACGACCATGTCACCTTATCAGATCGATGTGGATGCAACATACTACAAAGATGTGGTCGTTCGAACTCATATATTCTTTGAAAGGGCTGTATCAGGTCAGACCCAGCATGTTCCACCGGGGGGACTTGAAGCAGTGGACGCGCCAATAGGGAACCTCAGTGTCAGGATATTGAACGGGTCATCCGGTCAACCTCTCGGAGGTGTCGTTGTGACGGTCGACCATGTGGGGCCCCTTCCCGATATTCCGTTCCCCAGGGCACAACTTACACATCCAGGAGGCGAGGTGTACTACACGGATATCAGGTCCGTGGAGACGGAAATAGAAGCGGAGAAGCTTCATTTTCTGGACCTTTCCGATACCGTTGTGGAGAATTCTATCATTATCCAGGAGGGCGGGGATACAATAGTCTATTTCAACCTCACCGAGGATCCGTGGCCCTTCACGACAACACCATCCAATGGCGCTAAGAGCGCCAACATCACGAATGGTGTTCTGGTGGACTTCGGCCAGGAAATGGACCTTGCTTCGATAATAAAAAAAGATAATTACAGGTTCTCGGACGGTTCCGTCCCTATCGATTTCACGATAGTGGTCCCTGATCCTTCCAATGAATATGTGAGACTGGTGCCGGACAGTTCCCTTGATTATGATTCAGGGTATGAGGTATCATTGTATGCAACCCTGAATTCATTTGGTGGTGGACTTCCCCTTTGGAGGACCATGGATATAAACTTCACGACCGAATCTCCACCAGGTATGGTGTCAGGTAGGATCGTTGATGATGTGGCAGGGGATCCTGCTCCCGGGGTCAAGGTCAAACTGGTCGATCAGATCATTGTGACGTCACCGGATGGAAATTTCACATTTCCTCTTGTAATACCCGGTATTCACGTTCTTGATGTTCTTGACGGGTATCTATTCGATGGAACACAGGTCACAGATGTCAGTGTGGATAGAGGTGGTTCCGTCGAACTTGGTGATATCGAGGTATCCGCCAGATCAATGGGTTCACTCAATGTCACTATCACATCACGTGGAACGCCGTTGGAGGGGGCCTGGGTGAAGATCCTTTCGTCCATACTTGCCGATGATGAGTTCAATATGACAACGGATACTGAAGGCATAGCCTCATTTGAAAGGGTTCGATCAGGAAATGTGAACCTGAGAATAGGCGCACCACATCATGGATCCAGGATCGATGCGGTGATCGTTCCCGAGAGCGGCCTCGGTACTCTGTCTTTGGACCTTGTCGAGGATGATCTTCCTGTTGTTATTGAACTTACCGAGGAGATATCTTCAGGTGTTGCGGATGTTGGATCGGACTTCTTGATAACCCTTCCTGAGCCTGTACTGTTCCAGAGCCTATCTGTGTCCTTGTGGAAGCTGAATGCAACTGGTGGAAGAGTGGAGGAAATAGCTCTTGCACCTCCACAAGAGGGAGTTATTGAGAATTCATATGTTGTCCGCGTACAGGGTTTGCTCCCATATGCAACCTCCTTTGAGTTCGAGATCGATTCTGACCTGGAGACCCTTGATGACGGAGAGTTCCTGCTTTGGAGGAATATGGTCCTTTTCTTCGTTACAGTGGTTGTTCCAGATGCCCACCTGAACGGCACACTGCTTCTTGAAGGCAATCCTCTCGAAGGTGTGATCATCGAATTCGATGGGCAGATGGGTACAACAGATGATGAAGGTGGATTCAATGTGACGATCGAACTTCTCTCCCTGTCGAAGGAGGGGAAGATCATTGTCAACCTGACCGATAGAGGATATCAGTTGTTCCTGATGGATGTAACGGTCACAGGAGGAAAAACGATCGAAGTTGGAATGATCGATCTGGTCCCTCTGGAAGATTGGTATGGGGTATCCCCTGCTGATGGGGTGGAACATGTGGATCCAGATACCGATATCACATTCTCTTTCATTGTTCCGCTCGTTGAACCGGAAGGTGGATGGAGTGATGTTTTCAAGGTCATCAGGGAAGGAACAAGCGCCCCTGTAACAGGAACTTTTATCCTGGGTGAAGGAAATCTATCTATCCTCTTCGATCCCGCAAACGGGTTGATGGAGAATAATATTTACAATGTTGTGGTGACGGAAGAACTCCTTCAGGAGAATGGGCTTCCCTTTTTCCCGGTTAGCAATACAACGCAGTTCAAGGTCAGGCCTAAGATGATCATTATCGAGATCATTTCCCCATTGGACCTATCGACCGACAAGCAGGACCTCGATCAAAGTATCACTCTTTCTTTTGGCCTTTCTGTCAATCGATCTCTGATCGAAGCTGCTGTTGATGTCTCACCTTTGGTCGATCCTGTAGTTTTCAACTGGATCTCTTCCAGTGATGTTGCAATATCTGCATTTTATGCGGCATCTACCTCGTATACATTGACGATCCTCCCTGGGACATATGGCTTGAGTGGTGAACCACTTGGAGTACAGTTCCAGATAGCTTTTGAAACGGATGTCACATATGGACGGATCCATTCATTCTCTTCCGTCAACCTGATACCGGAATTGGACTCCGGATGGGAGACCGGTCAAGTGATCAGAATATCCGGGACCGTTGCCAATTCAACAGGGTATGAAGTGAAGGTCACAATTGGAACCGGTTCGGATATGATCACTGGAACGGCTTTTGTTTCCCATGATGGAACCTGGTCCATAGAGATCACACTTCCAGATGATGCCATGTCAGGGACCATGATCCTCTCGATCGGAGTGCCAGGTGGGCCATCAGCGTATTCAAAGGAATATGATGTCGAAGTGAAGGCTCCGGCAGAACACGGTCCTGACGATGCCAAGGATGACCTTACGATGTATTACGTCATTGGTGCGGCCATCATACTTATCATTGCAGTGATCATCGCTGGATCGTACATGAAGGCACAGAGGAAGAAGGCCGATGAGGAAATGGACATCGAGATCACAGAAGTGGATGGAGACTGGCAAGATTCTGAGGAGTAGTTCGGTTCCCAAGCAGGGCCCGCCATCATCCGGTCAAAGTTTATAAGGAACGACCCGATTACCCGGTTCTATCGTGTTTCTTGTTCCTTGTTCTGTATGGTGGTCCCATGAACAGCAATGATAAGAAGGTCACTTTCACCGGTATTGGTTTACTATTTATGATGCTCGGGATTGCGGTCATATTTGGCAGCAATGCCGGCGGAGATGGGGACATACCCCCGGAAGACCCCGAGGATTTTTTCAAGGATCAGATCATGTATTCCGAGACCGTGAAACATTCGAATGAACTGAATGAAGGGGGAACCGAGTTTATCCCCATTGACACAACCGGAAAACTGATCAAGAACTTAACAGCCACGCTGACCTGGTCAGATGAGACACAGCAACCCGCCCCGAGAGCGAGAAGGCACGTCAATCAACCTGATTCGTTCGCTCTTACCATTTTCTGGAACGATGGGAACGATTCCATATCCGGATCCGGGTCCAATCCTCAGGACGGTCAGGGTGAAATTGCATTGCAGACGTCCATCTCAAGTGAAGACCTGAAGGCCATGTTCGACAGCGGTGATGAGGGTATGAAGAATTGGACTGCCTTGGTTGACATGACCGATGCAGGAATGTGGGTTCCGCAGACAGGGATCGGGTGGATCGGTCTTACCGATGTGGGGAATCTCTATTCCCTTGACATTGTGCTTGAATACTATGACTACAACGAGATAATGGGTGATTAGGGGGATTCAAGATGGATGAGGAGTTTGAACCGTATATCTCGGCTGATGCGGATATTCCCGAGTTCTCGATGAAAGCGATCCTTGTGGGGATCGCGATAACGATCGTTATGGGTGCAGCCAATGCATACCTGGGTCTCTTTGTAGGAATGACAGTATCCGCAACCATACCATCGATGGTCTTTGCACTTGCTATCTTGAGGATATTCAGGGGTAACATCCTTGAGATAAATATGGCAAAGAACATAGGTGTGGCAGGGGAGGCACTTGCTGCCGGGATCATTTTCACATTCCCTGCTATGATCGTCATCAACGAAATGACCGGGACCGGCGGATGGGAGGATATGTTCACAGGAGAGAACCTGATGATCATGATCGCCATTGCCCTGATCGGCGGTCTCTTCGGTATCCTCTTCACAATTCCCCTGAGAAAGGTGTTCATAGATGATCTGGACCTTCCGTATCCGGAGGGTGTTGCCGCTGCAGAGGTTCTCAAAGCGATGGAAAAGGGTGGAAGAGGGATCTATTACATTGCCATTGCAGCCGGCATAGGTGGATTCATGAAATTATCTGCCGGGTCCGGATTGGGCCTGTGGCAGGAAAAGGTGGAGGGTGTATTGAACCTTGGCCGTATCCGATTCTTTGGAGGTGTCAACGTTTCCCCGGCCCTTCTTGGTGTGGGATATATTATCGGTTTCAAGATAGCTCTCATTGTTTTCACAGGTGGGATCATTGGCTGGGTGATCGGTATACCGGCAGTAGGTTTTTTCAAGGGATGGCCAGCCGGAGACCCCATAGAAGCTGTATATACCCTATGGTTCGATGAGACCAAATGGATCGGGATAGGAGCAGTGCTCACCGGTGGGATCTATACTCTCATCAAGATGGGACCTCAATTGAAACAGTCCATCGTTCAGACCGTTGGAGGCAGAAAGGGGTCGGCCAACGAGCCGGCACCTATCAGGACAGAGAGGGATTTCCACGTATCCATCTGGCATATGGTAATACTCTTCCTGGCGGTTTTTGGGCTTTACCTGTTCATCACAGGAGACCCCATCACATCCTTCATATTGACATTGATCATGTTCATAGCCACGTTCCTGTTCACGGCTGTTGCCGGTTATCTGGCAGGTATCGTAGGTTCATCGAACAACCCGATATCATCAGTGACGATAACAACGTTGGTTATCACAGCACTCGTCCTTATCATATTGAATAAATTTGGAATTTCTGATCTTACTGGGCCAGAAGGAATGGGGGCCACCATCCTGGTGGCCGCTGTAGTCTGCTGTTCTGCTGCGATCGCGGGAGATTCCATGCAGGAATTGAAGACGGCGCAGATACTGGGAGCAACACCTATAAGGATCCAATGGGGACGGTTCATAGGAGTCGCGGTTGGTGCCATTGTCATTCCATTCATTGTGGGATTGCTTGCAAAAGCATATGGTATTGGATCTCCTGAACTTCCATCACCACAGGCTGTGATCATGGGATCCACCGTATTTGCGATCTTCAACATGGATTTCAATTACCTGATGTTCGGGATCGGTGTTGTATTGGCTATTGGGCTTATCTGGAAGAAGTACCCGGTGATGGCAGTTGCCATAGGGATCTATCTCCCATTCACACTTACAACCCCGATATTCCTTGGCGGTCTTCTCGGACTGATATCCGAAAGGTGGATGTCCATCAAGACCCGGCTCTATGATTCATTCGGAAAGACGAAGGAAGAGACGAACAAGTTGGTAGCTGCGAACAAGGAAGCAACCTTCAATTCGGGACTGCTGTTCGCAGCCGGTCTCGTTGCGGGTGAGGCGGTTCTCGGTGTGATCGTTGCCCTGATAATCATAGTCGGAGGACCAGGAGCGATCGCGATATTCTCCGATCCCAGCAAGATACCCGGGGTCATTGGTCTAATATTCGTGATGTTCATCATCGTATACATGGTGATCAGGGAGCATCTGGCACAACTTTCCAGGGACCAATCTAGGACCGTCCTCCGATCGATCCTCAGAAGGAAGTGACCCATCTGGAGGTGATCACCTGAAAGAGAAGAAGAAGCCCTCCGATACGAAAGAGAGGCCATGGTGGGCAAGACCGGACCATGAGATGATATCCGATAGAGTGGGCCATTTCAAGAAGCTCTATAAAGATGCCAAGATCCAGGTCGACGAGGAGGACAGGGAGCAGATAATGGAGGAAGCTTCCAAGCGAGATCCCCGGATCCTGAACCTCCTCGATATGAAAGTGGTAAAGAGGGGAGGCCTTGAAAGAGAAGGGGATTTCCTCCTTGTTCCCATGTATGGTTCAGAAAAAGGCGAGAAGATCGCATCAACTATGAGATTGAAGACCCGGAGAAGGATCCGGCTGGATGCATACGGATGGTCCGTATGGGACCTGATCGATGGAAAGAGGGATGTAAGACAGATAGGGAAAGAGCTCAGGGAGGAACATGGTGAAGAGGTGGAACCTATCTATCCACGCCTTTCCAAGTTCCTGGCCTATCTGGATTCTTTGAAATTGATCAAGATAAAGAAGAAGTGAAGGATCCTCACTTCTTCTTTCCCTTCTTCTTCTTTTGCTTTTTCTGTTTTGGTTCCTTCTCCTTGACGATCACTTCTTCAGGAGGGACCTCTTCTTCTGCCTGCACCTCTTCCGGAGGCATTTCTTCTTCATCCATCTCCTCCTCCATCATTTCCTCTTCGAGGTCCTCTTCAACAACAGGAACATCCTCTTCCAGATCCTCTGCCAGTTCCTCCTCCGGATATTCTTCATCCTCAAGATATTCTTCCTCATCGTAGTATTCATCATCCTCCGGATAATCGCTCATGTCATCTCCCATGAGCTCATCATCTTCCGGATAATCCTCCTCGTCATAGTATTCCTCATCTGCAAGTGCATACACATCATCATCATCAATTTCCTCTTCCTTTCTCCTTGATGAATAGATATAGGATCCTACAATGATGATCACAACCACCAATCCGATCAGGATGGCCCACAATACCTCATCGGAGATGCTTTTTTCATCATTACCATCATCTTTTTCCTCTGCTACCGTTGTGAAGGTCCACTGATTACTGGAGTAATCAGAAGGGAACGATGTTCCTTCGAGAGATGTAGCTCCAAATTCAACTATGACAGTGTATTCCTTAAGGGGAAGGAAGCCATCATGGGAGATCGTAAGGTTCCTTCCAAACTCATCCCATGAGTAGCTGATCCCTGCGAGAGCAGGTATCACCTTGACATGTGCCATAACAGATCCCTTGTCCATTGGCTGATTGAAATCTATCCTGATATCGGAATCAAGGGATACCGAGGTCCCCATCGGGTAATGCCTGTCGATCATGAGCGGATCGGGTGGAGCGATGTATTCGAAATAGACAAGTTCCACCGTGAAGGTCCCATGGTCCGGATGCGCATGGTCCAGAGTGAAGAAATTGGTCGTCTGTGAAAGATATCCACTGATATCCTCCGATATGTCTCCACCTATCCCCAACGGTGCTTCTACGTTGAACCTCCCCCTGAAAGGAAGATCCGGGATCGTGAAGGCCATCTTTCCACTTGGGTCTGTCAAACCTTCTCCGATGGGGGTGCCCTCATCATCAACCAGTTGGACATATGCCTGATAGATAGCTCCTGTCCTTGGCCCTTCACCATACAGGACATTGACCTCTATGTTTCCAATGGACGGAAGGAAGTAGTAGGGTAATGTCATCCGTATTGTCATATCCGTATTATCCTCGGTGAGCTGGAAATTATCTCCCAGGACCGGTATGTAACCATCGGTCTCGTTCTCCTGACCAATGTATTCAGCATGAGGAAGGACATGGAGTCGATAGATCTCGTCCAGAACGAGTCCGGTAAATGATATTTCACCATTTGCATCAAGCTGTCCGAATGAGACAACTGTCCCATTGAAGGATATCAATGAAACCGTTCCGTTGAAGACAGGCATCCCGGCAAGTGGACCTTCACCGGAATAGTTCACTTTGACAAATACCGAGAGCTGGATCATTGCTGTGATCACTTCGAGATCGGAAGTGAACGATGAAGGATTTCCACTCGCATCGTATGCTCTCAATCTGAATTTGTAGGAGGTTCCCCAGTCCAGATCATCAACCGTATATTCTCTTGAGGATGGATCTATATCGGCGATCTTGATCATCTCGGCGGGCAAGGACCCATTCATGAAAAGTGAGAATCCCTGCAGGTCAGATGAGCCGGAATGTTCCCATTGAAGGGTTATGCTTGTCTGCGTCACGATGCCGAAAGTGAGTTCTGTTGGGGAAGGTGGGGCCGTCAGGTCCTTCGTTTCTGTGGAAGCGATCGTAGAGGTCGAGGACTCCCATTCTCCATCCCATGCCGTGATCCTGTAGATCCTTCTTACGGATGGTCCGAGGTCCTGTGATGTCCAGGTCGCAAGAGGATGGACCACTGTTCCGATCATCGACCAGGTTGACATATCTTCCATATCAAGTTCGAAGATCCTGTATTCTATGGTGTCATCCTCATTTGGTGTCCAGCTGAGTCGAATGTCCTCCCTCGTATCCAGGGCAGTTGCTTTCAGGCCCTTTGGGACGTTTGGAAGATCGATATCCGGCGATCTTACGGTTATAATGCCAGGAGCGGAAGCGTTGATCGGATATTCCATATCCCAGTTCTGTGGGGATGTGCCCGAGAGGTGGACCGTGATGGTGTTGTTCAAAATATACGGCATTGGCATCCCATCGAAGATCCTATGGTCAATGATCATCGGTCCGACCATTCCGTTTGGATCCGTTACTGGGTCGGGGTCCGTATCATTGAAGAATGATGTTTGATAGATGGGGTGTCCTTCCGTCAGGATCCGGATGTCAACTCCGGATAGAGGTTCATCGAACCTGTCAATTGTCTCGATCGACATGGAATTGGATACCAGAACAATCGATGATGGATCCACCAGTACCCCATTTAGCGGTGTATCGATGACATGGATAATGGATCCCGAGATGGCCTCGAGTGATTCAGATGAGATGCCCAGATCGCAGTCGACGATATCCATGATGGAACCTGAAGATCTCACAGGGATGGTTCCCACTATGTCGTTGGAGATAAAACGGACCGATGGACCGTTCTTTAGGAAACATGCGGTACCGGTGCTGGAAATGGAGGAATCCTCGATGGAGGCTGTCAATGCGGTAATTGTCAATGCGGTCGCATGTGATGCTGAATGGAATGTTGTGTTATCCACAAATAGGAGCGATGCCGCATCATCGATCATGGCAAGGTCAGAAATATCCTTGTTACCCACAATGTTCGAGTTCTTGAAGTGATAGGTCCCCCCCATCCCGTTCAGTATCAATGATGATGATTCGATCCCGGAACTGTCAGCCCTGCATTCATTGATCGTAAGTGACATCAGGTTTTCAACAAGAAGGGCAACGGATCTATCTCCGATCGCAAACCATCTCTCGGAGGATGTGAAGATGTCCGCACCCGTAAGAGTTGCTCCATTTGCATCATCGCCCGATATGGTGAACAGGTTCCCTGTAAGTGTAAGGTTGTTCCCGTTCGCAAACAGTCCGGAGGAGCCTTCTCCGGATGCAGTAATATAGTTGCTGTGGAACCTTGAATCGATCGCTCCGTCAACGAAAATTCCCTTTGCTCCTTGACCGGTGACATCAAGGACCAGATCATGGATCAGAAGGCCGGAAACGGAATTCTCCTGAGATATTCCGAAGGAATCCATCCCATCCACTCCGATGTCGGAGTTGTTCAATATCATCTCGGTCACATCGGAGATCGATGTGAAAATCGATCCTTTTCCATCCCCCACCCATACTATTCCCGTGATCTCAATGGAATTCGAGTTCAATATCCGGTATCCGATCGAACCTTCTCCGTTTCCTGTGATATCAACGTTGTATGTCAAGAAATTGGTGCATCCATTCAACAGGACCCCCGAAGAGCCCCCATCCATTATCAGAGATGAGTTCTTGAATTCGATGTTCATGGACATCCTGATGTTCAGAATATCGGAGTTGAATTCGGAATTCCCCGTGATGGCGTCGATCGTCATATTGGTTACCAATTCTGCGACAAGACCGACCGATCCGTTATCTTGGGGGAAGAATCTGTTCTCAGAGATATACACTCCATCGGATGTTTCGATGTAAGCACCATATCCTTCCACCTGGAAGGTCGAATCGATCATTGATATCTGGGATGAGTTCCCGATCAAAACACCGATGTTGGTGCCGTTTGTCGATGAAATGTGGACATCATCAAGTATCAGTCCGAATGTGGAATCCACCCATATTCCCTTTGCAGTGGAATTGAGTCCAAGATATACCTTCTCCATCCTGATGTTGATGGAGTTCTCGACAATGATCAGCTCCCCCTCAACTCCATTGGATAGAATGAGGTCCGTCTTGATCGACGTGCAGTTGGACATGTAAAGACCGGTGGAAAGAGGGTTCGTGAATGTGATGTTCGTCATCATGGTCCCCGTATTGTTGCGGAGTTCCACCGTTGCATCACCTGCATCGATGATCACATTGGTGATGTTTTGGTTATTTCCTGTCATCCAGAGTGTTCCATTGGTGATCGTCAGGTCACTCAGGAAGGTTCCGTTGCCGCCCAGATGGGATGGTTCGGTTCCGTTGAGGACCAAGATCGAACCTGTTGAAGAATTCCCTCTGATGATAATACTTCCAAGGTCCGATCTGAAGGAGCCGTTGAACGTTCCTTGATCAAGAACGATGATATCTCCTGTGGTGGCATCATCCAGGGCATCCTGTATTGTTCCATAGGTGGAGTTTGGCCCCACAAACCTGAAGGCTCCCTCGGCGTATTCCGGAACTATCAGGATCATTCCGGCAAATGCCGAAAGGACCATCAAGGACGCTAACGTCACACCAATTATGTTTCTTTCTCTGATCAAGGTCCCCATCTTCATTTCCCCTGTACTAAGACAAAGATGAAAGGTATTGCTAGCTATTAAAATCTCCTTGATGACCTATCATTTACTCTAAAGTAATATATGGTATGATATATTGAGCCTCATGCACCCAGCGGGTGATATCAGGGGCTCCAAAGGAGACCATCTGAAGGATAAGAAGATAGTCCTCTGCATAACTGGCTCTATTGCAGCGGTCGAATGTGTGAAACTTGCAAGGGAACTTTCTCGATATGGGGCAGATGTCCACGGTGTAATGACCAGTAGTGCCACGGAGATACTCGGCCCATATTCCATCGAATTCGCAACCGGTAACCCGGTGGTGACCGAATTGACCGGAATGGTGGAGCATGTGACATTCTGTGGTGATGTTCCCGGAAAGGCTGACCTTGTCCTGGTGGCACCAATAACAGCAAATACGATCGGGAAAATGGTAAGTGGGATAGATGATACACCTGTTACAACCTATCTGACAACCGCGATCGGAACTGGAATTCCGATCATTGTGGTTCCCGCAATGCATGAAACAATGTATGCTCATCCTATGGTGATCAAGAATATTGGGATCGCCAGGGAGATGGGGATCGACTTCGTTCAACCTGTCCTTGAGGAGAACAAGGCCAAGATGGCTTCCATTCCACAGATAGTCGAACGGGTGATAAGGGATCTTTCAGATAGAAAGATGGCGGGGAAGAAGGTATTGATCATTGCCGGGTCGACCAGGGAACCCATCGATGATATGAGATTCATTTCGAACAAGGCAACAGGTCGAACGGGAATCCACCTGGCGAAGGAAGCTCTCAGAAATGGTGCAGATGTAATATTATTGGCCGGCCAGAACGTGTCCGGGATCCCCGATAATATCAATTCTGATCGTTTCACGAGCACAGATGACCTTCTCCGTCGACTCGAGCTTGTTACCAATGATCATGGTGATCTCGATCTTGCGATATTCGTGGCCGGAATATCGGATTATACGCCCGATAAAAGGTCCGGGAAGATCCCATCGGGCAAGAAGAAGATCACGATCGAGTTGACAAAGACCCCGAAGGTCATCGAACGTTTCAAGAAGCTGTTCCCGGATACATTCCTTGTCGGTTTCAAGGCCGAATCCATCTCGGACGAGGGAGAGCTCATGAAAAAGGCTTTCAACAGGATGACAGAAGTGGGGATGGACCTGATAGTTGCCAACGACCTATCAGGAGTGACCGATGAGGAGAACACCGTCCTCGTCATCACCAGATCAAAGGAAGTATTCAAAGCATCAGGGAAAAAGGATCACATCGCTCAATTTATAATTGAAAAATGTATTGAACTGAACGTAGGCTAGAAGAGGTAGTTATTGATGGTCCTTCGAGGGAATGGTTTCAGCCCCGGACATATAACGGGATTCTTTTCTATCCACGATGAAGGGGACAATATTCTGAAGAAAGGTTCCAGGGGTGCCGGTGTGAACCTGTCCCTCGGTGTAATGACTATGGCTGCTCTTGAACCTCCAAAAAATAAGGATTCGAAGGATCCACTTGAGCTCATCCTCGATATCAAAGGGGTGAATGAGTTCAAAGAGGATGAGAGATTGTATCAAAATGTACTTACATCCATCCTTCCCGGTAATGGGATAGGTTGGAAAGCAACGCTCCGGGTTCGTCTTCAACTTCCCGTGGGACAGGGTTTCGGAATGTCCGGTGCCGGGGCTTTCTCGGCTGCAATTGCCGCCTGGGAGGCATTTTATTCTTCGGTTCCGACCTGGGATCGAAGACTCAGGTTCAAGGCCCAGATGGAAAGATATTTCTCCATGAATACCAAGGATTTCAAGATCAAACCACTGAGACGAAGACTGCTCTCTCCGTTGGAGCTCTATATGGGTGGGGAGAAAACCAACAAAGATGCAGCCATCAAAGGATCCGGAAAGGCATCCGGAATGCTTGAAGAGGGAGGTGAGGTCAGGTCCGCTGCAAGATGGCTCGAGAAGAGCCAGGCCGAGGAAAGGACCGGTTCGATCACATATTCGGACTGTATAACAGCTGCTCATAGAGCGGATATACTTTCCAGGGGGGGACTCGGAGATGTGGTTGCCCAGGCAAGAGGGGGGATCGAGATGAGGCTTGCTCCAGGGATCCCTCCGTTCGGAGAGGTCCATACTATTCCTGTCGGCCTAGATGACACTCCATCGGTCGCTTTCATGATATTAGGGGGGAATATCGATACATCCTTATTCCTTTCATCACCTTTCAAGAGGAGAATGATCAATGGGTCTGGTCATGAAGCATTGAAGAACCTGCTCGAGGATCCTTCGCTTGAGACCCTGATGAAGGAAAGCTACAGGTTCTCATCCACGGCAAAACTGCAGAGCCTTCCGGTAAAGGGAGCATTGATGGAAGTAAATGATTTTGCCAATGCTTCACAGATAATGCTCGGGAATTCCGTATTTACCTTTGTAGGAGGAGGTCTTGGAGCTGAACAGAGGAAGAAGGTTCTGGATACCTGGTCCAAACATGGGGAGGTCCAGGTATGTGAGATCGACCTTCTTGGAGCCAGACCCCTCAATTGAATTCTATGTGAGCTTTTTTATACCGGTTCAATAATCACTGGAAGTCTTCTCAAACGAATACCAACCCCGTGCAGGGGTAGCTTAGCTTGGTCAATTCCGCAAAATCCTGATAGGATCTCGCTCAGGTTGTGAACCTTCGTTCCCAACCAAGTTCCTTTTGACCAAGTAATACCACCCCTGTTAAGAAGTCATTCGCAAAATAATGCCAACCCCGTGCAGGGGTAGCTTAGCTTGGTCACAGCCCTTTGCGACTTCGTCCCAAAGCGTTGGCGGAATTGGCCGGTTGAGTTACAACCGACCTAAAGCGCATAACCTTGAACAAGGTTCAAGGGCGCTTTTGACCATCTGAGGTCCCCTGTTTGGAAAATCATTCGCAAATAGATACCAACCCCGTGCAGGGGTAGCTTAGCTTGGTCAAAAGCGCTGGATTCAGAGTCCAGTCCTTAGTGGTTCGAGGGTTCAAATCCCTTCCCCTGCACTTATCCCATTCTACTAAATTGTTAAAAATCTAAGAATGGGATCTGCAGGATGAAGCTTGGGATTTGAACCTTGGTCTTCGAAACATCACAAGCTCACTATGTTTCGAAGTGCGAACAATTTCCGAACGGCTATGGAGAGAGGAGATTGCTTCTGCATCTTGAATTATTGCAAATGATTCAAGACAGACAAAATCTTTGATTTTGGCGATGTCAAATCCCTTCTCCCGCACTTCTTTCCCTTCGTCATTTATGATCAAATCGGAAAGAAGTGCTCTACGTTAAATACATACGACCAAAAATGCTATTATGAAATTATTGCCGTTTTTGGTCTCAGGTATGAAGTTTGGTTTATCGTCAAATAAATGACAACTTCATACCTCCCTTCCCCTGCACCATTCACTTTTCGTCAATATCAAATGATCGCAGTGAATGGTGCGTGACATTGATTATATACGACTAAAAATGCCATTATGAAATAACTGTCGTTTTTAGTCTCAGGTATGAAGTTTGGTTTATCGTCACATGTATGACAACTTCATACCTCCCTTCCCCTGCACCATTCTTGTCCCTTATTCATTTTATATCCGGAGTAGGAGAAGGTTCATTTGAGTTGCTATTTATCACCATACCAGCATTGCAGGAGGCCTTGGAAGAGAGTTATTGGAATGGACGTTAAAGGAAAAGAGAAAGGGTTGGAAAAATGAAAATGACTGAAAGAATTAGATCGAATCTGATAATGTTGTCTTTAGTCGCAATCGTATTTATTCCGTGGTATATATTCAGTCAAAGAATCGATAACGATCTATTGTACACTATCACGATGTTCTCAGTTGTATTCTATTCACTTTCAATTCTTGTGCTGTATAATAGAAAAGATTATCAAAAGAAGATAATAGGAAAGATTCAAAAGGTGTTCCGATAATGGATGAACAGGGCAAAATGGAAGAGAGATAAACAATATTATCAAGGCCATATAACATGTTCAAGGGTAGGGAGATTCAACAATGAAAAAGGACGAGGAACTTGGGTACAATGTGGATCTTCATGAAGCAATCCACAAAATCGTTGAGAACCAAATAAAGGGAAATGATCCAAAGGAGGTAACAGAAACTCTGAAAAGGCTAATGGACCTAGGTTATGCGAGACATGATAGTATCCACAAAATTGGAACCGTTGTTCTCGGAGAGATCTATCAGGTGGAGAAAAGTCAGAAACCATTTAACAGGAACCGGTTTGTTTATGAATTAAACAAACTGAAATAGGGTTCCGAAAATGGACGAAAGAGGCAAAAATGGGGAGATATGAGATGCCGAGAATGGCGCGAAGAGGCAAATTC
>JAUVCN010000014.1 GCA_030595715.1 Thermoplasmatales archaeon
TATTGTTCTCAAAAATCTCATAGGTCACTGGAATCCCAAGGAAGGTCAGATAGGTTACATCCCAGTTCATCTTCTCATTGAAACTGATGAATATCTCTGCTGTAGATGGAATGCCTTCACCTTGGGGATAGTGTTCAATTATTTGGGGGAAGATCGTGTCAATATGCACGGTATAAGTAAGCGACCTCTCATTACCAGCCCTGTCAACCGCAACCACCTTGATCGTATGTGTACCATCGGCCAGATCATCGATGTAGAACTCTTCCATTATCAGATCGTCGGTATCGAGAGATCCATCGACGAATAGGCTCACCTTGTCCAATCCGGTCAGATCGTCTTTGGCAGACCAGTTGATGATCACCCTTCCGATCTTGTGATATGAATCATTATGGAGTTTTCTAACCGTAAGCACTGGTGCAACGGTATCTATGGTGAACCAGGCTGATGTGATGTTGAAATTCCCTCCAAGGTCCCATGCAATCACATCAACCCGATGCCCTCCCTCGGAAAGATGGTCGAATGAATGGGAAATGTTATTCTCTACGGGGATCCAGATCCCACCATCCAATCTCAGGGAATAGTCCCGGATCCCTGAAGTAAGATCCGTTCCTTTCCAGTTGATAACAATTTGGTCCCTGTTGAAGAGTGTCCCGTTCAATGGTGAGGTTATATCAATATCTGGAGCGTCCAGATCCACCGTGAAATAGGATCTCGTCGAAAAATAATTCCCCACATTATCAGTTACTATCACAAAGATGTCATGGCAACCATTTGACAGGTTCATTATTAAAAATGACCCAAAACCGGTAAGATCGAAAATATCCCCCCCATCCAAGGTCATGATAATGGATGAAACACCCGACCCGGAATTGGGATCCTTGACATCCCATAACATATTGATCGAAGTCCTGTTAATGATGGAACCATTGAGTGGATTGAGGATATCCATGACCGGGGAGGTACCATCAGATGTTGCGGAAAGTGGGCCGGTCATCTCACTAATACCAAGTTCTGTTTCAGACTGAATATGATATGTGTAGGTTTCATCGCTTTTGATCCCTGTATCATTGTAGAAGAGACGATCTCCAGGTATATCGAAGATGGATTCCTCCTCGAATGTTCCATTGTATCTGTATACTATGTACTGAATGATATCCATTCCTCTGGTATCTTCTGGAATATCCCAACCAACCATTATGTGACCCTTTCCACCAATTGCGAATGGAGAGGTTGGAGGGGATGCCAGTGAAAATGGCATTTCAGTAAGAGGATAATCATCCGATCTCGAATTGGGGATCTCATAGGGAATGTCCACTTTACCGTCATCGTTCAGATCGGGAGATCGAAGATCATGCCAATAATTTCCGACCCCATCGGTATGGAACCATTTTCCCTGACCATAAAGATCCCTGACCTGTGGTTTCCCTGGAGTGACAGAATCAGTTGTCCCATTGTTATTTTTGAACGCGTTATTGTATATCCTGTCCTTGAAACAATTCTCTTCCAATACCATCGCAGGCCCCGCACAATCATTGAAAAAATTGAAATTGTAGACATTGTTATTGGAATTGATCCTCTCTATTACACCGATCGAACAGGAATGGAATGTATTTCCTATGATCCTGCTGAAATGGGTTTTTTCAAGAAAGATGCCTGCTCCCGATACATTATTGAGAAGATTCTCTTTGAAGGTACAATTGTTGCATTGCTTGATGATGAAACCATCTCCGCAATCCACCATCTTGTTCCCTTCCGCCCAGAATCCTTTCAATCTGTATGTCCTAACTACCGAACCAGAGATCGAGAAGAAATGATTCCCATTAACGTTGACGTTGCTCGAATATGAGGAATAGGGATTGTATACCTTGATCCCACCTTCTCCACCCGTGAAATTATTATTCTCTATGGTTGCTGTCATGGGGCGATATAGATGGATCGCCCCCCTCCTGATGGAGTTGAATTCACAATCCTTGATAACAAGGTTGGTCGCCTGAGATGCAACTATCGGAAATGATACATTGCTGAAATCTATCCCTTCCACCTTCAGGTCGTGGCAACCATCAATGACTATCTGGCCTGCGGAATCTGGGACATTCTTCCCCTCACCATTCCCATTGTAATAGTAGATCGGCATTGAGTCTATTGTGTTATTGGGTGGCATATGGTTCAATACAATTGATCCAGGTCGAAATAACATGATCCCTGAACCTGTCATCTGATTCCCATATATGTTACAATCTCCGGAATCATTGATCAGTATGGAATAATAACCAGAATCAGAGATCTGGTTGTTGCCAACATCCAATCCATTGGATCTAACCAATTCGATCCCGATTACCCCCGATCCACATATCTCATTGTTGACAAAATAATTCTGAGAGTATACCCTTTCGATAATTGCGCCAGTTGTTCTGCTGTTGAATATCCTGTTATTGCAGATCTTGTTTCCTGTCTGTCCGTACTCCAAAAAATATATACCTACTTCATTGTCTTTCAATTCATTATTTTCCACCAGACAATCATTCACACCGGAATAGATCATTAACCCGTTATCAGATGAGTTGCTGATCCTGTTGTTGATGATATCAATTCCATATGAATTGTAATTGATATAAAATCCAATATCGGCTCCGTCCACCACATTCTCACTCAGTATAGAGGTATGGGATCTCTGAATGATCACCCCCATATTGCTCATATCGATCAGAGTGTTTCCCGATATTATGAGATCATGACATCTGTCAACAAGGATCCCCACAACGGAATTGCTCATATTCACATTTCTGATCTTCAAATTATTTGAACGTGAGATGATCATCGGGAATGTAACATCCTGAAGGAAAATATCCTTCAATATCAAATTTGAGACATTCCCCAGTATATACTGCCCCCATCCACCGGTCACTGTTGAGTTAGCGTAATCAATATTGTACGAGTATAGGATCGGATGGCCATTCACCGAATTATTCGCAGGGATCTCGATCTCTTCGAATCCAAGGAATTCCTGTTTGATGAAAACACCACCGTTGTAGAACATATTATTCCAGAGACGAGTATCTTTAGAATCGTCCAGCTGAATGGAACCATTTCTGATGGTATTTCTGGAAAAGGTCAGATATTCAGAATCATATGTGAATATCGAGACTCCTTCCATTGAACAGCTTTTGATCGAGAGGTTATCAAGATAATACACCTTGATATCATCGGTACCCTCCAACACGCATCTTTCAAACAATTGATCGGTCGAGGTCCATATCTCAAGAGGAATTCTGGATCCTTTTGATATCAAATCCACGAACTCAGCAGACTTTGAACCATAAGAATAGATGTTCTGGATGCTATCAGTGATCCTGCTGGTTCTGAATGAAGCGTCATCCACGTAAAAAAGGCAGATCCCTTGATATGCATTATTTAAATAGGTACATCCCGAACTTGTGATATTGTCCGAATATTGTATCATCAAACCTCTGTTATTGTTTAAGAAGGTGCAATTGATTACCGAGATGTTACTGGTATACGCCATCCAGAGACCATACCCCCCAAAATAGATATTGCCAAAGTTCGTTGCGTTTTGAAAAGTGGAATTCTTGATCACAAGGTGCAATTCAGTGTTCGTTATATGCACACACTGTAAACCACCTTCCCCATCAAATGATAGACCACTTGCTATTATCGGATCGGAAGCCGTACCTGTTCCTTTCCATCCCAGATCAAGAGCCTCCTGTTCCAGCTCATCATCACCATCGATCGTAATAAGAGTATCATCAATTATCGAATCGATCCCCATTACAGACACAGGGTCAGATGGTCCTGTCCTGTGAGATATCGAACCTCCAGCAAATGTTGATATAAGTAAGATCCCAAAGATTATCAAAACTATGTTTTGAAACCTCATATTAACTCTCCTTCATGTTGAATATCAGATGATATTAAAAGATAAAACTATCCCTCACATGTGGACCTGGAAAATGTGTTTTCGATCTACTCTTCACCCTTTCCGGATCTTGAAATTATCTTCTTATCCTGGATCACGAAATAAACGGAGAGCGAAATGAACAATATAGAAACGATCCTTCCTATTGTCATCGCCTCTCCCATAATTATCCAGGCAAGGGCATTTCCAATTATTTAATTGAATAAATGTGGTTTTATTGCAGGGTCCGAACCTTGCCTTTCGCAACGGACCTCAATTTCTTCATACCATCTTCAGGTCCTCTGATAAAGATGATATCTCCCTTTTCTATGGCATCTCCTTCTTCCGGACCGTAGATCCATCTCACATTTCTCTTAATGGCAAACAACCACATTCCGGTCTCCGTTGCAAGGCGAAGGTCCCCAAGCTTCTTCCCGGCAAGGATGGACTTGCCCCTCACCTCTATACGATAGATCCCCACATCCGATTCCTTGATGGACTGTTTGATGATAGGATGGGGTTCAATGTCCCTGAGGACCACATTGGATATTGACATGGCAGCATCGGCTATCGAATTTATGTAGGTACATAATTTGAGAAGCATTATGGTGGCGTCAGGGGATCTCTGAGAGACATCCGATATAGCGATCCTCTGCAACTTGCTGGACATCTCATCCACCTGTCCGTTGAGATGTTCCACTTCCGATGCTATCTCCAGATTATTGTATAATAGTGATGAATAGGCCAGATCGACCATGAGCTCCGAGGTATCCTTCATCTCGAGGAATATCTCCATTACCTGCTTCATCGGATCCGTTACCTCTTGTACTTCCCCCATTTCACCTCACCTTTTGCGTAAGCTACCAATTCCTTCAGTCCGTCCTCAACTCCGCGGGCGATCAGCACATCCGAACCTTTGATCCTCTTATCAGGTTCGATGTCATAGAGCCATTTTGGACCTCTCTTTATAGCAATTATCCTTGAGCCTGTCTCCGATTCGATCCCGAGCTCACTGATCTGTCTGTTAATGATATCCGATTCTTCAGCGACCCTTATCGCCCAGATCTTCTCATCCCCATCCTTCAAGAAGAACGGGGCGAACGGTCTGAACTCGACCCCTTCTTCGAATATCTGCATCAGCTCCTGGGACGCATCTCCGATTCTCTCTGTTGCTGTTGCAACCTGAAGGATACCCGTCAATTGCTCGGCATCCTCCCTGTTCCTTGCAGCCAACATAAGTCCGATCCTTATATTGTATAACAGCTCGTCGAGCCTCTCTTCGAGCTCATCGACCTGACCTGCAATGTCAGCGCTGTCGAAAAGTATTGCAGAATAGGAAAGATCGATTATCTGTTCGGAGAGGCCTTTCATCTCTATCAGGCTCTCTTTCACACCTATGTTCTCGTATTCGATCTTCTCCGGTCTTTTCTTCTTGAACCATCCCATAATGGATCGGTCTCCTTGTTCAAAGGGGATTCACTCCAACACACAGCTGATAAATAAACCTGTAAGGTAAAATTTTTAATATCAATTTGATGAAGGTCATCTCTCCCCTTTTCCCCAGCTGCATAATAGATCGGAAATATGAGGTTTTGTATCCCGGAGGGTGGGCCTCACCGACCTTGCCCTTCGTATCTCCGCATCCTCCAGGATCCCGGTGATCCTTGCTTCTTCATAATAGGGGCCTTTGGAGACACTGTTCCCCCTGGGTCCGATAATCGCGCCACCGCCCCAGAAATCCATTTTCGAATCGAAACCTACAAGGTTGGAATAGATGAAATACACCGTGCTCTCGATGGCTCTGGCCTTCATCAAGGATTCAAAGAATGTCCTTGTAACCGAAGGAGATGCAGATATGCAAATAACCGCATCAGCCCCGTTCAAAGCGTATTGTTTGACCAGTTCAGGGAAGAAAATGTCGTAGCAGATCATCATACCTATCTTGAACCCGTTCGCTTCGAACATGAACGGCTCCACACCAGGCGTGAAATATGCATATTCCTCGAAAGGTCCGAAATCCACCAGATGCATCTTCCTGTAAACACCGATCAAACCATCCGGACCGATGATCATCGCGGAATTATGGATCTGACCCCTTATCCTTTCCGACCTCTCCGGGAAACCGAATATCAGGAACTTCCGGTTCTTCCTTGCAGCATCCAACACGGGTTGGAACATGGCATCATCGGCATCCATGGCCGTTTTGAAGGTATCCTTCCCGAGAGTGTAGCCTGAAAGGAACATCTCCGGGAATACCAGAAGGTCAGAATGGCTCCCATTGATGGATCGGATTATGACCTCGAGATTCTTTTCCACAGAGCCAAGGACATGTTCCATCTGAAATATCTCGACGGAAAGAGGGGTAGAATTCATATTATCCATGATACAAAGGAAATGTCATTATTTATGATTTCCAAGAAAAGAGAGATACGAACATGTTAAGCTCCTACCAAAAGGTAGAAATAGCTCCTATTAGTAAGCTGATATTCCATTGGATCCCATAAATGAGTTTGTAGGTGGTGAGAAGTTGAAGGAAGTCAAAAAACCATCCGGAAAAGAGCAGGCCATCGTAAAGGACGAAAAGGTCCTGGACTCCATAGAGGATCTTAGATCCGAGGTCAGGGAACTTCGGAACATGGTCAACCTTCTGGTGGAAATGATCGTCAGCCTCGAGGCACCGGATGACATGGATGGAGACCTCGAAAGCAACATGATGAGTTACGATCCACTTTTGAAAAATGGAAATTACTGCATGTGACCTTCTTTCAATAAAAAATTAGGCCCTCATAGCGAGGGCCCTTTATACACACCCCTTATCACCCCTTGGGACAAATCCCATTCGGTTTCCATCCGTCCCGTAGTTGGGGAACAACGGACAGACCCCACTCACCGTCCATTGTGAAAGGGGATTGTATGGTTGGATATTTAACTTTTATTGGATATCGGGTGATATTCTCCTCGGTAAGGTTTATATAAAGGGCGTTGGGTTCCCACCTCCGCAAGGAGATCGCGAACATGGCATCTGAAGATTCAACGAACGGTGAGAGAAAAATATTGAGCCCGGCCACATGGCTCTTCTACAGCACTGCACTGTTCGCCATAGTGATCGTTCCACTTTTCACCGGAGCTTTCTATATGCTGAGACTCTCGACATTGCTCTTCGATGCGAAGCTGGAATACAGCGTAGTGGCGGGGATATTTGTCGGCATACTTGTCTCCCTTGCAGCTGGATGGTTCTATTCCAACATGGCCAGGAAACATGTTGAATGATCCGTTCCTGATCGAATTGACATTCCCTTCTCAACAGGATCGAACTATGCTCTCCGATCCGTACTTTTTACCCAGAGACCAAATCATATAATAACCCAAATCGGTATTCTCCTGCCATTAATACCCTGGCAGGTGAAAAACTACCCATGGCCAGCCTTCAAGATGACAGGGGGAAGCGCCCGAGAAGGTCACTTTTCAAAAAGGACGTCCGAAGGACCTCCGGCATGGATACTGCCAGGGAGGTCGATGAGACCATCGATAGGATGGTCTCACAGATCGGTGACAGGACGCCTGAGTATTCCAGAAAGGCAAAGGGCATCTTCAAAGAGACCCATAAACGTCTGAAGGAGATCGATGACAAGAGCGAGGAATACTCCCAGAGGATGTTCAGATCCAAACCTCTTGACACATTGATGGAAGGTATCTTGAGATACAAGAAAACAGTATTCGCACTGACCGTCGTCGCTTCCCTCCTGTTGGTATACTTTGGTGTATTAGGTCCCGGTTGGATCACCGAGAAGTACATCAACGGAGAGGATGTCAAAATGCATCTCCAGCAGAAGATCCGGGGAGATTTTGAAGCCTATCTTCCGGGAGGATCGGATGCAGAAACTGTCCTGGATGAGGTGAAAGTGGACTGGTCAACAGACCTGGCCACGATCTTCATAGAAACCAACAACAAGTTCGATCCAACGGACGAGACGAATATCACCGATTACAATGTACTGAAAGAGATCTCGGACATTGAAGAACAACTGAACAGCAACAAGTTGGACAAAGGCAGGGAAGATGGTATCATCTACTGTTTTTCCATTTCTACCCTTATCAAGACACTTCACAATATGACGAATTCTGTGGAAGCTGCCCTCCTGAAGGAGATCGGCATTGATAACTCCAGTGTGCCCGATACATTCACAGGAAGCTATACCATTCCCGAAGACCAGCGAATGATAGATGAGTTCTTCATGAGGATTACACCCGAACAGATCTCATCCCTTGTAGCTGATATAAATGGGGACGGAATATACGATTCGGCCCTTCTTCTGATGGGGCTTTCCAAGGCCGTGGACCAGGATGAGCTCATCGCAAATATCAACAAGATCATCGATCCCTATTTCGTCGACCCGGGGATACGCCCGGGATCCAAGGAGACGTCGGGAGAATGGATGGAAAGATACAACGCCGGAGAGGTTCACTGCCGGATGACATTAACAGGCCCCACCCCCCTTGCAAAGATGATCTCCAACAGGACAATGACCGAGATGGGAACCGTTCTCCCCTGGGCCATGCTAATGGTCGGCGCATCACTTCTGATCTTCCACAGAACCTGGAAGATATGGATCATCACTCTGGTCCCTGTGGTATTCTCCCTCATGATAGCGTTTGGCCTGATGGGACTCGTTCTTCCGGTATTGACCCCCCAGGTGGTGCTTGTCGCTCCAATATTGATAGCGCTGGGGGTAGCCTACGGCTTGTACATCGCCAACAGATATGCGGAGGAAACCTCTATCAAGGACAATGATAAAAGGATCCGATATGCCCTTCGTACCACTGGAAGTGCCATATTCCTCTCTGCAATGACCACCGCATTCGGCTTTGGGGCCATGCTTACTGTCAACATGCCCACAATGCAAGTGCTCGGCTTCGGTCTTGCTTCCGGTATCATCGCTTGCTATGTTACAACTATCCTCATGACCCCTTCACTTATCCTCTGGCTCAATTACAAAAAGGTCTCCAAGGATGAATCCGGAAAAGGAGATGCCAGATCGAAGAAGATCGGCGAGTTCCCCATGAAACATCCTAGGAAGATACTGATAGGAGGCATATTGCTTGCATTGTTCTCGATATCACTATCACCGGTAACAGAACTCCCGTTCATCGGAGTCGAGGCGGGAGGTTTCGGCCTTGTCCAGTCCAATATGGATTATATTTCCATGTCTCCTGCCGACGAACCGGTCGTCCAGAAGATGAACGAACAGTCGGAAACGTTCGGATCCGGTCAGATAGAGATGATGATCCTCAGAGGTGTAAGTGCCAGAGATGATAATTCTGATGGGAAGGATGATGTCACAACAGATAGTATGAAAGATATCAACAAACTCAATGAACTGAACAATCTGGTCATCAGTATCAATGGCGATCCCACGAATATAAATGATACGGGAATAGAAAATGTGAATGCGATCTGCATAGTCGATATCATGAAAATGGTGCAGATCCCCGATTTCAGGAATTCCACTTATTACAAGGAGATCCTGGACATGTTGGGAAGGGCAGGGGATGTGCCGGTGGAGTTCGTGGACAGCTGGCTTGAGGAGAACCTTATCGGAAAGAGCTTCTGGACAGCGATGCAGACTGCTCCGGAGGTCGATCTTATTGCCGAGATCCTGCTGGATGAATCGATAGAAGAGTTCCTGATGAACATATTCTACAATTCCATGGGGCAGGAACTTCGTGGGATGCTTGTGAATGATGATTACAGCAAGACCATAGTTTACATGACAATGCCCAACATGGATATCGTTGATACCGAAAGGACAGTAAATGGGGTGGATGCTGCAATTGACAAGCATTTTCAGATGTCCGTAAAGGACCAGGATAATTCGGCATCTCCGACCGCAGGTTTCGGAAAGGTGCTTGTGACGATCAACGATGTTATCGTGGAGAATGCGAACCAGTCAACATTGACGGCCCTTGTGATGGTATTCATACTCCTTTTCCTTGTTTTCAAATCCTGGAGGATCTCGTTGATCACTCTGCTACCTGTAATTATGGTGGTCTTCTGGCAGTATTTTGCGATATGGGGCGTTGGCGCCGGTGGGACCCTCATCTGGGGGGATGCGAATATATTCTCGGGAGACCTTAACCTGTTCTCCGCATTGATCGGATCGATAATAATTGGGATCGGCGTTGATTTCTCGATCCATATTACAGAGAGGGTCAGAGAGAAGAACTTTGCACTTGAAGGGGCACTTCATGCAGCCCAGACCTCGGGGTGGTCATTCATCGAATCGACCGTGACGATGATCATGGGATTGACCGCAGTTTTCCTCGTCAATATCCCATCGATCAGGGAGTTCATCCTTTTGATCATAATCCTCCTCGCATTTTCAGCATACGGAGCGATCTTCATGCTAACAGCAGCATATCGGTTGTATCTTCCGAGATACAACCGCATGAGATCGTTGAAGAAGAAGACCTGATCTGATTTTTTCGATCTGATATATTTTATCATGTAGAGGGAATTATAACCCTATTCTTTTAATAGGTACA
Organism: Thermoplasmatales archaeon; assembly: GCA_030595715.1. Classification (GTDB taxonomy): domain Archaea; phylum Thermoplasmatota; class Penumbrarchaeia; order Penumbrarchaeales; family Penumbrarchaeaceae; genus Penumbrarchaeum. Next base: position 10,457 of record JAUVCN010000014.1, read on the forward strand.
AGTGAATGAGTTCTGAAATTAGCTTCAAAACCGCCTCTTCAATGGGGATTCTGAGCAATCTGGAGGAGTAATATGTTGAAGAAGAATGGAATTTTTGGCGCATCCGTAATCATCCCGATCGCCGTTGGATTGTTATTCATCCTGGCACTTGCCATCATGGACAATACAAGTGATATGAAGGCAGACGCTACCGAATTCTACGAGTTCAAGGACCTTGATGTGGAAAAGACCACCGGTTCATTTCTTGGAACGATCACCAATGGTACATTCGTTACAGTGGGAGATGTGATCAATATCACTGCAGAGAACGAATCAACACCATCCGATGCGGATGATGTCTTGATCATTGACATCAATGTGACAGATGAGAATGGAAATGCCGCATACGGGGTTCCATTCTCCCTGAAGTATAGCGGGACCGATGAAGAGTTCTATGGTGATATTACCATCAGGAACGATCTCACATCAAACTTCACAGGTACGGGATCTGATATCGCGTTGAACCTCAGTGACGGATATACTGTCAACATCAGGAAACATGGTACCGATATGACGTTCCTCCATTTCGATGTTGATGCTGCCATCCCGGATATCATATCCATCGAACCGAGCGACTCGATATCCCAATTCAGGGGTACAAGGTATGCAACCCCCTCGGCTACCATCAATATCGGATACAGTGACACTGACACCGGTGCGACCTCTACATGGGCAGCCACGAACTCAAAGGTGAAATACACCTGGGATACAGGGTCCGAACAGACGTGGGATGGAACCGATTTTGCAGTTCCTGCAAGTGTTGGTGACCACATACTGAATATCAATGCCACGGACAGATTCGACCAGTATGGGAATCATTCCTTCACATACATGGTGTCAACCACGATTACCGATACTACCATCGATTCACCGGTGGGTTACGTAAATACCACGGTCCTCAGTCCTTCCATCACCATTCTGGAAGGCGGGTCGTTGGACCTTGTGAATTCATTGTTCATCCTCCTGGATGCGGGCGATACGTTGACAGTGGAAGATGGGGGATATCTCAATATCACCGGGCCTGATAACAGCAGTGCAGGGAATCAGTCCATTGTCTCATCATCCACGGGGATGACGATCGTTACCGAACCGGGAAGCCAGATGTATATCTTCGATACGGAGATACTCGATGCACCTACCTCGACGTCTGCGGCAACAATGGAACTATTCGAAGGTGAGATACAGGCCTCCGAGATACAGGGATCCAATGACGTCATCCGGATCATGTCGGTGGGGGTCACGGTCAACAACACCATCATAATGGGTGTGGACTCCGATAACGGTATCTTTGTGGATATCGACCATCGATGGGGTGAGACCGCAACGATGATCACGAACGTTACACTGGATGGAACCTTCGATACACCGATCCTGATCCTGAACAATTCCGTCTGGAAGCCGTTCGATGTTGACAGGTTCTACTACCTTGATGAGGGGAACACAACCCTTCGGTTCACAGCTCCGACCGCCGATGATGGCATTTCGGATCCCTATCTGATCATGCCATTCTATCTGGATTCCAGATCCACAGAGGCCATTTTCTATGCTGAATATTACAATAGCACAGGTTCCTGGGTCAGGGTTCCAGGTTCATTCAGGTCCAATATGGTGATGGATGAGTGGGCCAACGGCGTGGAGGCCCATCTGGACCTTTCAGGAATGCCACAGGGAACTCCAGTGAACATCGTGTTCAATGCAAGTAACACAAAGGATGGCATACTCTATGTTGGGACCCCATATATGGCTGGTTCGAACATGGACCCGATCATGATCGATGAAACACACTACAATGCAGGGAACATCATCGATTGGCTGGTCAATGAGGTCACGACGCCATCTCTTGTGTTCAGGGATGTTACGATCACCAACGCCACCTCGAAGTTCATCGATATCAGTTCATCCGGCATGGTCATCTTTGAAGATCTGGAAACAGGAGATATCGATAAGGACCCTGATGCATCCTGGCAGCTGACGGTGGACCATGGTTCCGTGGATATCATCGATGCCACCTTCATCGGCGATGAAGATCTCTCCGGTTTCATCATGATGGACATGGACGGAACGAATGATTGGCCTGCTTCACTCTTGCAGAACAGTTCTATCTCTGCTGTTGATGATGAGATCTTCACAGGCATATGGATATCAGGTGTCCGGTGTCAGATAGATGATGTCGAAATATCGAATGTTTCATATGGTATCCGTGCTGAAGAGGGAATATTCGAAACTGTAGATGTCGATATCGATGCTACGGCATATGGAGTGTCATTTGAACTGCCTTCCACCTACGAAGAGGATGTTTCGGTGGATATATTTGACCTGACGATCTCCGGAAATGTACAGTTCGGATGTTTCGAACTGCTGGGAGATATTGACTATAAATTGGATATGACCATAATGAACGCAAGTTTCAGTTCCACCAACACATCAACTACCTACTCCAGATCGGATGGATATGGTTCCCTGACCCTTGACCTAGTATCTTCGGAAAATGCGGAGATAGAACTCAGCGGTACAATTTCCAAGGGACCATGGCACGGAGTGGCCGTCAATGATTGGCCATCGGATGGGATGATAGTGATCACCGATCCGGGCACTACGATCAATGACATGGAACTGGATGGTATCTGGTTGGACCTTGCGGTGGACCTGAGGATCGAGAATGCCGACATGAGCCAGAACGATGGATGGGGACTTTACGGCTACGAAGGAGCCACGATCCATATCATGGGAACCTCGGAAAACATGGCGAACATAAGGGACAATGAAGAAGGTGGTATAATGATATTCGATGATACCACCCTTACCATTACAAACACAACGATCAGGAACAATGACGGATATGGAATTGAAATGCAAGAGAGTGTCATTGCCCATATCGAGAACTCGAACCTTCTGTCGAACAGGTACGGGATCATTGGCAACCCGGATTGTGAGCTGTTCCTTGACAGGACGCGCGTTGATGATTCGAGTTCCGGCAATGGTATCGAGATGATCGATTCGGACGTGACCATCACCGGTAATTCCCTTGTCAGATCGACAATATCGGGGAACAACGGCCACGGCCTCTTCATGGACGGAGGAACGCTCACCATAGAGTATGTCACCCTTGAAGAGAACGCGGGAGATGGTATCAAACTGTGGGGGGTTGACCTCTACAAGGTTTACAGGGTTACATCCAGCGATAATCAAGGATCCGGGATCAACGTCTATATTGATGATGTATCCTTGCTGGACACTCAGGATAACTATGTCAAGATCTGGAATTCCAAGTTCGCTGACAACACGGGGAAAGGGATAGCTTTCACATTCGATCCCACATTGAACACCGATATCAAGGTGACCCTTGAAGGAATTAGATCCCACGGAAACAGAGGTGGGGATCTGATCGTGCCAATAGAGATCGAGGTCACATGGATCGTCGGTAATGGAATAGATGAGCTCGGAAGCTCTGATTTCTCAGGAAGGGCCTCGGCCAATCTCATACTCATTGTCGAGCCAAATGATAGTATCTTCATCAGGAATGAAAATATCACCTTCCTGCAGGATGATGCTTCCATCACGGTCGAGGGATCGGGTTCCCTGTTCATGGAGAATGCCTACATAAGGCCTCTCAATCCAGCTCACAGATGGTCCATCTCGGCGACCACCGGAAGCAGGATCGACATCAAGGGAGGATACCTTGGACATATGAGCAAGCTCGAGATCCAGGACGGGACTTCGATCAGCCTCGATGGAACCTCCATCAGATATGGCGAGGGTGGAGTGAACATCGAGAAGACCTCTCTGTCCATCACATCCTGTCAATTCAGCGATATCAACGGTATCGCATTGAAACTGGAGAACTCCACTGGAACCATAAAGGGCACCGGTTTCCATGATAATACAAGAGGCCTGATGATCGATGGCCTCGATGGGGATCTCGTTATCGAAGACGCGACATTCATGGATAACAGCTGGGGAATATATGTATTCCAGGCGGATAAGGACTCATCAATAACCGTGAAGGATTCCACATTTGATGGAAATGATCTGGCACCAATCTGGATCTCAAGGGCCAATATGACCCTCCAGAACACAGATGTCGATCCATCCTCCATCGTGGTCATCGATACGGATCACAGCGTCAAGTTGTTCTACACCCTCGAGATCAATGTCAAGAACGAAGAGGGTGAGGAACAGACATTCAATCTGGAACTCAAATTGGGAGAGTCGCCCTCAAGCATGCAATTCAACAACCGGGTGGGAACCTGGTCCGATATGATCAGATCATACGAGGTGTTCAAAGGAGGTGTCGACAGGTCCAGGGAGTCCGTTCGGATCACGATCTCATATCCCCAATCATCCGGAAATGAAGTGGTATGGGGATATATCTTCGATTCGATCATACTGGACAGGGAGACCTCCATCGATTACAATGGATTCGAGGCTCCAAGGACAACCGTTGAGTTCCAGGACAGGATAGAGGCCGATGAGGACGTGGGCCTCAGGGATGGACAAACGGACATCTCTACCTGGTTCACTGATATCGGCACCGACGAGGGAAACCTCACATATTCGGTGTTATCGCTTTCGGATGAGATCCACCCGTTGCTCACAGGATCCGTTCTGTCCATCGATCTTCAGAAGGACTGGAACGGAGATGGAACGATCCAACTGACGGTTACGGACCCACACGGAAAGGAACTTGTGGTGGATGTCCTTGTCCAGGTCTTCCCGACGAACGATGTTCCGGTGATCACCGATCCAAAGATCATATCCCTTGGAGGAGAGGACGACATACCCCGATCCGGAGATACCCTGCTCGCTGTCTGGAACTGGCATGATATCGATGAAAATGATTACGAACCTCAGCGAAAATACATTCTATGGTATCTCAACGGAACACAGATCGAGGAATATGGTGGAAAGGTCATCGAGAACACCACGACCGTCCCAAATGTCAAGGCGGGACAGATCTGGAGCTTCAAGGCATGGCCAATGGACTTCGATTCCATAAACTACCAGACATATGGCGATCCGGTTACATCACCCCTTATCGTGGTCAAGAACATCGGACCAAGATGGACATCGGACCTTACCTATAACACGAGGTATCCCACATCTGACATGGACATACTCGTGACACCGGGCACATATGACGATCCTGATTCATCCCTGGTAACGTTCAACTATCAATGGGAGGTCAGAAAAGGGGATAATTATATTCCGATCGGAGCGCCGAACTCACCCATCCTTGACAGTCGGTTCACAAGGAAAGATCAGGATATCAGGGTAAAAGCATGGGTATTCGATGGAGTGTCTGGATCCAATGTGAGAATGGCATCGTTCCATGTAAAGAACTCCGCACCCATGATCATTTCAGCCGTGGTCGATCCGTCCATACTAAATGAAAGGGATGAGGTGATCACCCTTTCTGATTTCAAGACATATGATGCCGATGGTGATTCGGTGAAGTTGTACTATAACTGGCTCATCGGGAACGCGTCCATTGCCGTCAACAATGAAATACCACAGCTTACAAAGAATGTGGGCAGCTGGTCATTCCCGGGAAGGAGCAAGATCACGGTTACGATAACCCCGTTCGATTCTGACAACACCCCGGGTATACCTCTGATACTTATAGTGAACCTCATACCGACAGATACGGATGGTGACGGACTCTTCGATGATGTCAACGGGGACGGCGATAACGACCCTGGTGACGACACCGACGATGATGAAGACGGTTTCCATGATGAATGGGAGATCGCCCTGGGATCTGACCCGTTGAACGCGCTGTCCACACCACAGGATACCGATGGTGATGGAATACCGGATGGAGATGCTATCAACTCACAGCCCTGGATGGACAGGGATGATGACGATGATGGCATCCTTGACAGCGATGACTCATACCCGTTGAACGGAGCCTTGCCCGGTGACCTTGATGGCAACGGTATCGGAAACGACAAGGACAACGATATCGATGGAGATGGAGTTCCCAACAGGGACGACTACGACCCTTACAACCCGAACGTCTCCAGTCCTCCTGCAGGAGAACCCCAATCGATCTTCGAGATATTCATCTTCCTGATCGTATTGATCCTCCTGATAGCCCTGTTGATCGCTGTTTATGCAGTATATACCGGAAAGGTCAAACTACCATCAAGTGCGCCTCCCCCTGTTGGAGATGGAGGTGCCGAAGCCATATTCGAGGAAGATGATGATAGATCATCAGGAGACATTGACCTGGATGAACTGGAGGACGTTGATAATATGAGCGTCTGCTCTATCTGTGGAGAACTCATCGATATGAATATCGCGGAATGCCCCAACTGTGGTGCGGCATTTGACGATGAAGAAGATGAATTCGACTTCGATGATGAAGAAGATGAGGACTGAACATATCATATGTGAGTCCCATCGTCCGTAACGGCCTCGAATTTAACGGGGCCGTCGGTCTCATCTTCATATTCCTGATATTCGGTCAGCCGTTTCTTCCAGGCTCTATTTGCCCTCACCCTGAGTGAAAAGTAAACAACGAATGCAATACCTATCAGAATGACCGCACCGGTGACATAGATCACATATGGACTTGCACCGAAGAATTTCTGGATGCCGTCCAGATAGAGGTCGCTCACATCGATCGTTATCACGGCGTTGGATTCCTCAATATTCCCCCGACCATTGCGCTCGGACCATACCTCGATCCTGATGAGATACGAACCCCTTGTGGTCCTGTCCCCTGTCCAGATCTTGACCTTGACCTCTTTCCTTGAACCTTCGGGGATCTGAACATTGGCCTCATCGAATTCCACTTTGATATCCTTGTTCCTCAGTTCATCCTCATTTGCCCAATTCAGGATATATGTCTCCCCTGCATTCCCACGGTTCTCAACGATCAGGGTGAATTCCTTGCTGTCGCCCTTGTGTATCTCACCGGAACTCGACGAGAATGATATTTCAGCCGTGTAGAATGGAAGTATGTTGACGGTTGCAGAATCCTCGACGATCCCACCCTTTGTCCCGGTGGGTTGGGCAGTTGTCGTACCATCGATAACGATGGTCGGGACCTGTGTGGAGGATGTTCCAGGATGCACGGTGACATTGGCAGTGAACTCGAATACCGGATCCTCCTGTGTAAGTGTGAAATCATAATCATCGAGTGAAACGGAGATCTCATCGGGGAAAGTTGGATCCAGGAAAACATCAACGGATTCTGCGAACAATCCTAAGTTCAACAGTAACCTGGCACTGCAGTGGAGTTTTCCCTCGAAGGACCCGTTGAACGATATATCTATGGGAATGGATGTCTCCTCGATGGTCACCTCTACCATATTGACCGTCTGTTCAGGGGCATCCGTGGATGAGCTTGAATGAGCCATACCCACCATGCTGATGAGCAAGATCAAAGAAATGAGGGTCAGCGATTCGGCCTTTGCTCTCACCATCCGAAATCAGTTAAATGTTCCTTTAATCTTTTGGAGGATCCGGGGTAGATATCGGCAAGATCGGCTCATTTCTTGAATGCCCACAGCTTGGAACCTATGTAATTGATCACGGTAACTATGACTATCACACCGATGGTGAGGACCTGATAGAGGGGTTGCTCATCGATACCGAGTAGATCGACACCGACATATGTCAGGCCGAACCTTACCCCAAAAGCGATCAGGGCAACAATGGAGAACTTGATATACTGCCCTCCGGCAGATCCTTTCCTGGCATCGAAGGTCCAGAACCTGTTCCAGATGAAGTTCCATGATACCGCCGCGGCAAAGGAGATGGACTGGGAGATCAGGTAGTCGTTCTTTCCATCTCCGAGCAGGTAGAGCATGAAGGTCAGTAGACCAAGGTCGATCAACATCCCGGTTCCGCCGACGAACAGGAACTTGAAAAATGGAGCGGAACCCGGGAAGAGATAGAGCTTTACAAGATGCTGTAAATAATTCAGAATTACCTTGGACCCAAGTTTCGATTCTCCAACCTCTCTATCTTTGAACGTGATCGGGACCTCTTTTACCTTCTTATGATCGTAATTTCCCTTCACAAGGACCTCGAGGAGGATCTTGTATCCCTTTGCCTTCAGGGGAGCTCCCTCGATCACAGATGGCCTAACGGCGAAGAAACCGGCCATGGGATCCTTGCAGGATGTCAGAGGGCGTGCAAGGGAGGATGCGCCGAAGGAAATTATCTTCCTCTTCAAGGGCCAATTCTCGATCCCTCCTCCTTTTGCATGCCTGCTCCCGACCGATATATCGTTACCGTCTTTGGCTATCGCATAGTACATATCGGGGACCTTCGTAACAGGGTGGGACATGTCGGCATCCATTACCAGATAGATATCGCCCGTTGCATGCTCGTATCCATCCATCACGGCGGGAGAGAGGCCTCTGTTATCCTTCCTGACGATGCATCTTGTCTCCGGATAGGATGAGGATAGTTCATCCACCGCTTTCGAGGTCCCGTCAGGGGAGTCATCATCCATGACAAGGATCTCGAAAGGTATACCCTTCCCCCGGAGTATTTCAGATACCCCTGGAATGATAAGGGGCATATTGTCCCTTTCATTGTATGTGGGAATGATAACCGAAAGCTTGTCCTTGTTCATTGAGATGACACCGCTTCAACATGCGTCATAATGTTGTCTGGAATATAATTGTTACCGAAAGAACAGTATTAAAGAAAATATTGAGAAGAGGTGGGTTCACCTCTTCTCATTCTGTACAAACTCACTGCTGAGGAGGCTTCGGGACCGGCGGGACAGGTGGAGCCTGCGCAGGGACGGGAGGTGCCGGAGGAACCACTGGCGGGGCCGGAGGAACGGCTACCGGAGCAGCAGGCGGTCTCGGCTGAGGTGGGGCCTGCGGTTGAGGTGGCTGTACCTGAGGTGGTGCTTCCGCAACCTTAGGAGGCTGCACCGGAGCAGGAGCAGGCTGTTTGGGAGCTGCTGGTGCAGGTGGTTGTGGTGCAGGTTTGGCCGGAGGCTGAACAGGTTCCGTAACAGCGCCTGACCTGACCTGGGCTGCTGCCAGCTCCTTTACGAATGAATCCTTATCCTTGCCGACCCCGGTGTCCTTGAGATACTTCTTGGAGTCGTAGGTTCCCAGTACCTCATCCTCGATGGAAGAGTCCTTCCTGGCTGCCTTGTCCTCTTCCCTCTTCTTCTCGATGAGGACCATCTTCTTTTTCTTGTCGCCATTGTACTTGACCATGAACATGAAAAGGAGGCCCATATAGATACCAACAAGAAGCACCAGCAGGGTCGTGTTGACAATGGCCATCAGGTCGTCCGGGAGAAGATCAAAGAAATCAGACCCTGTCCACATGGCGAGGAGTGAGTGTTCTTCCTCTGGTGGGTCGTGGGTGATCCTGACGATATACTTTGTCGAATCTCTTAGACCATCAGAGTCCTCTACCTCAATGAAGAGTTCGAAATTGCCCTGCTCATCCTTCTCGACATCGCCTACATCAAACTCATAGATCGCTGACGATATTCCGAGTTTGGAATCAACAACAATGACATCCTGAGCTCCCATGCCCTGTTCCCTCACCTTTATTGTGTATGTGAGGTCCTGCCATGAAAGACCGGATCCGAATTTGCTGCTGTCTTGGTCATTGCATCTTGTCAGATTGAACCTTAACTCGATAGTATTGCTCTTTTCGGTGGATACGAAGAACCCATCAAGATCGAGTATCTGATCGACCGTCGGGATCATGTCCTTCTCCAATCCTTTCCCATCGATCATGTCCAAGAATATGTATGAATTCGGATAATAATCAAAGAAAAGTTCGAAATTGAACCATTGGATCTGCTTCTTGCCAGCATCATCGATTATCTCCAGGGTTACCTGATATGTACCATCGTCCAGAGCTTCGGATGTACCCGGTTTCTTGGATGAATCCACCTTGAAATCGAATGAGAAACCGCCGGATTCATTTTCCCTCTGGAACTCATCGATGACCTTTGTGATGACGGCCTCTCCCGTAGATGCATAGATGATCGCAACATTTGCCGTTACCGGGAGCTTTCCCTCTCCCCGGGGCAAGATATCGGATTTCCAATCAATATCATAGAAGATCACCTCGAAATCGATCATGTTATCGTTCTGGTTCACATGAACCTCGGTGGAACCCCCGGGTAATAGAGTATATCTCCCGTCCGGGTCCGAGATCTTTATCGAAGTGACATGGGCAGGATGTGGAGTGACTTCCGGATCGATTATGATCGATCTTCTCAGTGTGGCCTGATATGAATTATCAAATGCAATGAAGCTGAACCAGTATTCTCCGGGTTCATACTCCTCGGTATTGAAAGTATAATTCCATTGTTGGAAGGGGACACCTCCCACCCCTGCCAGGTCGTTCGCCTCTCCGAGAACCTCGTCCTCGATATAGATGACGACCCTGTTAACGATGTTATTGGTCCCTCCGGATCTTGCCGTCCCCATGAATTCATAGATCCCTCCGATTATTGGGTCGTATTCCGTGTTGATCAATATAGTGGAGAGTACTATTTCGATCTCCAGGTTATCGTTGGAATCGAACCTTGATCTGTCGGATGCGCCCGAGGCACCTCCTTGGTCCTCTGCCTTGAAGGTGTACCAGTTGTAATGGTCATTCTCATAGGCGATCATTTCAATCCAGGCATTACCGAGGTCATCTGTCTTGACCGGACCATCTATCGGATAAAGTGTGGTCACATCAGGTGGAACGATGTACCTTATTGCCACATCCCCCATGGGAGCTTCCGTGTTATCTGTGACCTTCACATTTGCCCACCAGTAGATCCTCACCGATGTTCCCGCAAATCCGCTTGGAGGATTATCACCGACATCCACCTGATAGAGCTCGGAGCCATCCCTGGCTTCCATGTAGATAGTATCACCTGTGAGGGAGGATGCGGATTCCCTCATCAGGTCGCCGGTCTTGTCAGCGTCCCAATCTATCCCACCCGCTCTTGCTCTTATATCTATGAAGGAAAGTGCATCTTCCTTATCACCGGAGGAAGATCCCGTCCTGGCCTCGATATGTGCATATGAAAGGATCAGGTCGGTTGAATATGATTCTATCAGCATACGACTATCGCCGCCCTTGTTGCTGATCGACTGGGTTCCCGAAACACCGGCATTACCGGATTTTCCATAGATTAAGGAATGCCTGATGTTTACATGATGTCCATGAATGAACAGCTCAACATCTCCTCCGACACCGGACTGCCATCCAGGCGAGAAGGAATCTCCGCCTTCACCACCGAATACCTCGATCGTGGACCCGGAAATGTTCACCATATCCGATCCGGGGGTCTTCAGCTCCAGGTTGGCTACACCTCCGGATCCGCCATTTCCGGTTCCCCCGCTGGGGGCGCCGTCCTGTCCCTGTATATTGATATTGGAATTATTGATAACGAGGGGTGATCTCCGGGATACGAGGGTCACCAAACAATCATTACCTGGGTCTCCGCTCGAAAGCGTCATTGTGGAATTGGAGACCGAAATGGTGGAACCGATGACCCTTATCTCATCGGCCTTGACGTTAAAGACACCTCTCTGAACGGTAAGGGTAGAGCTGATGCCTCCATCATTCTCGATCACAAGTGATGTGTTCTTGTATTGTTCTCTGCATATGATCTCCTGGGTCACGACCGTTGTTCCAATGATGATAAGCTTTCCATCATCCTTGAACTCGATCCTTTCCCATATCCTTTCTTCCTGTGAAGATGTCTTCGTGATGGTAACCGTTCCATTCTCAACGGTAAGTGTATCTCCCCCACCCCTTGTTACCGACGCATCCACAACGATCTCGGGAGAATTCAGGTCCAAGATCATCACTGAAGAGGCCAGCAGGGTAACTATCAATGCAATTGTTGCAAGAGCTCTATTGTTGTTCATCATGATCCCCCCTAAAGTCTCCTCCTCATGGAAATGTCCGATGCCCTGCTCCTGCTGGATTCATATCTCCTGTCGAATAAGATCATCAGGATAAAGAACACCACGCCACCGATGAAGAACATTGCGGTAACTATCACGTTCAGGATCGATCCACCGGCCGTAACAGTGACCAGGATCGGGATCGACAGGATGAAACTGATGATCATGAAGATAGTTGAAATGGTCTTCCATTTCTTTGAGATCTCCATACTGGTACGAAGATCGACTATCATTTTTCTCCTGATGTATTCCTCATCCTCCTGCACCACATCCTCTCTGATAAATGCATTACCACAGTAGCGGCAGGTGATATTGTCCTGCTTGGTGTCCTCCAGCCGTTTCCCACAGCTTGGACATTCTAAAAGGCGTGTTCTCTGGGCCATAGTATCACCGCGAAAACATGATTTCGCAATATATACCTTTCTAGAATATCAAGAGGGTTTTCACCGATAATGATCGATTTTCCGGCTCCCGGGCTCAATTTTCTGAAAAGATTGAATACCACAGAGGACCTTATACGGACGGTGAGACCTTGGACCTCAGACAAGTCCTTTCGAAGATAGACGTCAGGGAACTGGATAGCGAAGTAGACCCCTACCTTGAAGCATCCGAGATCTGTGGAAAGGATCTCGATAGAACCTGGATATCGGACGCGAAAGGATTCCCGGGATGGAAACTTGCCGGGAATATCTATTCGAGAAGGGATACGCTTGCCCTGGCCCTCGGGGTCCCCAATGCGGGAATAACAGATGCAATGATGAATGGCGCATCACGCCTACAACCTGTCGTTGTCACGGAAATGGGTCCCGATCGTTCGGAAGTTAATGTGAAGGACATCCCATTCCCTACGTATTACAAGGGCGATGGTGGACCCTATGTAACATCCGGAATATTCCATGCAGGATCGGGTGACAGCAAGAACCTGAGCTTCCACAGGATGATGTACATGGGAGGGAACAGGTTCGCTGTGAGGGTTGTTCCACGCCATCTGATGGCCCTGATGAACATGGCCAGAGATTCCAGTGAGGACCTGCGGGCGGTTGTTTCTATCGGTGCGGACCCTTACAGTCTCCTTGCAGGTTCCACTACAATGGGATTCGGAGAGGATGAGTTCGAGGTAGCCTCATCTTTGAAGAAAGCGGCCACAGGGGAACCGTTGGAGGTCTTTGAACCGGATGGAAAGGGATTGATGGCCCCATCCGGTGCAGAGGTGGTCCTCGTTGGAAGGTTCACAGGTGAAAAGGCCCCGGAAGGACCCTTTGTTGATATCACATCCACATATGATCGTGTTGGCCTGGACCCGGGTGAACCTGTATTCGAGGTGGAAAAAGCATTCGTCAGAAAGGACCCGATAATGCATGTTCTTCTCCCGGGAGGATTCGAGCACTATTTGATGATGGGAATACCAAAGGAACCTTCCATCAAAGCATCCGTCTCAAAGGTGGTTCCATCTGTCCATGGTGTCAGACTTACAGAAGGAGGATGCTGCTGGCTCCATGGCGTCATATCCATCACACAGCAAAAACAGGGTGATTCCAAGAATGCGATCATGGCGGCTTTCTCGGGTCATCCGTCCATGAAAAGGGTCATTGTTGTCGATAAGGATATTGACATATTCGACGATCATCAGGTGGAATGGGCCCTGGCCACCAGATTCCAGGCCCATCGAGATATGGTGATCATCCCCGAAGCCAGGGGTTCGACCCTTGATCCATCATCGGACAGAGAGAATAGAACGACCACCAAACTTGGAATGGATGCTACCATCCCCATTGGAAGGGGAGAGGAATTCAAAAAGGTGGATGGATAGACCGGAAACTTAAATTCCACAGAGGTAATAGATATGTCCGTGAAGGGAACCAGGATCACCTTGATGACAATAGCTGTCATTTCGATAATCTCAGCGGTCCTGACATCCGGTTGCTTCCATACTGGATCGTCCAGGGACCTCTTCTTCCCTCCCGATGATGACCCAATCGAGTTCAATAGGGGAACCATTGGTTCTACGAGACATAATTTCACAGGCGCGTTCACGGAGTCGACCGTCTCCTTTGGAGCCGAGGAAAGGGTCCTGACGGTTGACAATTTCTATATTGGAGAGGGGGGGGCTGACCTCTATATCTGGACACAGGTACATTTCGGTGCGGATGATTCCGGAACTATAGATTTCAAGAGATATGTCCATGTAAAACTGATCTATGAGCCTGGATCGGATAAGGAAAGGATCATTTCCCAGAGCCTTTACTCGCCGCAAGGCAATGGCAGATATTACAAGACAGAATTGATGGATACCATCAACAATACGGGAGAGGGGCTCTACTCTTTGCGGGCAGAGGCGGTTGGTACAGCGGTTCAGGAGGGGGATGTCCTCTTCTATGACTGGTTCTTCTTCACCGTGAACGGTGTGTTCTCGGACCGGTCCTACAACAATAATGCCCCGGATAAATGAGGAGAGCTCACGGAGAGAGGTTCTTCATGTTGGAGGGGGCCCTGATATTGTGTTTAGATCCTATCTTTTCAGTCCCATTCTCGTATCCCTTCATATGGATAACTCTCTGGGGGAACGGGATCTCTATACTTTCTTCGCCAAACTTCCTGAAGAGCCTGTCCCTGAGATCACTGGCAACCGCCCATTGATCATTGTAGTCCTGTACGAAGAATGTTACGGCGAAGTTGATGGAAGAATCCCCGAACTCGTTGAACCTGAACAGAATGGAATGATCCTTGTCCTCATGGACCGATGGATGCGACCTTACAACTTCCATCGCCACTTTCTCCACCTTTTCAAGGTCACAATCATATGATACGCCGAACTTGACCGTCTTTCTACCGTACTTGTCCGGTTCCGTTAGATTCGAAAATGTCAGATTGGACATCTTGGAATTCGGAATGGTGACCATCTGATTGGAGAATGAATGGAAGAGTCTGGTAGATCTGAGACCGATATCCTTCACCTGGTATACCGATTCATCCATGATGATCCAATCACCTTCTTTGAAGGGACGATCCAGAAGGATCATGATCCCTGAAAAGAAATTCGATAACGTATCCTGGGCGGCAAATGCGATGACCAGTCCGACCACACCAACAGCACCCAGAAGGGCAGTGGCATCGAATCCGAATGTCCGAAAGAACATGATCGCAGCGGCTACCCATATCACAACTGTCATCAATTTCCCAAAGACAGGGACCAAGACATCATCGGCCTGGGTCTCGGTCTCCTTTGACAGGATCGTGAGATAGACCATGATCACCTTCTTGAACAATTTCACTGCGATCACTGCCAGGATTATTATTGCCATGGCCTTGTAGGCAGTATCGAGAATCCCGATGATCTCACCTGGAACCTCCAGTTGTGAGAGCGAGACGATGATCCCGTATATCAGAAGAAGCAGGAAGAAGGGCAACCTGGTGATATTGACAATTGCCTCGGCCATGCCCCTCTTGGTCTTCTTTGTGAGCATTAAGAGCAGACGGAATATGAACCAGATGATCACTATCATTATTATCCATATCCCAACAGCAACCCCGAATCTGGCCCAGTCCGACTGAAGGAAGGAAGGAAGGTCCTCTTTCTGTATCTCCACCCCAAAGACCTCGATAATGTCCTTCTCCACTGCTCCAGGCGGGTCTCCCTCTTCAATGACTTCGATATTTACAATATCTGCGTCGATGTACTGATATGTATCGTTCCCTGAGCCTCCTTCTTTGATCGTCACCGTGAACATGATCTTTGCTCCGGTGAGAAAAATATCCCTCTTGTCCGAAGGAAATGATAATGTGGGACTGTCCGGGGAACCTCCGGTCGATACCAGCCAGACCTTCGTGATACCCATGTCATCGTCAATAATGTAATAGTCAGAAGTGGCAACGATATCTATGAACGTGACCTCTTCTCCTGTGTCGATACCGGCATATCTCATTGTTGTCTCATCATATAGATCAACGAGGAAGGAGTGGTCCGTCACTTCCAGTCCATCCCCTTCGGGAAGGACCATTATTGCCAGTGAGAGCAGAAAAGCGACGGCCAATGTGGCCTTGAATGGATGGAAGCTCATATCTATACCCGCTTGTAAAATCATAAGGTTGTTAAAAACAGTTTTGATTGAAATGGATCCGATCGAGGATGGCCCTCGATATCTTGAGATCCCGGTCCTTCTTATCCAGGGCCCTGATAAGGGTCGAGATAGCAAAGGGAGTGCCCACGGATATCAGGTCGAGGCCCCTGATCGAGCAGCTCAATACAGCTTCGGGTGGAGGCATTTCAAGATCAGGTTCGATGGAGGACCTCTTCAGAAGTGCCATTGCTTCCATGTCAAGAGCTGCGATCCTGAATGATGAAGTTCCCACACTCGACAGTTCCAGCAACTGTTCCTTTGTGATCCTGCCTCTTCCTCCCCCTCTTCTCGCAGGTTCGATCTCGATCATCCTCAAGGTGCCGCTTTCCATTTCCACCATGCCAGATAGCTTTGAGATCGGTAACATCTCCCCGGGAAGCGCATCCCTCTCTGCGATCCCTGTGGATCCACTTCCCTTTTTTACGGCACAGAGCAGACCATCTTCCATTATCAGGTTCACCCTATCTCCCCTATCGATCCTGTCCATGGCAATGGCGTCTATGGACCTTATGATATCCAGTTTTCCAATGGACCCGTCAACGAACTCCTTCAGTTCAAGAAGGTCCTGATGCAGTTGGTCCACCCCTTTCATGGTGGGCCTCGGACCATCGTCCCCTATCGTCACGAGCCCTTCCTTTTTCATCTTTGATAGATAGTCGGATATTGCCTGGGGTGTGACCCCTACCGGATCGGCCAGGGACCTCTGGTCCTTGGGTGATCCCGTTGCCATTTCCAGCAGCATCAATGTCTTTGTGATCCTTCCTTTGTTCCTTACAAGATCTGTCAATAAAAACCCTCCAAATCATTTTATAGAATGGCCCCAATAGCACCTAAAACTACTTGGATATTAATAAAGTTTACTTGATTTTATATAAATGAACATTGAGGTTTGAGAATGAAAAAACCCCTTTTATTGTTGATGGCAATGGCAAGCATCCTTGCGATATCCGTCCTTTCCGGATGTATCGAAACAGAATCCGAGACCGTTGTGGAGGATGAAAAGATCGAGTCGATGATATGGAACTTCACCGACCCCCTGGGAGGGAAGGTCGTTCTGGGTAGTGAGCCAGAGAGGATCGTTACGATGACGCCTGCACTCACCGAGATAATGAATGCGGTAGGTGCCTGGGAGAAGGTCGTTGGATGCGACAGTTCATCGGACCTGCCTCCGGAAGCAAAAGAGCTCGAACATGTGGTATCCTGGCAGGGTCTGGATGCGGAGAAACTCGTGCTTTTAAAGCCGGACCTGGTCATAATGGACAGAACCCTGGATATCACAGATATGATATACACAGAGATCAAAGAACTGGATATCCCGGTATACCGTATCTATCCCAAGAACATCTCCGATGTTCTGAATGCCATAAGGGCCGTTGGTGAACTAACCAACGAGACAGTGAACGCAACTGCCGTCATCGACGATTTTGTGGAGAGGATGAATGCGGTTTCACAGGCAGCCAACGAGATCGCAGAGGAGGATATCCCATCTGTTCTCCATGTTACCTACTACGATGGGACAGCCGACCCGTGGATCGCCACGGATTCCACATTCTCCGGAAGTTTGATAATCATAGCGGGAGGGGAATGCGCGATCTCCGATAGCAGTGGTTACGGTGTCCAGATGTCGCTCGAGAGCATCATTGAGAGCAACCCGGACATAATATTCTGTTCCCAGAGCAGCTCGTGGCCAACCCTCACAAGGGAGACGATCCTGGGTGACGCCAGATGGTCCGATATAAACGCAATATCTTCGGACAGTGTGTTCGATGTTGCGGGAGACTGGTGTGACAGGACAGGACCCCGCATGATCCTCGGTCTCGAGGAGTTCCATGGGCATATTATGGATCATGTTGAGGCATAAATATGAGAACGGTGGGCAGGAGAGGGACATTCATATTTCTTATCATCCTGCTCTTGATATCGATCCTTGTTGGAATATCCATCGGCCCCGAGAATCTCTATCTCCCGCACATCGTCAGAGGTCTTATCTCGGGTCTTCCAGGCCTTGACTGGGCCGCGAGAGGATTCACATTGAAAGGGCCACTCGGTCTTGAAAGTCACTTTGGACCACTTCCCAGGGGATATCAGACCATTATACTCGACATCAGGCTCCCAGTTGTTGTCATGGCGCTCTTCGTCGGTGTCGGTCTCTCGGTTTCCGGAGCGTCGCTTCAGGGACTTTTCAAAAATCCTCTCGTGGACCCGTTCATCATCGGCATCTCGGCCGGTGGTGCATTCGGTTATGTGCTGGCCGTAATATTGACGGAGGGAGCTTCCATCTGGATCTCACAGTTCCTGAAAGTGCTGCTATCATTCCTGTTCTCGGTGGGAACGGTCTTCATGGCATATTTGCTCTCCAGGACCGGGAGCAAGGTACCACTGACATATCTCCTCCTTGCAGGTGTTGCCCTTTCGGCCTCACTCACAGCTGCCACCCAAATGATGGTATATCTATCGGTCGAGAACCCGACACCGGTCATCTTCTCGTTGATGGGGAGCTGTTCCCTTACCAAGTGGTGGGAGATCGGGATCGTTGCACCGGTGATCCTTATGGGCACCCTCGTACTCTCCGCCTTCGGCAGGGACCTGAATGCCTTCAGTGCCGGCGAGGAAACAGCAAAGCACCTGGGTGTCGACACCGAAAGATCAAAAACCACCATACTGGTCCTGGCATCCCTGATGGCAGCGATCACCGTTCCATTCTGCGGGATGATAGGATTTGTCGGCCTCATGGTCCCTCACATCATGAGAAGGTTCATCGGCTCCGATCAAAGGCTTCTGATCCCGGCATCCGCTCTATTTGGAGGGGCCTTTCTCATCATCTGCGATCTGGTTGCAAGGTCCCTTCTCGATGTCACCATACCTCTGGGTATCATAACGGGACTGCTGGGTGGAATATTCTTCATCTACCTGCTCAAGGCGAAGAGGGTGGGTGTATGATACGGGTCAAAGAGGTCGTGTTCGGCTACAACGGTGGAGCGCCTGTGCTGAACGGGATCGATCTCAGGGTCAGAAAGGGAGATATGATCGGGATCCTGGGGCCAAATGGATCAGGTAAATCAACGCTCATCGGCAACATGTGCGGAACACTGCACCCCAGACATGGAACGGTTCTTCTTGAAGGAAGGGATATTAGATCTCTGAGACGCAAGGAGATCGCCAGGAAGATAGCCGTTGTCCCTCAAAAAAGCGACCTGGGATTCGATTACAGGGTGGAGGAGATCGTGTCCATGGGCCGCTACCCGCATATTGGAAGGTTCAGCTTCCGTGACCCTGATGGAAGGAAAGCAGTGGAAGATGCCATGGAACAGACCGGCGTTCTGGAATTGAGGGAGAAGATCGTGGATAGA
The DNA here is from genome assembly GCA_030595715.1 of Thermoplasmatales archaeon. Taxonomy (GTDB): domain Archaea; phylum Thermoplasmatota; class Penumbrarchaeia; order Penumbrarchaeales; family Penumbrarchaeaceae; genus Penumbrarchaeum. The sequence goes on from JAUVCN010000014.1 coordinate 29,873, forward strand.
CTTTCCGGAGGCGAGCGTCAAAGAGTGATGATCGCCAGGGCACTTGCACAGGAACCCAGGATACTCATGCTTGATGAACCGACAAAGAACCTGGATATCCGGCATTCGATGGATATAATGGACCTGATCAGAAAGAGGAATGAAAAACAGGGGATCACGGTCCTTTCCGTCCTACATGATCTGGACCTGGCCGCAAAATACTGTGATGAGATAGCCCTGTTGAAGAATGGAAAGATCGTTGCTGTAGGAGGAGTGGAGGAGGTCCTAACCGAAAGATCGATCGAAAAGGTATTCGATATCAAGGTCAGGGTCCATGGAGGGAGGGGATTCCATATCGAGGTCATGGGTTGATTCAGCGCACTCCCCCGATGTATATAATAAGCGGGCCGTCTCATGGCGAAAAGCTCAGAGGTCGATCGATGGGAAATTTTTGTGGTCGTTGCGGTTCACTTCTAAGATGGGATTTCTCCTCCGGTGACAGGAGAAGGAAATGCCCCAGATGCGGCCCTGTGGACAGCGAAGGAAAGAATATCGATAACCCCCGGGACAACGTCGGGGAAAGATCGTCCGGCAGATCTCCTGGTAATATGAATGCAATCAGCGGAAGCGGTATAACATACAAGGTCCGCAAAGGCGTTTCACCCAGAAGCTCCCCCTATGCATCCAGGTCGATCTACAGATCAAATACAACCACGATAAAAGGTCCGGAATTGAGATCGATGAATGAATGGGCCTCACAGAAAGAGGACCCGAGCTCGATGAACAAGGACTGGTCCAGGGCAGGAAAGATGTTTCCCTTCGAGAGGATAAGACCGGGACAGGAGGAGTTCCTCATCGATGTCAGGGAAACGGTCGATAGAGGGGGTTTTCTCCTTGCCAATGTCCCAACAGGTATAGGAAAGACAGCAGCCAGTCTTTCACCCACCATAGAACATGCCATTGAAAACGGTATGATGGTATTCTTCATGACCTCAAAACAATCCCAGCATCCGATCGTCATTGACACCATCAGGAACCTTTCAAAGAGGTCAGGCAAGCGCATCAAGACCGTCGATATAGTCTCCAAGCAATCCATGTGCCCCAGGGAGATATCCAGACTCCCGCATACGACATTCTCCTTCCTCTGCAAGCAGCAATCCAAGGACGGGTCCTGTCCTCTGTACAAACAACCACCTGCATCATTGATCAGGGAGGTTCTTGAGGATATAAATGATGTTGACAGAATAGGTGAGCTCTCCATTTCCCGGAACATATGCCCTCACAGGACCGCTCTCGAAGCGGCCAAGGAAACCGATGTCCTCATCTGTGATTTCAACTATCTCTTCTCCGACCTGAAGGATACCATCCTCTCCGGACTGGGGCAGGAACTATCGGATTCTATACTGATAGTCGATGAGGCGCACAACCTGCCGGACAGGATCAGAGGACATCAATCCAAAGAGCTTCCTCTCAGGGTCCTTGAAGAAGCGAAGGAAAGGGCATTCGGCGGGAAACATATCAAACATCATCTTTCCAGGATCATCGAGATGGTACTGAATATCGCCAGGAAAGAGCTTGGTGATGAAGGGGAGATCGAGCTTGATAAGAGACTGTTCGTGTCCGATATCAGGGCAGTTTTCCAGGAAGGTTCCATCGGAGGTTCCCTGGATATGGAGATGTTCATCGAGATGCTCGAGGACATTTCCAAGAAACGAAGGTCCCCGGAGGAAGAGGACCCGCTGATGATGGTCGCAGATTTCCTTGATGGTCTTCTCTCCTTGAAGAGGTCTCACATTCTCTATCTGAAGATCCCCGATGGTAAAGGCATCGATTCACTTAAGATCGCCTTCAGGAACCTGGACCCGGGCGAGATATCAGGACCAACTTTCAAGGGATGCCATTCTGCCATCTTGATGAGTGGGACGCTCTCCCCACCCTCCATGTTCGGGGACATCCTTGGAATGTCAAAAGAGAGAAGGATCGAGAGGGAATACCCATCTCCATTTCCCAGAAAGAACAGACTGGTCCTGATAGAGGATAAGATCACAACCGCATACAAGAGAAGAGGCGCGGAGATGTACCGCTCAACCGGTGAAAGGATCGTTTCTCTCGCTGGAAGGGTTCCCGGAAATGTTGCCGTTTTCTTCCCATCCTACAGTATACTCCATGATGTCAAGGAATACCTTTGGGGATGTCCAAAACATCTGATCGTTGAAGAGAGGTCCATGTCCAGAACTGAAAAAGAGAGGGTAATAACGGACCTTAAGAGAATCAAACAGAGTGGCGGAGCCCTGATGCTGGCCGTTATGGGGGGTTCTCTTTCCGAGGGTGTTGATTACAAGGATAATCTCCTTTCCGGTGTGATCATCGTGGGACTTCCATTTGCACCGCCCTCACTCGAGGTACAGGCCCTTAGAAGTTATTTCAGAACGAAGTTCGGGTATACTCTGGGGGAGGAATACTCCTACATCTACCCGGCCATGAACAAGATCCTGCAGGCTGCCGGAAGGTCCATCAGATCCGAGAGCGATCGAGCTGTTGTCGTCCTGATGGAAGAAAGATTGAAACAACCCAGATATCTGAAGTTCCTGCCCGATGACCTTAGACCCGTGAAAGTGGAGGGGATGACATTGGAACAGGCCACATCAACCTTCTTCTGATGTGTGTCTCTCTTCCATGTTCCGATCCTCCATGGCCTTTATCAATCTGACCATGGTCTTGTTCAGGGGGGCCTCCAATTGAACCTCTTCGGCCTTATGCTGTATCGCACCGTTGATGGAATCGACCTCTGTCCTTCTTTTCCTCTGAAGGTCCTGAAGCATGGACGATCTGTTCTTGGAGGTCCTCTCTGCAACATCGAAGGTCCTTCTCCTCATCTCCTCGAATGTGAGGTCCTTTCCATATGCGTTGGCGATCGCCACACCCTCCTTTATCAGGTCCTCTGCCGTGGACCTTATCTCCGGATTTGAAATGATTATGCCATTCCTGCCGCCCAATAGGGCCGTTAGAGGGTTTATCGCGGAGTTGATTATGGTCTTTGCCCAGATCTCCCTTTCAATACATTGGGTCGTATCCATATCCAATCCCACATGTCTGAAGGCTTCAGCTATCTCGTTTACAAGAGAAACCACACCATCCTCCTCGGAGATGCTGCCAAAATGCCCGATGATGGTATCGCCTGTCCCCGCATGCTTGATCACACCGGGACCTTTGTAGGTGACCCCGTGGCAGGTGATCCCGCCGATCACCTCTGAATTGATATTATTCTCTCTGAGGAAGTTGAGTATACGCTCTTCATTGTCCAGACCGTTCTGAAGAGAGAGTATCCTCGCACCGTTTCGGAGGATAGGTGCCAACGGATCGAGAGTGACCTCGGTATTGTATGACTTCACACAGAGGATCACAAGGTCATAGACCCCCTCTCTTGGAACACCCGTCAATGCCTTGGGTCTGAAATCACCCTTGGTGATGCCGTTTATCTTCAATCCTTTCCTCTTCAGCACCCAAACCTGCTCAGGTCTGCCGATGATGGTAACATCGTGCTCCTTCGAGAGCAGGCCTCCAAGGAGGCTCCCGAGCGCGCCGGCCCCGACCACAAGTACATTCATTGTAAGATCCTTCATTTGGAAAGGTAAGAAAGGATATCGCTTGATATCTCATCTATGGAACGATTTCCATCAAAGTCCTTCAGTATCCCGACACCTTTGTATAATTCCACCAGGGGCTGAGTCTGGGACCTGTATACTTTCAGACGATTGAGCACGGTCTCTTCCCGGTCATCATCCCTCTGGTAGAGGGATCCGCCACACTGATCGCATGTCCCCTCTTTCTTCGGAGGATTGAGATCGATATGGAAAGTGGCTCCACATTTGCACATCCTTCTTCCGGTTATCCGCCTGACAAGGGCTGACTCGTCCACCACTATGTTCACAACCTCATCCAGTGTAACGATATCCTTCAAGGCCTCTGCCTGGGAGATGGACCTCGGGAATCCATCAAGGATGAAACCATCCTTGCAGTCATCCTCTTTTATCCTCTCTTCCAGCATTCCTATAACGATGCCATCCGGAACGAGAGCGCCCTTGTCCATGTACTCCCTGGCGGTCTTGCCGAGATCGGTCCCGGCCCTTACCTGGGCACGGAGAAGGTCCCCTGTTGATATCTGGGGAATATTAAACTTTTCAACGATATACCTCGCCTGGGTCCCTTTTCCTGCTCCCGGAGGGCCGAATAGTGCTATCTTCATGGTACCTCGGATGTTCTGTGAATTTAAAAAAGTGATGGCTAGGTCATGTGGCTGATCTGTACATAAAAAAAGGGAGGCCACGAAGGACCTCCCGAACTTTCACCAGTATGCTCTCACTGCGGAGACTGGTATTCCGGCTGTGGCGCTGGTGCAGGTTCTACAGGAGCTACCTGTGGCTGAACCGGTGCGGGCTGTGGATCCATCGGGGCCGGTTGTGGTTGAACCGGTGCGGGCTGTGGGTCCACGGTAGCCTCGGTCTGCTGAACCGCATGGGCCGCCTCATGGGCAGCAATATCTGCCTCCTGTGCAGGTGGCAGAGCAGTGCTCTGATCGACCTCCAGAGGAGCTGCAGGCGGTAGAGCAGGCCCTGATGCCGCAGCAAGTGCGGCTCCCTGTGTATAAGGCGCCATGTAGGCAGTGGTGGTGATCTGATCCCAGGAAACAGAGGGCATGATCCTTCTCATGTTCCTTACTGTCTTGATCCTCTTCACCTGCTTGTCCTTCTTGCTCTTGACGACCATCATCGTGACGATCACAACTATGATCAGAAGGACCACGATGCCCCAGAGCGGAAGCATTTCCTTTGCGAACGGACCGGTAGGCTCATCGTCTTCGGGGAGTTGGATGCCTCTCGGATGAACCCTTGGGTCCTGTGGATTTGTCAGGTTCTGTGCGAACCATCTCCCATCTCCGAACTCCTGTCCGTTGGTATAGCCGTCCCCATCTGAATCGATATTGGCATCCTTCACCAGATAATCCAGCTTGTAAAGTTTCTCGAACCAATCATACATGCCGTCAAGGTCCGAATCAGTTGGATCCCTCCTATCTATCACATCAGGGTCCTCTCCAGGGGGAATCCACTTCCCAACTGAAATGATGAAATGCTGCTGGACCTCATTGTTCACTCTATCCTTAACGATCAATGTGATCGTGTATTCACCAACCTCAAGAGGTGTGATGACCCTGGCAACATCCCCGATGGACACCTGTTCATCCCCATTCGATGAGGAGAATAGCCATTTGAAGGTGAGAAGGTCACCATCCTCATCGAAGGAGTCGCTTGCATCGAAGACAATATCCATGTTATCGAACAGAAGATCCCCGGATGAAGGTTCGGTGATAACGATCTCGGGATAGGTGTTGATCCTTATATTGAAAGGAACCGAATAGGAGATCGGATTCCCGGCAAGGTCCTTTGCCCTCACCTGGATGAAGTTGTCATCCCCTCTCCTGAAGGTCTCCTTTATCCTCACTTCAACGGATCTTCCGCTGACACCATCCTTGTAGGCTTTCCAGGGGGTCCATTTGGTCTGGCCCCTTGTCGTTAGTCTGTATTCGATGGTCTGTGCGTCAACACCGGCCTGAAGGTCCTCGACCATGATCCTGACCTCCTGATACGGATTGAGCTGATATTCATCCTCGGAGTGGGATACAAGTCTGTATCTTGGTGATTCCGCATCGACCCAAACATTGTAGGCATCGGAGATCACGTATGGATTACCCGCCATATCCTGCGACCTGAACCTGATCCAGTTCTCCTTGCCGTTCTTGAACCAACCGGCCACGACAACACGGAGTGAATCCGCGGATGCATAGGTATCGGGGATGTTCTGCCAGCTGCCGACCAGGCCGACCTCTCCAGTGGTGGAGAACTCGTATTCGATACTCAGTGGATCGACACCGGTCAACGTGTCATTGATGAATATCGAACAGGTAGGTCTGAGCTGTGTGTTCCATATCCCCGTGTGTGGATAGAAACCTCCATAGGTCACACCTGTAAGATCAATGGTCACCTCGATGAATATCTCATTTCCCTGATTTCCAACAAGGTCCTCAGCCCAGAGATATACCCGATTGATCCCTTCGGGAAGGTTCTCGATGAGAGCGATGTTGTTCCCGGCGGATTTTGGAATGGACTGTATATCGGATGGCCTTGCCTGAGCCTTGTTCCTGTTCACGGAATAGTGGTATACTGAAACACCGGATGACTGATCTATCGCATCCTCCCACTTGATGAAAACATCTCTGTCATCATCGTAGTTCTGAGGTTGATCGGTCTTGTCATCGGGCAATACCTGTAACTTGCTGGGAAGACCCGGACTGTCCGAATCTATCTGTACCACGAATCCGTTGGTGTAGAATATTTTGATCTTTGTATCATCCGATTCGTCCGATTCGGGGGTTACGTTCAGGAATATAAGTTTGTATTCCATTTCACCGTATATCGGATCGACGAATACATAGGTGTCAAGATCCGATGTTCCAGCTCCATGATAGATATTTCCTGGTATGTCCTTGATGCCGATCTGGATCGTATCCGGAGGTTGGATCGGAATGACGTCATCCGCATATGCCCTGGAAAGTCCGAAGAAGCGGATCGTATCCCCACCTCTTACCCAGTCACCCTTGATCAGTTCACGTCCTCTGGAATCCTCTATGGTCAGATTACCAACGATCTTCAGGTGGGATACTACCCTGAACTGGTTCTCGAACAGGGCCGAGGATCCTTTCACTCCGGACCCTGTCAGCTTGAAAAGTATCGTGGAATAGTCGATCCTCTGCCAGTTGAAGTTGAAATCAAAATGGAACTCGATGATCGCCTCATTATCAGGATCGGTTGACACCGGTGTCGCTCTTGAGAAGTCCTCATTGAGGACGACCATACGAAGCGGATCTCCAATCTTTCGGAATGAATCCGTTTCGAAATCGTATTTCAGGACTATGTTCTCACCTGTGCCACCTGGTCCGATTATCATGTCAAGGGTTTCAAGTGAGTCCAATCCCTTCTCGGACCAGATGTCGACCTTGGCAAAGTAGTCGGATGCTCCGGCGCCTGCCATTGCAGGATAGACATCCAGGTCTTCACCGTATCCTTCGGTCCACTGGACCTCACGGATCTCTGTCTTGAACTGCTTGAAGAGAACAGCCCTTTCCTCGGAGATCTTTGTAAAGTCCTGATATGCATAGGTGATGCCCACATCCCTCTCCTCATTACATATACCAACTGTTGAGTAATAGTTGTAATCGAATGTGGCGTCCTTTATATTGACAAGTAAGTCACCGTTCTCATACATTATCAGCTGAGAGGTTGCGAATTGGTCATTATAATAGGTATTCTCGAAATAGGGCACCTGCATATCGAGCCATGAGATCACGAAATATCCCATCCCCTCCTCGGTCACACCGGAATAAGTAAGACAATCCGATCCTGTCCTGCTTGCCGGCATGCCTCCGTAGGTCCACATTGCTGCAATACAACCCTTTGGAGTATATACGTAGGTATTCGGCAGCGGACCGCCGTAGTTACCGTAGGAATAACCGTAATCCGTCGGTCCAAAGCTTGCCATACCACTTGGCCAGATCAGGATCTTGTCATAGGCCTTCCCGTAGAAATTGAAAGTGAACGGGAGGTCGATCGGGGATGTCGGTTGCCTGTAGTAAACATCATAGTACGAATAGTAATAGGTGAACTTGTCCACCACAGACGTTCCCGTACTCGATATGTCAATCCAGTCATAGGTAACCTTGGGCGTGGGGTCCCTGTTATCGATCCAGGTATATCCCTCTTGGTCGGATGAAGCACTCTCTTCGGCATTGACGACATCATCTCCGTTATCAACCAGAAGATTGAATGCCATCAATAGCATCAGGGAGGTCACAAATGCAGTCCATAATACAGAGATCCTTTTATTCATTCTACCACCTCTATGAATGGAAGGTTACTTCCATTTTTATTCTGAAACTTTCGAATCATGATATCATTCCTTCTTTTTGTTCAGAGCGTTACGGTATTCCACCTCGTCGGTCTCAAGATCGTGCTCCTCTTCACGCTCAAGGGAAAAGTTGCGATATTTGGAATACGCCAACAGAACGAGGATCACAACAAGCATTACGGCAACAAGACCAAGAGCAAGGGTGATCGACTGATACTGTTCATTGGTATCGTCCGCAGACAGAAGATCGGGTCTCTCATCACCAATAGGATAAGGAGGATGGGACACGGACCGGGTTGGATCCGTCCCATTCTGGAACTCCTGAAGATTGGTGAACTTGTCCTGATCGGCATCAATGAAACTGTCAGGCCGGAAAG
>JAUVCN010000063.1 GCA_030595715.1 Thermoplasmatales archaeon
GAAGGTTTTCTCTTTCTGATACATCTCCAGCGAGTACTTTGAGGAGTTTGTTTTTTTTAATCTTTTCTCGATTTGAATTGAGATCCTCATACATTACCAATTTCTGATATGAAAATATCCCAAGGTAACTGTCATCAAGGATTTTCCAATCTAAAAAATCATTTGAATCTTGAAAATGAGAAATTACCGAAGAAAAAATTTCTTCTGATTTAATCGAATCCCGATCAACTTCTGATGAATTAAGGTCAACCCCGAATTCCTTATTCATTTTGAAAATAAGAGCAGGATTCTTTTTTATCTCATCACCATTATATTTAAGTTCAAATTCCATTCCTCTCTTTTTATTTAATTCGACAGGTAATAATATAATTGGAGTGAAATTTTCTATAGAGCTGTCCTCAGAATCTGTCCATTTAAGAAATCCCAATGCAAGAAACATGGTGTTTATACCTTGCTCATTGAAATTCAACCTACTCTGTGATGAGATTCTAAAGACACTCTTCATTTTATCTTTTTCAATAAACAATGTTGTCTGCTTTCCTTTAGTTTTAAAGGAAGTATCTGAAAATGGTTCAATTTCATTATCATCGGTATAATCTGAGTCCGGTTTGGAGGTAATCAGTAATGTGTGTTCCTCATCGATCAAGAATTGTAATAAATCGTTAGTTTTAATCCCATCTATTCTGAGATTCCCTCTCTTTAATGGTTTGAAATATAGAAGTCGATTTCTACGTCCAACATCGATTAACTTATCCCGCCATAGATCAATTTTTTTATCCATATCGATTATAGTATCTGAATTCATATGCACTCCTTTCAATTTTTTAGAATAGTATTCTTTTATTAATAAGGGGTGGGTCTAAAGTGCTTCCATCAAATTTCTGTTTAACTCCTATTGTGCGAAGGTTTCTTTCGGATAACCTCCCGATAATGGAGTTATCACGAAGATATTGATATCTCATCCCTGTCCACTCAATGGTGCGTTGCTAATATGAATATTTCGGATAAGGTAAGGAGCGGATCCTCTGGAAGTTGGGAGATGAGATGAAGATGTGGATTCCAAATTGAGGGGTATTCCATATTGCTACTATCGCCTCGTCCTTCTCATCGTCCAATTTCACATCATCCGTCATCATACCCGTGATGATCAGGAAGTTGCATGTATCCTTCATATCCGGAATGCCTTCTTCTGAAGGCCAGGAATAGAACAAGCCCGATGATCATGATCACACCGATCACTATTGCAGCTATCAGAATGAAATTGGGTCCTTCCACCTCGATAAGAACGGTCCTGGAGGCAGTGTTGCCTGCTTCGTCCCTTACATCCATCTTCACCAGATAACTGCCCGGGGACAGCTCAATGGAATGAACCGGGTCCGTTGACCAATCCCTTGTGACCTTCCCATCTATCGAGACGAGGTATTCCAGTTGTGTACCGTCCCTGGAACCTTCAGCGGATAATTCCAGAACACCTGCGTCGGAAACGGAATACTCCAGGGACAGCCGGGGTTTTTCAATATCCACTTTGATCATGAGAACCTCTTCGTCAGCAGTATTTCCGCCCCTGTCCTCACTGAAGTAGTATAACCTGGTCCTTCCCTCTGCGATGTTCAATATGAATGGAGAATCATACCTTGAGAACTCATCAAAGGTGTCGATCCTGTAGAACGTGATCGAATCCTCACTTGTTCTGAAGGATACTGTGGGTTTGCTTGTGAACCATTCTTCATGCCTTGCCCCTGTCAACTGGACCTCTGTTTCCGGATATTCCGTATCTACCTTCAGTTCCAGAGATATCACAGAGCTCCTGTGACCCGCATCATCCTCGGAGAAGGCTTCGATCTGATGTATGCCATCCGGAATGTCCTCGGACCCCTTCCAATCGATCCAGGATGAACCATCCATGCTCACGAACAGTGTGGCATCATGATCATCTTTCCATTGGAACATAAGTGATGGAGTTGTGATGTAAAACCCATCTTTCCCGTCAGGAAATGGGGGGTAGATCCTGTAGTCAGTGGTGGGAGGGGATGTGTCGATCTTGAAGAACAGGCTTCTTGTCCGTTCGATATTTCCGGATGGGTCCACCGAGCGATATTCAAGATCGAACCTTCCATCAGGAAGGATAAGGTCCCCTTGATAATCATTGAACGGTGATGAGGATATCCTGTATTCGATGGAACAATCGGGTTCGGATGGTGTCAAGATCACTTCCGGATTGGTCACATACCATCCGTTCTCACCATCAGGTTCATCCGGGTATATCTCGATCTCGGTTCGAGGTGGTCTGATGTCCACCTTGAGGTCAAGTTGTGTAATGTTGGATGACCTTCCAGAATTATCCATGGCCCAGATATCTATGAGATGTTCACCTTCGGGAACAAAGAATGGTCCGCTGTATTCTATGACTTCACCATCCATATCACACATGAACCTCACCTCTGACCCCGAGTCTTCCTCGTCCTTGGAAAGTGTGATCATCGGTTCGGTCGTGTACCAACCGTTCATTCCATCAGGTTCGGAAGGATTCAGTGTCAGGTCGATCAACGGATCAAGGGTATCGGACCTGATGGTCACATGCTGCTCCACTTCAAGGTTTCCCGCTTCATCCTCTGCAAAGAAATGGATGTCGTGTTCACCTTCGGGGAGGGCCGGCAAAGTGAAGTTCATAGAGGCATTGATGGAATGTGAGGGGCCGGTATCGATCCTGTAATGGACCTTTGCTCTCTCGTTCGGGATCAATTTGATCCTAGGATGGTTCAGGAACCAACCGTTCTCGCCATCCGGTTCGGATGGGATGGTCACGATATCTGTCAAGGGGGGGATGACATCCGATATCCTGATAAAACCGCTGTAAGGTATCATATTTTGTTTGGTAACCGTAAGATTGATATCACAGAACCAATCCAGAACAAGGTCGAACACAACCTTGCCATCCACGTCGGTGGTGGATATCTGGAAGATCCTCCGATCGAAGTTCTGAAGGGATACATTTGCTCCTTCGACAGGCTCCCCCGATCCATCTGTGATAAATACCGTGATATGCGGGTCCAGATCATCTTCATGCTCGACAGTTGAAATAAGCTGACCGTCGCTTCCGGTCCAGAGTCCACAAGCAGGTTCTCCGAGCAGGGTGAACTCCATCCAGCAGAGCCCGATCTCCGGGTTGTTCGGATTATCGAATCCCCCCCCCCATACCTCTGCATAATGGGCTTTACCTCCGGTATGCACATCTCCCATCACATAGTTACCCTGACCGCCTATCTGCCTGGCAATATCTTCTATGAGGCCATTATCATACGGAAGATATCGATTTGCAGTAATTATCCCAACGGAAACCCTGGATGACCCAACATAACCGATCGCTCCGCCATTCGTATTCTCCGTGAATGATTCACCGAGACAGTTCTCCCAGTTGCCATATGGGCATCCCGAGGTATCATCGAACCAGGTCGTCAAGCAGGCCAGTGCGGAGATGAACGGCATTCGGGCGTCGTTCGATAATGACCTTGCATCTCTTGATCTGTATACGACCCCTGCTCCGTAATTATCACACCATTCATTTGGGCCGCCGTGGTCAACGAACTGAACGAATGTTGTTCCTGCTTCGAGTGAATCGTCAATGGAATCATGAGAGAGGGTCTGTTCATCTTCATACAGGGTCGTACCAACTTCATATGCGTCCTTGAGATATTTGTCCCACAGATAGTTCGAGTACTGGGTGCCATCTCCTTCAGAGTGTGTGTGGGCCCCTATAAGAACAGCTGTATCTACCCATGATCCAAGCTGTTCCCCCATCTCGTATTCGATAATCTGGTCAACCTTCTTCTCCCAGATATTGCCTTCATCTATGGCAAGTCTGGATACAACGATATCCGGGATGATGTCCTCCAGATCACCGACCTCACCAAATATACCATTTCCATTAAGGTCCCAGGTCCCATCCAGGCATTGATAGTATGAATCGGCCGGGATCCATCCATCGTCCCATTCCGATGGGTCCGAATCAAATACCTTCTTGACGGGGACGGTCTCCCAGTCACCTGCAAGCATGACGTATCTCAATCTTCCCCATATGGAATGCACGTCCTTGATATATTCCCGGAGAAGGTCCGCAGGATCTTCCGAACCGGAGTAGTTCCCGAGAATGTGGTCAATATCGATAACGGATGTCGCCAATCCCTTTCTATTTCTCCAATTCGCCAGAACTCTCAGTTCATCGACATTCTCTCGATAAGTGATGATCAGATATTCAGGAGGGATGTCCATGTTGTCCGCGACCGATAGTGTTCCGGGAACAAGTGACGCATCGCCTTCGGACCTGGTGAGAGAAGGTCCTGCGAGATCATCTGACATCGAAAGCTCTATGGAAGGTTCGATCGATATTTCTCCCTCACCATTATTGTCAAGCATGATCGGAGTATACCATAGGGAATAGACCCTGAACGTTTCACCATTCCGATGTCTGTATCCTATCGGATCCAGCCGGATGGGATATTCCGGATATGTCGTTTCGCCTTTCCATATGCCATACGGTATCTCTTCTTCCCAATGGTCCACTGCAGGTGGGATAGTGGCAAGTCCGGATGGGACCTTGAAGGGTATGGAAATCCCATTCGATATGCCGAACCCATCGATATCCCGTCGAGTTTCGATAACGGTGGCAAACCATGGTATCATGGGAGCTCCTGGGGTTGGATCCACCACCTCTTCAAAGGTATTCCCGTTCGAGAGACCCAGAAGGATATCGCCTTTGAAACTTATTTTTGGTTCACTGAAAGACAGGGCGCCATCCTTGTCAAGCGGGTTCACCCCTTCAATTGAGAATTCCAGGATCGTGCTCGGTCCGGGATCATCCGTTTTGATCGATCCAACTTCTGTATCTATTAATGGAACTATGGCCATTGATACAAGGATGAAAAAAGCGGTCCAGAACCAGGATCTCATCAGGATGCTCATTCTGGAGACGCTATTAAAGATTAGTGGTAATATGGACTGGTATTTCCATGGTCCAACCCATTCATTTCTTCTTTGCCTTTACCACCAGAGCAACGATCACAATGATGGTTGCGATGGTTCCGATAATGAACAGCAATGGTAGGAAGATGAACACGTTTTTATCAGACATACCATCATCCGCCTCGCAAGGTGAGCAAGGATCACAGTCATCGTCCACGCCATCCCAGGCATAGATCTCGCCATCAGCAGTGTCACCCCTGTCAATGTCAGGTTCACTCGACGGTTCGATCACATCTGATATTGGATCAGGCGTGGGATCAACTACCGGAGCAGGTGGCAGCGGTGGAGTTTCATCTACCGGATCGGCAGTGACCTCCTCGGGAGTTCCTTCATCCATTTCCTCGATATCTTCCATTCCTTCTTCATCATCGGTAAGGTTCGTTTCCGGGGTCTGCTCCTCTTTATCGAGGATCACAGTACCATTCAATATGTTGCCAACCGATCTTATGATCTGTTCAGGCCTGGCTTCAACTCTCTTTCCCGAGATCTCGCTGTCAACGATCCTGACCATGAGGTTCTTCAATGTGGTAACGATATATCCCGATATATGCGGTTCTGCATGTGAATTTCCGATCCCGCTGTCATCGGTGAGGAAGAGATATCTTCCGTGGGTAGTAATGGCGGAGATCCTCATCACGAACTCTGCCACCGAAGCGACCCCGCTGGATGCGAGTGGATAAATATGGATACCTTTTTCTCTCGATATCTTTACTGCATCTATGGTCCTTTGAATGTTCCCATCATGCGGAGGAGCATCGGCAACAAGGAACATTATCCTGGCAGTGTTCCCCTCGGTCCAATCGAGATCGTTCGCCTTTTCGATGCCCTGGTCCATTGCTTCCGGGTAATCTCCTCCGCCTCCGGATGACTGTGCCTTGAGTTGTTCTTTCATATTGCCTATGGAACTTGTGAAATCATAATCTCTGACAACGTAGACATCCCCCAGGTCCCTGTATACGACCAGAGCGAATCTCATCTTATCAACCTGATATGTGGAATCGATGGTCGATACGATGTTCTCGAACTCCCTTGTGATGTATGAAAGTTCATCGCTCATGGAACCGGTGGTATCTATGACAAAACAGACCTCGAGAACTGAGGGCGTCCTGAAGCTTGCATCTCCCATTTCTATCTCTATCATTCTTTCAGGACCAATATTGAAGAGGTCCACTGTCCTGTTGACCGAAAGCATTTCACCATTTGGGTCCTCGACCAGAATTTCGATCTTTGTTTCATCCCCGCATCCGTCAAATGTGGGAAAGAACCTGAAGGTCCCATCATAACCGGACCAGGTATTCATGATCACATCTCCGGTTCCTTTTTTACTGATGGTGATGTGGAAGTTTGGAATACCTCTCCCGAACCCGTCAACCACTTTGATCGTTATCCTGTCGGAGAGATCGATATACGGGAGGATACCGCGGTCATCATTCTGGTATTCTTCATTCAGATACTTCTGGAAATGGTCGAAGTTCAGATTGTCATCGACATCTCCAGCAGTCAGTTCGCCGCCAATCGCCCCCAAGGGCAAGATCGCAAAGGTCATCAGGACCATTATCGTGATCATATTCTTCCTTTCCATGTTCACACCTGTGAAAAACATGGTTTGGGGTTATTAAACTAAGATTGGAACAGCATTTTTACTGTATCTTCATTGGGGTGATCTCTTCTCTTGAATACTATTATGTGAAAAATTGGATCAAAGCGGAGGGGGTTATTTTCCCCCCTTCAAATAATATCTTTTTTCGATCATATCAGTTATCATAAGGGTCTTTCTCGAATGATTCGGCAGGGCAGGGACCTAAACATGCGCTGCAATGCTTGCATATTTTATCATCGATCAGGATCTTCCCCTCATCGTCCAGATAGATCGCGGAATGGGGACACCTGCCGGAACATATCATACAGCCAACACATGCTGAAGCTCTTTTGAGGATGGATATCATCTTCTTTCTGACCTCTTCAAGGGTCCTCTCATCCCCACCCCTTATCACAAGGGTCCCATCTGGATACATTTCCAGGGCCGCTCTTTTCATTTTCCATCCCGGAGGTCGAACCTCGAATCCCTTTGTTCCCTTGATAAACACAACTTCGCCAAGGATGTTCATCAGGGAAACCGTCCTCTCCCAGTCAACATCCTTGCCGAACACACCTTCTTGGGACATTCCGTCTATGCATGATCCGAATCCATCGACCATTTCAACGAGATCATTTCTTTTTATCCGTTTCCCGGAACCAAAGAGAAGCTCCTTTTCCATTCCAAGTTCGGATGCAAGTCTTTGCATGTGGGGAGGAGGCCTCTTGAACCTGTGGAATCCGTGGTCCAGCCATTCATCCGGAAGACCTCTTCTATTTTTTTCGGATTCAAGGAATGATCTGAAAGGTTCGGTATCAACCCCGGTCTCATCCACAAGGGAGGATTCTGCGAGATCACATGACGGGCATAACCAGCAGCCGATCCTCTGGAATCCCTTCTCATAGAGGGGATTGTATGGGACCTTGTGGGAGAAGATGTAAAGCCAGATATCGAGGGCGGTCCACTCCTGCACAGGGGAAGCTCCTTTCTGAAGAGGTACCCATGGATTCTTCCATACGGCCCCCTTCTTCTCCCGCGTATCGGATTCGAACCTTCTCTGGCCAATGAAAGTTAGGACGCCTTCCGGGTAGTTCTCCCTGATAAGCTGGGTTATCGGTCCCAATTTGGAGCTCTTGCAGCACCATCTGTAATCCCTGCCGGGGGGCCCGAACTTCTCCAGATTGTCGAAGAATGAACTATTGGGTCTTCCAACAAGGAGCTTCAGTCCAAGCTGCTCTGCCAGGGAATATACATGTTCCACGGTCTCCGGGAATTCGATCCCTGTATCGATGAACATGATCGGAAGTTCCAGACCCGCATCCATCGTGAGAAGTAATGTTGCCAGCGAATCCTTTCCACCTGAAAATGAGACTGCGGCCGGTATTTTTTCCTTGTTGACCAGGGTCGTGATGAACCTTACGGCCGTTCTTATCTTGTGGTCCAGGATCTTTCTGTTCACATCAATGACATGGTCCCAGATATCCTCAAAGGATATCTCCTCGAACTTTTGTCCCTTCCCCGGGACCTCGGGTGAAGGTAATGCCCATCTCATCTTCACACCCATTCCCTTCGTCCCAACCATCTCATCTGTATATTTCCTGGAGGACCCCGAACCGATCACATTCATTTCCGGGTCAACGACAAGGACCTCATCACCTGGTTTGACGCCCTCTGAGCATCCAATGATCCCGGGTGACAGGAGGTTCTTCTCATCCAGTAGAAAGGGAATGGCAGACAAGTCGCTTACGACGTATCCTTTTTCAGGTTTCAAACCTGCTTTTCTATACAGGATGCCTCCTTCTTTTTTGAGGATCAGGGTCGATCTCAATGTACTACTTGAAAAGGAAATGGCACCAACTATGACCCCGTTAGAGATTATCTCATCCAATCTATCCGGGGCCGGGCATGGGTTGAGCAGAACAGGGCCATGACCAAGTCCGAGGATGTATCCGGCATCCTTTCCCCACTGGTCATCGGCCATGGACAGGACCTCCCGAATATCATGGGGAAAGGCTGGTCTGATATCTCCGGGAGGCGTATATTTTACCCTGGATGATCTTTCACCACAATGCGGGCATCTTCCTTTCGATATCAATGGAGCCCTGCATCCATGGCACCAGTTGAGGTCCATATTCCCATGTCTGACCATTGGCATGATGTTCAATGGACCAGTATCATCTCTGATTTAGTGTTTATGGTGAACTGTATGAACCAAATATGAATGTCCATCCCTTCAAGTTCCATTTCCGATATCATCGAACATGGTCAATCCGGAAGCAATTTCCATGTTATCTTCTGAAGGTGGGGTGGACCGGTCGGATAATTCCTCCACTGTGGGTGACTTTCCATCTCTCTTAACGTGATACAGCGGACTCAGGATCTCGAGACCTTCCTGATGGAATATCACCAACATCGACTCCATGACGGATGATCTGATGAACATCATATTTTTTGGATCCTCCACATAGGCTCTGATTCGGTATGCCACTGCATGGTTCTCGAAGGAGCTTACTATCACTGATGGTGTTGGATCCTTCATGACACCTGGGCTTGTCAATGCTGCTCTCTTCAAAAGGGATCTGACCTTCTTCGGATGTATGTCATATCCAAGTGTCACATCCACGAAGACAGCGTATCCTCCATCTGAAGCTGACCTTGAGAAGTTGGTGATATTGTTCATCAAGACATTGTTGTTGGGTATCTCGATCAACCTACCTTCAAGGTCCTTTATTCGGGTGAACATGACGCCTGTACTCATAACATCTCCCACAAGACCATTCATGACTTCTATCCTGTCACCGATATCGAATGGCTTCATCGAGACAAGGACCAGTCCCGATAGCATGTTTCCGATGGAACCTGTTGCAGCAAATGACACGACAAGACCAACGATCATGGAGATAACCAGAATGAAGGTCTGTCCGATATCTCCGAGACCTCCTATCGAGAATAAAGTGAACATGAAGACCAGACCGATCACGAAATAGATCAGTCCGGTCAATCCCTTCTTGCCCATGGCCATGACCTGGGGGTTGAGTTTATTGGCTCTCGAGCTCACTTCCTGGTAGAATATATCGATCAACTTCTTGGCAAGGATGGTGATCACGACCAATGCCACGAGGAACAGCATCTTGCCGGCATTATCGGAGAAGAACTCCCCGGACCTGGAAATGATCTCTTCGCTGAGACCGAATGCCGTCAGGATAAGGATAAAGATAACAGCCCCACCGATGATCATGACAAGGTATCTGGTGATGATGTCAAGAAGGGAGAACAATTGCTGGGGAAGAATGACCTTCCCTTTGGCTCCTGTCCTCGTCCTGATGTATTCCCAGAACTGTTTATCTCCATGGAGGAGGACCTTCATCACAAGTATTATAAAAAGCGATCCAGCAATGGACAGGCCAACACGAGGCATCCAGGTCCAAACGTACTCATCAACAGGTTGTGAGATCCGTGCTATCTGTCTCATGACGACCATGATAACACCCAGAACGGTCATCCTGCCGATGAATCTCCTGATGGGGGTCAACCATTCACTTTCAAAAAGGTCCTTTCTTCGTTTCCGGACCTGGGACACAATTCCCAGGAAAAGTCCATAGAGGAACAGGATCGCAAGGAGGGTGCCTATTATGAAAAGAATATCCTTCCAGTTTTCCGACAGAAAGAACAGGATATCATTGAATATGCTCCTATCATCGCTCAGGTCGATCTCTATCTCGGCCTCTTTCTCCTCTGCCCACACAAGTTCTACTGTATCATTGATCCTCTCTTTTCCTTCGTATTCTATGAGCAACCTGTATTTTCCAGACGGCACCAGAAGTGAAAACCTGCCCTTGCTATCTGTGATGGTTATGTTGATCCAGTAAGGGTCCAGCTGGGTCAGTGATACCTTCGCCCCCTCAAGTTCGTTTTCCAGGTCATCGATTATTCTTCCCGAATAGAGAGATCTCTGAGGATATATGGGATTCAATTCAAAATCCCAGTGATTGGTCCTGTGAGGTCCGATGGTCAACTCCATTTGACCGATCTTGATCCCTTTGGGACTGTAAACGAAGATGGTGAAATTTCCCGGGGGAAGTATGAACTCGTAAGTTCCATTGATATCTGTTCGAACCTCCTGGGCGCTGAAACCCTCCTTGTCAACCCTGACAGAATAATTGAACAGACCTGTGGATGTCCGATTATCCGTTACGGTCCCGTCAAGGATATAACGCTCCTGGATCGGTTCGATTCCTCGGGATGTGTCACTTGAAGGTATCGAAATAGATAGCAACAGGATAAACAAAATCGAAAGAATGAACTTGCCTCGATCCAACTTCAATATCAATAACCCCTTGTCCCTTATCAACAATGTAATTATTTAAATGGATTGGAATGGGGCATTCCATCTTTTCCTTCAATGATGAGCCTGGAGCATCCAGTAATTCAGTTCTTCAAGTGGAAGCCTGGATCATCTGGTCTTTTCCTTACTATCATTATAACAACAACGGCAATCACTGCGATAAGGATCAACAGGACCCCGATGATGGATATGATCGTGACCAGGACGATCTTGTTCCCATCGTCTTTGCTCTTGTCCTCTCCAAGGTCGTTATCATTGATATCATCGTCATTGTCCGATGTCGGAGGTGCTTCGATAATGCCCTCTTCCTGCATGAAGGTGAAGGCAGCCTCGACAGCCTGGAACTTGAAATCCTCTTCTCCTGTTGTTACTGCTCCGGTTCCATCAACGGCATGCGCAACGACAAGTACCTCGCTGTCCATGATGAATTCCATCAGGAATTCCATGTCAAGAAGGTCCTCTACGTTCTCCACACCTGTAAGGTTCGTTATCTCATCAAGTCCTTCCATGTCCAGGAGGTCGGTAAGGTTTCCAAGGTCAGGAAGGTCGAATCCCATCATGCCAGCTATCATGGACAGGCTATCAGTGAGGTCCCCTCCCATGGGTATGTTCAGTTTCAATGTGAATTTCCATGTTGTCCAGTTATTCTCACCTTCACCGGTGGGGATCAATGCCATTCCATTTCCCAAAAATATTGCATCAACCGGTTCGAACCAGAATCCAATCTCCTCCCTGGTTGTGGAATTGGAGTAAGCGAAGGTAATGTTGACATGATCGGTACCAGCAGGAGCCGTTCCCGTGGCTTCAAAGAGTCCCGATAGTATTCCTGTCTTGTTTGCGATCTCTATCGTAACATCTGTGATCGTCGGTCCATTCACGGTCGAATGATCCCCCCTGGTCGTGATCGGTGAGAGAATAAGCAAAGAGATCACCATGGCAAGAGAGATCAGTACACTGTTCTTTGATCGAAGTTTCATTGGAACAACCTCGTTTCCGCTTCTTTTACAAGGATCCTGGTCAACGGCCCCAGGTTCACGACATCCTCCATGTTATATTTCAGTAGTAGTTTTAAAGCATTCCTGTTGTTTCCTCTCTCGAAGATACGCCAGAGACGAACTGCATCCTCACCACTCATTCCCTTCACATCTTCCGGTCTGGATATTCCCATGCGGGTCTCGATGGATTTGAGACCTCCTGTAAATCCACATTTCCTTGCGAGGAACCTAAGGTCGAGGTGAGGTATCTTTGGTATTGACCCGGGGAATTGATGTTCGATCATCGGTAGGTCGAATGATGCTCCGTTGAAAGTGACGATCATCTCTGCACCATCCATGATCTTCCGTATCCTTTTTTTAGAGATGTCCTTCCCTCTGATGGCAGTTCTATACTCCGACCCATCATACACACCCACGACCGTGATCGGAGAATACCTATTGGTCCCTGTCGTTTCTATATCAAGGAAGATCGCATTTTCGGAAAAAGTATCCCATAGTCTCCATGAATCCGACCCCCTGAACAGGTCCGAGAAGTATGCAAGGTCCCTACTTTCAAGGTTCTTGGATGCTTCTTCGAGAATGCCATCACAGGAGATCTTTCGATCTCCTTTTATCGGTCCAGCGATCTCCTTTTTGGTGAACCTGTCCCAATCATGGACATCCTCTTTCCATAATCTCTTCTCTGTGGTAATACCGACACCTGGAAGGAATATGAAGCTCTTTTCCAGTATTGATGGACCGGGCAAATTATCATCCCTCTCCTCTGTATCTGGGTGTCAGGTCATTTTCAATTCCAATGTGGTCCAGGATCCTTCCGGCCATGGAGCGTTGCAGATCGATACCTGTGGGATCTTTCAGACCATAGAATGGAGGAGAAGCGGGCATGATCGTTACACCCCAGATCGACAGTTCATGGAGTGCTCTTAGAATAGGTGTCGATAATGGTGTTTCCCTGATGACAAGTATCAGTTTTCTTCTTTCTTTCAGGGCAACGGACGCACATCTCGTTGTTAGATTATCACCAATGCCTGAATGGATCTTTGCGGCCGTGGAGGTGGAGCATGGACATATGATCATGGTGTCGAATCCATTCGAACCGGATGCAAGTTCATGGTCCATCTTTGAATTGTGGACCATGGAATCCACGAAGGTCTCCAGGTCCTCCTTCTGAACTCCCCGTTCATCCTCCAGGATCATAAGGGAATTATCATTGTAGATCAGATCGATCCTCAGTTCATCTCTTCGTCCGATGCCATCAAGGGACTTGATCAGCTCCAATCCATAACCGGAGCCTGATGCAGCTGATAGGGCAACCACGATCCTGCCTTTCATGAACTGGTATGGAAAAGGATGTATCTATTGTTTATTATTTCAAAAGTTCAAATCATCTTAAAATTTTTCCTATTAGAATTGATATAGGTGAGGTTTTGTCAACTTCGAACGTGATGGGAGGTTTGTAAGATCGGACATGAATGTGCGCATTCATATCCGTTTTTTGAATATAGGAGACCTCCCGCATCTGCAGGAGGTCTATTCGATCGGGATCACTGTTCCTTCTTTCCGATCTTTGGCAATCCTACCTTGGGCAATTGTGCTTTTTGCATGGTAGGGGGTTGTTGACCAGGCGGCATTCCCTGGGGCATGCTCTCTGACCCCGGAGGGGGTCTCCTCGGACCTCCCGGTCCAGTATTTCCCTGCATCTGTTTCATCTGCTCTTCCATCGGGACAGCACCGATCAAGACGTTTCCACCACCTGCATTCTTGACAGCTTCTTCATCAAAATCGTCGGCAGCGTCAAGGAGGGCGTCCATGGACTGGTTGATCTCATCTTCATCAACATCCTGTCCTGCCACTTCGCTAGGATCACTGACCAGGTCGCTGGACATGGATTCGCCGAATTCAAGGGTTGGAGCCCCACTTTCGAAAACAGGTCCTGTTCCGGATTCCCATCGAGGTCCACTGGCTTCCGGTTTCTCACCATCTTCCAGTTTTCCCTTCTTTATTTCACCGACAAGGGCTTTGGATCCTTCTTCATGATATACTGCTCCTCCCAGATCGAGATGGAGGTCGTCAAGGGTTGTCTGGTCAGGACCCTCGAAATCTTCCCTGTTGGCTTTACCATAGAGGCCGCTGATCTCTTTTTGCCTTCTATCCATTTCCTTAACTCTTTTTTCAATGTCCTCTTCATCTTTCTGATCTCTTTTCTTGGATATTGTAATGATGATGAAGATGCCGCCGATCACAATGATCAATACCACGAAAACGATGATGATCAATGTCCAGAGCCACCCTGGGATCCCCAGGGGGTCTTCTTCTTCTACGACTACTGGATCATCATTGATCTGTTTGACATGGCCAGGGTAAACTTCGGGATCGATCGGATTCACTTCATTTCCATTTATGGAATAAGTACCAGTTCCGATCTCTGATTCATACAGCGGGATCTTGAAACCGATCTCTTCGATGTTGGTATAATCGTCGCTGTCCTCATCATCGTCAGGGCCATGTGACAGGTCACCCCAGAAGAAGAGTTCTCTTGCATCCGGTAGTCCATCATTGTCATTGTCGTCATCCTTTTCTATCCATAGTTCTCTGAACCATTGGATGGGTTCGGTATGGCCGTCCGATACCGTTAATGTGATCTTGAACTTCTCCCTGATCGGATCTGACAGGTTTCCAACGGAGGGTGAGAATGTTGTGATCACTTCTTTCCCATAAAGGGAGAAGTTCCTGGACCCATCAAGGGTTGAGATCCACCATGTGAAGTTCAACGGATCATTGTCCCTGTCTCGTGCGAATCCTTCAAAGGATACCTCTTCGCCCCATTCGGCCTGTATCTTGCTTCCTCCAAGCTTGTTGCCCCATTCTTTGTTATCCACAAGGTCACCGATCAATGATACGATTATACGTTCTTGACCCTGCAGCCATTCGGGTCTGTCCTGGATATTGAGAATATCCACGTGAACCTTTAACAGGACAAGATCGGTTTTCTCAAGGTCGAGCAGTTGGAGGTGGAAATTGACCTCTCCAGTCAGTGAATCCTCTTCCTTCGCGGTGAAAGTGACGGTCCAGTTGTTGTCTTGGACCCTTGCTATCTTCACCCTCTCATTTTGAGAGCTCAGGGAAAGCAGGTCATTTGGATCGATGTCCCCGGCGGTAACGTTGAATTTGAAGGTACTCTTTTCTTCCACGGAAAATTCAACTGTATCATCGTTTTCCTCAACATCTTCTCCGTCGACCGAAATGAAAAAGGGTGCATCATTGACATTCGATATGGGAAGGAAGACCGTCAAGTTCCTCACTCCTCCTCTGCCATCATCGGCTTTGATGGTAAAATTGATCTCGGGAACATCATCATTTGTCGGTGTGAAACTGAAGATGGACTTCGTCCGAACTTTCACTTTATCCAGTTCGATCTTGATCCTATCTTCATCTGTCGTGTATGTGATGAAATCCCCGTCTATGTCCGATCCGATTATTGCAAACTCATATTCCTGTCTTTCGATGCATCCGGTCTCTCTTATTGGAAGGGTGAGGTTGGTAGCCGATGGATGTATCAATGTTTGCCATCCGGTGTTGATGTCTTGGAATGTTTGCCATGTAGGAACATCATTGGTGGAATTGACCTCGACCATGAACGGGTCCGATGTCGAGAACTTATCATCAGGGCTTCCAAATCCTCCATCTTTTCCGGCATCTGTGACCTTGATACTGAATTCTTCTTCTCCTGCCCAGTTCTGTGTGTTGGTAAAGATGTCCAATATCCAGTATGGGTTGTCGAGTCCTCTGTCCCTGATCAGGGCCGTGATCTTCGGTTCCTCTGATGTGGGAATGATCTCGAACTGCAGTTCTGTTTGTCCGGCGTAGTTATCATCCTCCACCCATCCCTGTTCGATCCAGTATGAAAGGTTCAATGCGTTCATCAGATCTGTATCCTCTACCATGAATATCTTATGTATCGGTATCATGAATTCTGGAGGTTGATTGATTGGAAGCGTTCTGAAGTTGATCTCGTTCGAAATTG
>JAUVCN010000080.1 GCA_030595715.1 Thermoplasmatales archaeon
ATGTCATACTTGTCCCAGCATTGATAGTCAGCATACTGTTGTGAAAGGCCACCTGTCTGGGTCGGTGCGAACTTCATTGGTTCTGACCAGAGGCCCACGAACATGGTCCTCGGACCATCTCCTTCCAGATACGGATGGGGACTGTCAGGAATATCTGTCCTGTTATTGATGTTCCATAGATTGACCATCATATTGTTTCCGCCGGTATCTGTGAACCTGTTCTGCATGTACGGGACGGGATCCCCGTTGGTATCCACATAGGATACAGAATAGTAAAGGATCTTGAAGTCTATCGTCCAGATATCGTCCTCTGTGTCGTAGACGCCATCCTGGCCCCTGCCCCACCAGAGAAGGTAGATGTACATCCAGTTGTCATTGATGGTAACTCCCAGGTCCTGGTTCACAGGCCATCCGGTCATTGATACGTTGACCCAGACGGACATGTTCCAGAGATATTCCTGGTTGACACCGTCGAATTTGTACCAATCGAAGTGATTGAGACCTGAATGGGTCAATCCTGGCATTCCCGGTCTGGGGCTGGTTGCATTGTTGAAATCATTGGCTGCTCCATCCGGTTCACTGGGTGTGAGCGGGAAGTTGTTCACATCATCTGCGACCGAAACGGTGAATTGGTAATCCACATAGTAGTCATCCCTGTCCTCCGCATCGGGAGTTACATAAATGGTATGAATAACTGCAAGGTAATACCATCCGGATTCTGAAAGGCCACCGGCCATACCATTGGTATCTTCCGTTCCCTTTGATTCCATCGGGGTCCTGAAGTTGAATGTCCAGTTGTCAAAATCCAGATCCTCATCCGGGTGATCATTATCATAGGTCCACCCATCGGAGTCGTCCCCGTCATCATACCAGCATTTCTTTCCACCCAGTTCACTGAATCCCCAGAAGGGATCTACGTAGAAAAGGAAGAATTCAAACTGATCGAGGATATCGACAGTGTATTCCGTATCGGTGAAGGTAAGCTCATAGAGGGTTACCTCTTCGCTGTCCCAGGAGTCAAGTGTGACAGTAACGTTCTTGAGGGAACCTGGGACAGTGGGGTTCACACCTTTGAGCTCCATCTTGTACCAGTCGATGTAATCTCCCCTGTCACCGGTTGGATCTGTAGCGGGCATGTAAAGTTCTCCCGATACGGTCTCTCCGCTTGAAGAGATCATGGACCCATTCCATGGATCGTCATTGTTGGTCGGATCGGATGCCCTTGTTATCATACTCTCCATGGGCCTGACCGGCTTGAATGCGGAGGCATCGAGATCGAGGCCATCTCCATTCAGCTTCTTCATGTTCTCGGCGTAGTTGGGATCGACCCTTAGCTCGCCTTCGAACTCCGGCATCTTCATGTCATCGAGTGGAAAACTGTACTGATCAGAATCCACTCTGCTGACCTCAAGGTCCTCGGATGTCGTGAACAGATCATCAACATCGTTCACTTCCGGGACCTGCGTTTCTATATCGGTCCTCTGCTCTCCTGCACCTGCAAATCCTGCTGGAATGACCAGGGCGGCCATAACAACAAGTGCAAAGAGAACGCTCTTCCTGTTATCGTGCATTTAATTCCTCCAAACGGGTTTTCTTACAAGAGCCGCGAGAGTTGATCGTGACAGGTCGGTCCATTCCGACATCAATCTGGCTCTTAACGGCGATTCGTTCTCTCTACTTATAATACTTAGATACACCAGGGTCATTAATTGCGTCAAGGTCAAAGAATGAGTCAGATGATGTTCAAAAGACAACCTTTTTCAAGTTGAAAGGGCATGTGATGGACATCATGGCCAAGTTGACCTTCCTGGGCACAGGGGGAGGCAGGTTCGTCACCCTCATGCAGGAACGGTCGACGGGGGGCCTATACATAGAGGACGGGGTCAAGGTCCATGTGGACCCGGGCCCTGGAGCATTGCATGCGCTAAGGAGGAACAGAATAGATCCGACCCAGACACAGGCTTTGATGATAACTCACTGTCATCCTGACCATTATGCCAACGCAGAGACGCTGATAGAAGGGATAGTGACAGGGAGAAGAGGGAAAAGGGGCACACTCATAGGCCCCCGGTCCGTGATCAACGGGAACGGCAAGAACGGACCTGCAGTTTCCAAATATCATCAACAGAAGCTCGGGAATGTTATCCTGACATCCCCAGGGAAGGAACATACACTCCATAACCTCAAGGTAAAGGCCACACCGTCGATACATTCCGACCCGGATGCGGTAGGATTCAGGTTCCATACCAGTGGTGGAATAATATCATATGTAGCGGACACCGAACTCCGGGACAGTGTTATCGAGGCTCATAAGAATGCAAGGGTCCTCATACTGGCGACAACAAGACCTCTACGATCGAGGATACCACATCACCTCTCGACGGAAGATGCCGCGGTATTCGCCGAGGAGATACGGCCCGAACTCTGTTTGTTGACCCACATGGGAAAGAGGTTCCTCAGAGAGGATCCCAAGGAACAGGCAGACTGGATCAGAGAACGTTCAGGGGTAACGACCCTGGCTGCCAGGGATGACATGGCCATCCATCTTTCTTCGGAATTGAAAGTGTCATTACCACCACGTCATGGCCACAGTGATTACAATTGAGTTTTGAACAATTCGGTTTCAATCATGATAGGCCAGGCCTTAGATCCCACGTTTCTATGAGTTTCAATATCATTCAATATGAACCATACCAAAACCTTTATTGAAGAGTAGTCAATAGAACCGATCGATAACATGGAACTTGAAGAGCAGATAACAGATGAAATGAGGAAGCAGCTCACTTTCTTCTTCGGAGTGAAGGAGAACATGAAAGAGCTCGATGACAGGATCAGGACAACAGCATTGTTCCTGGCAAGGACAGATCTCAGTGGAAGGCACAAGGACGTTGATGACTGGGATATTGTCACACGACCGGATGAATCCACAGTTATCGGAACCAAGGATGATAGGATCGTCGTTACTGCAAAGGTAAGAACGATGAGCCTTCATGGAAAGAGTTCTTTTGGTGGAAGGCAGAACGATGCAATGAAGAGGAACATCGAGAAACTGTCCCATGAAGAAGGGGACTGGAAATATCTCTACCTACTCGATCCATGGACAGTGAACATCGTCAAGGAAAGCTTCTCTCCGGAGGACATCGCGGTACTGCCTCTTTTAAAAGAGGATATGGCATCGGTCATCCGCGGGGCGATGGACTATTCCGACAGGCAAATGGGAAGAATGGCAGATCCCGCCCCGCAAATGGTGGAAGAGACCATCACCAAGGATGAGTTCTCAGAAGATCTGACCATAGTCTCACCGATCTCAAGGACATCTCTCAGACAGGGATTCCTTTACATCCCCAAGGAAAAAGGTGTTCTTTTGAAGGAAGGAAAGGTCACTATCTGGATAAGGAAGGATGCGTCCCTGGTTTCGAAGTGCATGATATCCCAGACCGGAGGTGTCAGGATCGGTGGGGGTCTTACGAAATGGTTCAGATCGGCAGGACTCCAGGCAGAGGACGAACTGGTCCTCGGATCGAAAGAGGATGGATCGCTCCTGGTCCTTATGATCAGAAGGATCCAACCCTATAAGGGACCTCAATCCACCATAGAAACGGTGAAATGGGACTGAGGTCATGTACCATCGGGAAAAAGATCAGACATCTATTATGGTCCATGCCCGAACTTTCCACCCCATCCCCATGTCAATGTGATCCGTTCGGACATGAAGTATTTAATGAAGTAAACTGCTGGACACATTGGAATTCCAATATGATCATAAACCGGAAGGGAGCCATATGACAGGTCTATCAAAGTCGGCAATGGCATCGATAGAGAGGATTGGTCGTAAACTAGATGTTCTCAATGAAGATCCCGAGTTCAGTGTCTCATATGATGATGAGCCGATGGTCTGCGACATGGTATTCGCTGGAGGGGGGGCAAAAGGTGTTGCCCACCTCGGAGCCCTCTGGGCCTTTGATCGACTCGGTATAAAGATCAAGAGGCTTGCAGGAACCTCAGCAGGCGCAATAACTGCAGCATTGGTTGCCGCCGGTCATTCCATCACGGAGATCTGTGATGAGCTCATGGACCTCGATTTCATGAGCTTCCGAGACGGGTTCTGGGATCAGCATCTTCCCAAATTTGCAAGGATCATGGCCATCTCCTCCTCATACGGCATGTACGAGGGTGAGAACTTCCAGAAATGGATGGAAGAGAAACTGGTCGAGAAGAATGCCAACACATTTGGTAGATTACCCCGGGGGGAGGTCGGAATGCTCGCAGCCCTCGATGATAAGGACGGGGGAAGACTGCAGATCATGGCTTCCGATGTGACCCATTCCTGTGAACTCCTGATGCCGAGGGACCTGGTCCTTGACAGATATGGGAACCTCAGACCCGTGAGTTTCCCCGTGGCTGCTGCTGTCAGGATGTCGATATCGGTGCCCTTCTTCTTCACCCCGTACAAACTTCACAAATCGATGATAGTGGATGGTGCATTTGCCTCGAACCTGCCCCTCGAGGCATTCGACAGGAGGGACCCATCCGAGGTGAGGTGGCCTACCTTCGGTATGAACCTTGTATCCCAAACACCACCTTCACAGAATACGAAAGACCTCTTCCATTTCGGATTGGCCGTGTTCGATACCATGAGATACGGCCATTCCAGGATGTCATTCCTGGAATATCCAACAAGGCTATGCAGATTGTTCGACATCCATACGGGAGATGTGAGGACGCTGGATTTCGGGATCACCAAGAAGCAAAAGGAGACGCTTTTCCTGAATGGTGTAACAACCGTCCTGAATACGCTTCGCGGAGAGGACGGGGGCGGGATCAGAAGGACCTGGAACTTCGAGATATATCTGAAACTGCGAAAGAGATGGAGCTTCCCGCCGATGGACGTGCCCTATCTTTAGATCGGCGGCCGGGGAGGCTGCGGGATATCGGGCATCTTCGGAGGCGGTGGAACGGTGGGCTGCCTGTTTTGTTGAGGCATTGTTTGCTTCACAGGAGGCTGGCCCTGGACAGTGTTGACAGGCGGTTTTACATTCCCTACAGGTTTCGGAGCTGAACTGACAGGAGCGGGTGCTCTCGGGAGAACGGGTCTATTTGGATGGGGCTGGATATGACCAGACCGGATGCCACTATTGAGGTGTGCGTGATGATGCATAGCCATCGGATGTAGATGCGGCGGGTGGCGATGATCCTCCTTCTTCTTTGCCACCTCGAGGACAATGAACAGGCCAACGGATAATACCACAAGAACAGAGATCCCGATGAAAATGATCAAAAGCAGGGAATTCGAAGCATCCTCGGTCACAACAATGGTCAGGGTCTCATCTTTACTCTCATGACCAACACCATCCCTTGCTCTGGCAGTGACAGTATATGTCCCCCCATTGTTGTAGCTGTGTGCCACTTTGGGAGAACTCACCCATCCGGAATTCGATCCGTCCCCGAAATCAACGAAATATGCTTCCACATCGGATCCGTCCGTGGTCTGGGATAGATCGAAGGTCACTTCAACGCCTGCATCCGTTTCAACAGGGCCGGTAATGATGGTCTGGGGTCCTTTTGCATCTATATAGAATGTGATGGTCCTGACCTTCTCATGGTTCCCTGCAGGGTCCACGGCATAGTATGTTAGAACGAACTCACCCTCCTCTCCCGGAGGCAGGATCCCGCCATTGTATGCATGATGATCCTGTGAATGATCCCAGGAGTAGTAGATTATAGTGCCTTCGGACGAACTGAGGAATATCATGGGGACATCCGTGATCCATCCTTCATCGTTGGGCGACGAGTCCATGCTGAGGTCGGTCTTTTCATCCCTGGTATCGACCTTGAAATGGTAATCCTTGGTCGGACCTCTGTTGCCAGCCTGATCGATCGCATAGGCATAGATGGAATGCTCCCCTTCGGGGATCGTTATCGTTCCGGAGTAGACCTCCACATATCCGGCATCCATGCGGTAGTAGATCACATCATAAGGAGAGGGGGTCTCGGTCGACAATTTGAGGGTCGGTGAACTTACATGCCAGCCCAGTGAACCATCCGGTGTCGAGGGCAATATGTCAGCAGTTATCTTGGGTTCTATCAGATCATAAGGAACCGATAATGTACCTGTATGCTCCTTGTTCCCATGGGAATCCTCCGAATAATAATAGAAGGTATAGTTCCCCTGGGGAGGTTCGATGATATCCCTGTATCTGATCCAATCCTCATCCTCTCCCCACTTGTAGAATGTTTCGGCGGATCGATCGGAGCAGGTGAGCTCGATCGCCATCGGAGATACATACCATCCAAGGGAGTTGGGTTCCTCACCACCTGTATTGATCTCGGTGAAAGGGCAGATGGAATCGACACGGAGATCTATCGTGATCTCATCATCCTTGTTCCCCGCCTCATCGACCGCCTGCAGATGAATCTGATTCTCACCCTGCATGGCGTATATCGTGCCGTTGGATACCTGCTTGGTACCTCTTCCCCACCAGTAATCGACCTGATGTGATGAAGCTTTGATCCCATTGATCTCGGTTGTGATCACAGGAAGGGTGATGAACCAATCGTTCAGGCCATCAGGTTCAACCGGGGTCATGGTGTATTCAAGTACGGGGGTGTCAGGATCGTACCTGATCACCTCGGACCTCATCCCCTCTTCATTTCCGGAAAGGTCCTCGGCCCAGTATTCGAGGGTGTTCTCTCCCTTTGGAACAAGGATGGAGCCCTTGAACTCCTCATCACTTCCACCGTTCCATCTATAATTTATCTCGGCAGGTTCGGTGGATGTGAATGTTATATCGGGGTCGGACCTGTACCATCCCGAGGATCCGTCCGGATCGGGGATCCCGAAATGGACGGTGGTCACGGGATCGGTGTCATCGTTCAGATAGTATTCTTTCTGGAACGGTTTGAAGTTCCTCTTGGTGACCGTAACCTTGCCATAGGCCGCTTCGGATATCCGGAAAGGTATCTTGACATTACCTGACGGATCCGTCGTCCCGACCGAACCAAGGCCCAGCTTGTCCGAATAAATGGTCACCGTTGCACCGGGAACTACATTTCCGGAACCGTCCTTCACGTTCACCGTGAAATTCGAATAGTAATCCATTTCATAATCAACGCTAACGGTGAAGGTTGAAATGGAATTGGACCAGATCTCCGTTTCCGGCGAACCGAGGATATTATGCTCCACCCAGGCATTGTAAGCAAATTGATAACTGTTGAACCAGGAACCCCATTCATCGTAATAGTTTGCCTTCCCCTCATGGAAGATCTCTGCCTGGCTTCTTATTCCCTGGTTCATCATCCTCAGGAAATCCTCCTGGAGACCGGGTGCTCCTGGCATATACTGATAATACCCTATACCTCCCTCTGTGGTCCTTGAAGCCCCCACATACCCTATTGCACCCCCGTTCGGATTCTCGATGAACCCTTCGGCTATGCATTCCATGCTGCCGGCATCGTACCAATTTGTCTCGCATGACATTGCGGTTATGAACGGGAGCTTCGGAGATTGGGAGAAACCGTTGGCATCGCTCGTCTGAAGAAGATACGTTGGATTGTTCTGTGTGCCAGCGGTCCACATCTGATGATATCCATGTCCCATGTAGACGACAGTGGATACACCCGAATTGATGCTACTCTTTACACTGGTGGAAGATATCACCGTTGCTCCAACATTCTGCTGCACATTACCGGAAGAATACAATTTCACCGGGGTGCTGTAGACGTCATCCATATAAGTGTTCCAGAAATATTCGCATTGCTTCGGGCCGTCATCATATTCATGTGTGGTCGAACCGAGAAGAAGGACCTTGGAGGTCCAGTCACCGATGGAAGGGTTCTTCTCGTACCCGATGACCTTCTTCCCCCAGTTGAATGTCTCCACATCCGTATCCGTGGAAACGCGGCTGACATATACATCGGGCACCGCGTCAAGCACATCATTTGTCTCCGCCCATCTTCCATCTCCATCCCGGTCCCAGTCATCATAGTTACCGTCAAGACATGCGAAATAGGTATCCGCCGGAAGTGTTTGCGGTTCGCCCATATAAGGGTCCTGGTCCCATGCCATCAATGTCGGAACGTATTTCGGCTCACCTGCAAGGAGAACCCATTTCAGGTTCTTTCCATCACCGAAATAGGTGTCATGGATATATTCCCGGATGGATTGGGCGCCTCCGAGAGATGAGTATGCTCCGTTCACCAGTGAATACTTCACGATCGATACCGTCAACCCTTTTTCCCTCTTCCACTGGACATAATCTTCGAGGTCGTTGACGAATGGATCGTATGCGATCACGAGGAGCTCGGTCCCTTCTGCAACAAGAGACGGCCTCTCCACAGCCCTTGTCATTGCCAGTGAGCTGTCCAGGTTAGTAGGGTCCGATCTCTCTACCAGGAGATCTATATCACGATACAGGATCAAGGTTCCCTCAACAGGATCGTAATCGAATGGACAGATGGAAACGGAATAATGGGAACGCCTCTCACCGGTATCCCATCCATATCCGATGTGGGCCCATCTTATCTTATCTTCCGGATATGAGTCACCGTTCGTATACTTTGACCAGTCAAGATCAAGTGGGGAGGGGGAACCGCTTTCGAAGACATCGGATGTAAGGTGGACGGCTTTCGGTGACGGGGCCAGATGAAGCGGTATTCTGAATGTGATCGGATCGCCCCTGACAACGGAGATATCCTCGATCTCGTATCCGACCTTAAGCGGATTCGATAGATAGGGGACGCAGGGACCTCCGTCCGATGGTGGGTAAATGGTGCCTTCCATCTCGATGGTTGACCACATTCGCCCTTCCATTTCCTTCTCTAGCATCCGGAGGGGCGGGACCTCCACATCGATAACATCCCGACCGATAACCTGAATATCATACGTTGATCCCTCATCCGATCTTGCACTCTGGTTCAACGGAACCACTGAAAGGATGAATAGTAATGTGAACAGTGCAGCGAGAGGGATTCTTTTGATCATCATGGTTCACCTTGGGGGGAAAAGTATACTCCAATCAATAAAAAACTATTCCATCCTAATTTTACAGTTGGTAATAACGATACGATGCGATATTGGGGTAAATCTCATAGACCTGATGGTCCATTCCCAACAGTTCCCATGGCCATCCCCAAGATCGAAGACAGGGACCTCACCCCCTTGATGAGGCAGTATCTTTCCATCAAGAAGGAGCATGAGGACAAACTGCTCCTCTACCGGATGGGAGATTTCTACGAGCTGTTCTTCGATGACGCCGAGATCGCGGCCAGGGACCTGGACATCACATTGACCGCAAGGGATAAGGGGCCTTATGGAGGAAAGATACCGCTTGCGGGGGTCCCGTACCATGCAATTGACAACTACCTTCCGAAGCTTGTCAAGATGGGGCACAAGGTGGCAATCGTTGAGCAGGTGGAAGATCCGAAGAAAGCAAAGGGTATCGTGAAGAGAGAGGTCGTGCAGATCGTTACACCCGGAACCCTGCTTCTTCCCGAGGGGACCGAAGAGAAGGGGAACACATATCTCTCCGCCCTGATGAGAAGGGTGGAAGATGAAATGGGGGGGGACCTTCAGCTATCGGAGGTGAAAGGAAGGTCCCAGGACAGGATCGTGCTTCCAAAAGCATCATACGGGATCGCACATCTGGATATCACTACGGGCGATTTCTTCACGACCGAGATATCGGGGAAAGAACCTTTCCAGAGACTGATATCCGAACTGTTGAAGTTCCAGGCTGCGGAGATCGTGATACCCGATTCCCTTTCAGGAAAGGAGGAGTTCATATCCGAACTCAGACTCCAGATAGGGGATGAATGCACGATAACTTCCTTCCCGGACCATAATTTCCTTGATTCTTACTCGGAAACCACGCTGAAGGAACAGTTCAACGTGATGAGCCTTGACGGGCTCGGCCTCATGGACATGGACCTTGCCAGGAACTCAGCCGGGGCGGTCCTTGCATATGCAAGGGAGAACCAGATGACAGACCTCTGTCATGTGAAGGATATCAGGGCCTACAAGGGATCGGAGTTCATGGTACTGGATTCCACGACCCTTCGAAATCTCGAGGTCCTGAGGTCGTTCAGGGACGGGTCCTCGAAAGGGACCCTTCTCGAGATCCTCGATCACACCAGAACTCCGATGGGATCCAGGATGCTAAAGACCTGGATCCAGCAGCCCCTGATGGATATCAATGACATCGAACAGAGGTTGAACGCCGTGGAGGCATTGTTCAACGATCTGTTCCTCAGGTCCGACATCAAGGACCTCCTGAAGGGCATATGCGACATGGAAAGGGCCCTGATGAGGCTCTCCCTCGGCAGAGGTTCTGCCAGGGACCTGAATGCCTTGAAGGATTCTTTGACCGCATCCGATGATCTGAAGGAGCTTCTCTCGAATTCCGAGAGTGTGAAGATATCCGATCTTCTTGGCATGATCTCATCTGACCTTGGCGGGGAGGGTGAGCTGATCGAACTGATATCGACATCGATCGTTGATGAACCCCCCCTTTCGATCAAGGAAGGCAAGATGATCAGAAGAGGGTATTCCGAGGAGCTCGATGGGATCGCTTCCACTGCCAGTGATTCCAAGGACTGGCTGAAGAACTTCGAGGCGCAGGAGAAGAAGAGAACAGGAATAAGATCCCTCAAGGTCAAGTTCAACAATGTATTCGGTTACTATATCGACGTGACAAAAAGCAATCTCTCAATGGTCCCGGAGGAATATATCCGGAAACAGACCCTGGTCAATTCCGAGAGGTACATAACTCCTGAATTGAAGGAGAAGGAATCCATCATCCTGAGCTCGCAGGAGAGGATGTCCGGGATCGAATCCAGGATATTCGAGGAGATCAAGGATAAACTGCTGAGAAGAAGTGAGCAGATCCAGCGGATCGCCGGGAGTATCGCTTCCCTTGATGTATTGAACAACCTTGCGGAAGTGTCTTCCAAGAGGAACTATCACAGACCGGCGATCGATGATTCAAAGAGGATCTCCATCAGCAGGTCCAGACATCCCGTTATTGAGGACAGGATCGAATGGGGATTCGTCCCCAATGATGTGTACATGGACGGGAACGATCAACGCTTCATGATCCTCACAGGGCCCAATATGGCAGGCAAATCAACATACATGAGACAGGTCGCTCTGAATGTGATAATGGCACAGATGGGATCGTTCATCCCTGCCGAAAAAGCAGAGATCGGGGTCGTTGACAGGATCTTCACAAGGGTGGGGGCATCCGATGATCTGGTCAGAGGGCAGTCCACATTCATGGTGGAGATGCTGGAACTGGCCAACATCCTGAACAGTGCAACCGATAGGTCCCTGATCCTGCTGGACGAGATCGGGAGGGGGACATCCACATTCGATGGGCTTTCCATCGCATGGGCAGTGACAGAATACATTGCCGACGTCGACAAGATCGGTGCCAATACGATATTTGCAAGCCATTATCATCATCTGACCGAACTCGAGGGAAAACTTGACGGGGTCGTCAACTTCTCCATGGCCGTCAAGGAGGACGAGGGAGGAATAACATTCCTCCGAAAGGTCCGGAAAGGTCCCGCTTCGAGATCCTACGGTGTCGAGGTAGCTGACCTGGCAGGGATACCAAGCGAAGTGGTCGAAAGGGCCAGGGAGGTCCTCCGGAGGATCGAGAAGGAGGATAGCATCGAGGGGAGAGCGGCCGAGATCACATCGAACCTGGAGGTTCCGATAGAGAACATACCAGGTAGGGGGGGTCGGCCCATGCAGATGGTCCTGTTTCCCACAAATGAGATGCTGGTGCCAAGGGAAGAGGACCCGTTGGTGGAAGAGATAAAGGATCTCGACCCGAACAATCTGACCCCTATGCAGGCTTTGGAGGCCATTTACAGATTGAAAAGGAAATTGGAAGAATGAGCTTCCCAAATGGTTTTATCTGCCAGGCTCATTCGGACCTGAAAAGGAGGAAATAAATGAAAGTCACCCTTGCCGGAGCAACGATAGACCGGCGATTCTGGAAGGACGATCCGGCAGCCACTCCAGAGACCATCTCCGCGGCATATGCCCGGATATCCCACAGTCCGAAGACAATGGGTGAACTGAGAGATATCGCCGTGGATCAGATAGAGGGGGCCAGAAGTTCGAATGAGAACATAATCTATCGGATGGGACATTCCTCCGTCGCGGAGCATGCAGTATTCAACCTGGATATCGAGGATGCTTCCAGACTTCTCGTGGAGTTCATCGAACACCATCGCCTTGCATCCTACACGGAAAGGTCCCAGAGGTACGTTTTCTTCGGAGACAAGGAGTTAGTGATCCCGAAGGAAATTGAAGATAGCGAATTCAGAGAAGATGTGATAGACCTTGAAAGGAAGAAGTTCGACCTATACAATCGAATGGTCTCCGATGCCCTGATGAAAGAAAAATACGGAGACAAGCTCCTCGAGCAGGCCAGATATGTACTCGGCCTGACCTGTCCTACCGACATCGGCCTGACACTTAACGCGAGGGAGCTGGAATACATCATCGCCCAGGGAACCAAACATGATCTCTCGGAGGTGCGGGAGCTGTCAAGAGCACTCTTTGATTCATGCGGCGACCTTGCCCCTTCCCTGATAAAATATACTTCGGGTCATGACCATATCACATCTACCAGGAATGCCATCGCTGACTGGATGAAGGGGAGAAAGAGCAAAAGCCAGATATTCGAATGTCAGAGCTGCCTTCCCCACACCACCATGGAACAGAATGTATGCTGTGAAAGACCAACGGCCATTGATGACCCCGAGGCGGAGATCGCAGCCGCACTCATGTTCGAGATCGGTGATCTATCATTCAAGGAATACAGATGCATCGCCAGGGAAATGAGCGATTCGGACCTCATGGACCTTTTCACCCCCGTGTTCAGAAACTATCCGGTCCATGCGTCGCTTCCAAGGGCATTCGAAATGATGTACCTGACATTTGACTTCCTCATCTCGGCATCTGCCTTTGCACAGTTGAAAAGGCACAGGATGGCAACCCTTCTCGTCCAGGGATATGATCCAGATGATTGGGTGACCCCGCAGGTCTACATCGAGAATCCTGACCATACCAAGGATTATCTGGACCTGATGAGGGAAAGCTCTGTAATGTTCAGCAGGATCAAGAAGGAAATGGGACAGGACGTTGCATCATACGTTCTGACGAATGCCCACAGAAGGAGGGTTGTTTTCAAGGTGAACTTGAGGGAACTCTACCATTTCGTCAGATTGAGATCGGATCAACATGCCCAAGATGAGATCAGGGAGATATCCAACAGGATGGTATGTGCCATGAAGGAGCATTTTCCCCTGGTCACATCGATGCTTTGTGGCAAGGATACATACGATGAAGGGAAGAAGAGAATACTCGGATGTTCATCAGAAAAAGGAGGTGAATGAGATGATGGCAGGAACCTGTTATATCTGTGATAGGCCAGCATTCAAGACATGTCTGTTATGCGGTAGATCAGCGTGCAGGGATCATCTTGATGACAAGGGATTCGCATGTATCAAATGTGCCCCCTCGAAGAAGGGGCCGAACATATCAAAAGGCCCAGGAGAACCAGGTGGTGTCCAGGGATGACAGAATTGATAGAGCTTGACATTGCCGATCTTGGCAGCCATTCACTTGACCTTATCGAAGGGCTGTTGGATGATCTCC
>JAUVCN010000147.1 GCA_030595715.1 Thermoplasmatales archaeon
GCCCCAGAGGCAGAGTATAGGATAATGGACACGGTCCTTTGTGTAGAATATCAAGGAAAGGAGTGCGATGATCACCCCGACGTAGATGATGAACTCGTAGTTCTTTGACAGGATGAAATACGTTGAAAAAGAGACGAGCATCACCAGGTTCGCGGCGAGGAGGAACTGATGCTGTCCCGACAATTTCATATTATTTGAAGAGCCCTATCACCATATTAATATTTGTAATCCTACGAGCCGCATCATACTTTGAGGAATGGGCACTATCGGGATCACAATGCCCCATAGTATCTAAGCAACCAGACCCACACAGGTGTAACTATCAACTTTATTCCATCCATTTCGAACTCCTCGTCCTGATCGATGGTAAGAATGGTTCCATGATCGATCCCAAGCTGTTTCGCCGCTTCTATCAGGCCATTTACCTCCCGTTCCCGGTTGAGTGGAGTGAGTTCCCAGGTGCATTGAAATACCTGCGGTCCGGCGGTGCCCCTGGCCAACGCTACGAAATCACATTCGTTCTTTCCCTGGAAGTAGAAGACGTCATGTCTCTCTTCCAGAACCCTACAGACAAGGTTTTCGATCAGCCTCCCACGATCCTTGGTCATTCTGGTGCTGACCGCCTCGATGAAACCGTTATCAGAAACATAGAACTTCTTTTTGTTAACAAGCTGCTTTTTAATGCTGTGGGAGAACATGTTCAAAACAGACCCAAGATAAGATTCTTCAAGATAACTTACATACTTCTGAAGAGTGTTCCAACTTGCGAATTCAAACGACCTCTCCAACGAGCGATATGTAAATGGATTGCTGAAATTCGTTATTAACATACGGTAAATATCACGAAGATTCTTCACATTTTCAATCCTGTGCCTTATCGAGATATCCTTCAGGACAATATCCTCATAAGTCCTCAGAACCATCTCCAGCTTGCCGTAAGTCAGGTATTCTGGCATGCCTCCCTTTAATAGATATTCCTCGAAGAGCTTCTTCAGATCCATTCTTCCTTCGCTGGTATAGATGGAATCATTTGTTACCTGGTATTCCCTGAATTCCAAAAATTCCGTAAATGAAAAGGGACGGATCATTACATCAAGGTGGCGCCCGGTCAGCTTTGTGCTTATCTCGGAACTTAACAATCGGGCGTTGGATCCAGTTATATAGAACTTGTAACCTTGTTCCATCAAGCGTCTTACGAACATCTCGAAACCTGAAATATTCTGGACCTCATCCAGCAGGAATAACCTGCTTTCACCGAACAACTCTATCTGGGCTTCATGGAGTTGCTGGAAATCTTTTACTTCAATATCCAACAACCGTTCATCCTCGAAATTGATATAGAAAAAATTTTGCTCATCCAGTTCCTCTACCAGCTGGCGCAGGATCGTTGATTTCCCGCATCGCCTCAGGCCAGTGATAACGATAGTATGAGGAACTGACAGCTTTTCTACCAATTCATCCAAAGCACTTCGTCTCACACCAAGAGGACGTTCCAGGAAATCATTCCTCTGCTCCGTAAGTACCTGACGTATTCGATCAGAAGAGAGCATATGACAAATATGAATTATCAATTATTAATATCTTGCTAACTCGGATTTGTCAAGAATCCACATCTTGACAAGTGGCATTTGTCAATATCCACTATGCTCATTTAAAAAATTGCCGAAAACTCATCGCATGGAGGGAGTTGAATGATGCCGACGTGGAAACAAAACAATGCTAAAAACCAAGTTTGAAGATAGTTGTCCATCTCTAATGGGCACTATCGGCCCACCGCTTTCAGGATATCATCCATCAGGTCCTCTGTCGCCGACCTTCCCAGTGCGATCCCCTCCTCCGCCCTGTGGAACTCCATGAACTTGATACTTCCCAGATCCGGCCTGATAACTATCTCCGGCCGGCTGTTCTTCAGGTTGATATCGGTCAGACTTTTCTCCATGATATAGATGGAATCCATCATCATATTGAGGATCCCTGGGCTCAGGTCCCTTCTCTTTTTCAGGTTCCTTGTCCTTTCCAGCAGGGCCAGAAGAGGGTGGACATTTGGGTCTTCAGAGGGGGCGTCTTCCTTCTTATTCCTGTACGCCTTCTTTGATACTGTAAAGTGGTTCAGGTCCACTGCGATCACCACATCCGCCCCGAGGTCCCGAGCAGCGGTCACTGGAACCGGATCTATCATCCCGCCGTCAACAAGCAATCTCCCCTTGTATTTCACAGGAGTTAAGAGGCCGGGGACCGACGAAGAGGCCCTTATTGCGGTAATGGTGTCTCCCCGGTCCATGACCACCCTCTCACAGGATAGATAATCATAACAGACCGCTGCGAACGGTTTGCCAAGGAATTCGATATCCGGAACGTTGAACTGGTCCCTGAAGAATTGAGAGACCTTCCTGCCATCGAAGAGCCCCTGTGTGGGCAGATTTATCTCGAAGAATGAGAGCATCTTCCAGAAATCCACCGTCAGGAGAAAATCCTTCAGTTTCTCATATTCACCTGCAGCATAAAGGGCCCCTACCACCGAACCAACCGAGGTTCCGGCGACAACATCGATCTGGACTCCCTGGCCCTCAAGCGCATCGATAACTCCCAGGTGAGCTAACCCCCTTGCCGAACCACCTCCAAGTGCCAACCCTACTCTTTTCCCCATCTATTCACCTTTCCATATCACTTCTTCTCGGGCATTGAAGAGTTTTCAACCTTATAATAGTTCATCATTGGGCCCCAATGCCGAATGCCTCAGATCCATGATATTGCATGATGGGCAATGAAATGCTTACATGGCGCCTCATGAAAATTGTAGGTGGAGGGCCATCATCTTGCCATGTACGGCGCTCTATCGAATTCGTTCTTCGACCATGAAGGCGTTAGGATTACCCAGTCTCCCTGAGATATTTACCAAACTTCATATCGACCTCTTTGATATGGTTTGCCAGCCAGTTCCAAAGGAATGTATTCACCGATTCGCCAATTGCCCGGGTGGCCCCCTCCTCCAGCATATCCGCCTCCATGGTTTTTATCATCTCGATGAACTTTTTATGGTAGCCCCTGTGTTCCTCGAGATCCGGATAGTTCGCCTTCTCCATCTCCTTCTCCTCCGCGGTGAAATGGAAGTTGCTGTATTCCATCAAGAAATCGATCGTTCGCATGATAAAGGCCGCTTCCTGGTGCTCTTCAACTGCATTGGAGAGATCTATCATTTTCATTATTAGCATCTTGTGCTGATCATCTATCAATTCCACGCCGACGGACAGGCTGTCATCCCACTGGATCTTCTCCATTCCTTACACCACCATTTACTTATTCGATATCATTCGAAATGTGATTACACTTATTTGTAGATATTCTTGGGGTATCAATTTAATATATCAATACCTCGGTTGAATTAACCGCCCCTCATCTGCCCTTTCTCATCTGAATCATGATATGGGCCGTATCGACAAGCAGGAGAATGACCGTACCGAAGGTGAGGATCGTCCGCGCCCTGGAACCAAGATAACAGAACGGATCCCACTGTATGAACAATATTATCAGGAGAAATATGAGAAGGTATACCCAACCCTGCCATGTCGTGGGCATCAGACCAATCCCCGTATGTCTTCTGGGCTTGAACCACTCGGGCCTGCCTATCATCATACAGATAATGGCAAAATGATATGAAACGATTTGCTTTTGGAATTATTTTGAATTCGAACTGGAAACAAGGGTAATATACGGCGTAACCATTACATGGCATCAGGAAGGGATAGGATGGAGGATACTTTCTCGATATCGAAAGCGTTCAGCGAAGGTTTCAGCACATATTTCAGTAAACCATTGAGCTTCTCTGGATATTACCTTCTGTTCACTATATTCATGCTCCCCTTGATGGGAGTACAGCTCTTCTTCTCAAGGGGACTCCCCCCCGTGAGCTATCTTGCATCCATGGTCAACGGGATCTTTGGCAATATCAGATCGGCCACCATGGCATCCATCGGCTTCAATGTTCGAGCACAGGAACAGGGCATGGAAGCGAGGGATACAGATATCTCAACATACTTACTCTGTGCATTATCGGGGTTTTTATACTCAATATTGGTTGGAATTGGATGCGTGCTCTTCATTATCCCCGGGATATACTGGGGAATCAAGTATATGTTCTATTACTTCTTCATTGTGGATGAGGATTGCGGCCCTATTGAGGCACTCTCTGAAAGTGGGGACCTCACGGATGGGTACAAATGGAAACTGCTACTCCTATTGATCCTTGTCTCCATATTCGGCATATCCGGATATCTGATCGTAGGGGTGGGTGTTCTTGTTACCGGCCCGATATCCACCCTAGTTCTGCTCAGTGTTTACAAACAGCTGAAGAAGATCCAGCAGGAGGAGATGGACAGATACATACCCAAACACAGTACAGCCCCTATGATCGCCACTCCTTCTGAACCCGTAGTGGTCAGCGTGACCGACGTTGAGATACTCGAGGAGTATTGAGAACAAGCTTTCGGAGGTCGAGAGTGAGCGGCAGGATACCTCTTCTTCAAAGATTATTATTTGTAGTTTTTTCCTGTTGGATCCCAACTTTGACAGATCCAATAGGATATTAGCCGGTCAATGTTGGGAGAAGCCTCACTTTGACACTAATAAATACTCATATGTCAAAGTTAGGCTGTATCTGAGGAGATACTTCTCCGAAGGTTAGACGAATCTACTGATACGTTGATATCACAATTTTGACGGATCGAATATGATCCTAGAGAAGTCAATGTTGGGAGAAGCCTAACTTTGACACTCGTAAATATTCATATGTCAAAGTTAGGCTGTATTGACACAGTCCAATCTTTCAATAATCATTAAATAATGATGTTCTCGGTGTTCGATATGGTGGCATCATGGAAGAGATTGAAAAAGCGAAGCGGGAAGCTTTGAAAAAGCTACGAATGATCCAAACCCTTGAGGATGTGAAAGAACACGACCAGGAGATCGTGGACACAATGGTCGGATTTCTCACGGGAGCCGTGGAAATACTGCGCGCGTGGTTCCAGGACATCCTCTCACTGGACCCCGAGGCGAAACATATGGAGATCGTCAAGTTCCAGAATGATAACTTCCTCGCTGACGATGAGGTGGATATTGAATTGAACCGGATCAGCGATATCCCTGGAGCAGATGAGCATCTTGAACCGTTCCTGGAACAGCTGGAGGAACGGCTGACCCCGGTCATGGAGGAGACCGGCGAGATCATGGAGAAATTGATGAGCGAGCTCGGTGATGCCATGAAGGGGGGGCTTGAAGAAGCCTTCGGGGAAGAGGAGGAGGAGGAGCAGGAAGAAGAGGAGGTCATCATAGATGGGGGAAGCTCATTCAAGGATGATCAGATACAGTTCTACGGGATATCAAACTTGAACGATATCCGAGATATGGTCGGGTTCAACTACGACAAGAATGAGATCTGCTTCTGGGCAGAGGAGAGCATCAACGGTGCACTTGAGACCCTCGGTTCTTGGAGGAACTCCATCGTGGAAGATGGGGGGACCTATGAGGATTTCAAGGATTGGATCGAGATGGCGGAGAGGAAAAAGGAGCTTCTTGTTGAGGGGATCAAAACGGAGATGGACAGGATAGCCACCATCCCCAAGGCTACCGAGGAGGCGGTGAAGATCAGGGATGAATGTCTGGCAAAGATAGACCCTCAGGTGAAGGAGATAGAGGCGTTGGTGAAGGAACTGAGAAGTAAATAGAACGATAACCTGTCTATTGCAATTATCAGCCGATCTCAACTTGGCTACAGGCTCTTCACCGAACCTATCCATTCATGATGTCCCCTCACCCGCTCGACTGCCCCCGTTCATCATGACGAAGAAGTCCGGTTAAAAAGAGTTCTTCCCTTGTCAGGCATCCCAGCGTCTATCCTGCGGAGATGTGGTGGATCTGCAGAGCCAATGGGGGGACATGTTCGATTAAGAAGATCGTTAACTGGTTTCATTTCCCCTTCTTCTTGTAGCGTAGATAGTGCTTCGTATCCTTCAGTAGTCCCCTCCACTTCGCCTTCTCCTGGGACCGGGCCCCTTTATCCATCTTCACGGCAAGATAGTTGAGCTCTTTTCTAAGTTTAATGTAGTTCTCGAACCTCTTTTCATCGATCTCCCCACTCCTCACCGCCTCCTGAACGCGGCACCCGGGCTCCGTTAGATGCTGACAGTCCTTGAACCTGCATTTCAGGGAGAGCTCCC
>JAUVCN010000053.1 GCA_030595715.1 Thermoplasmatales archaeon
CTATTCGGGGGCCCCGATGGGGCTTGTAAAACACCTTGGGCCAGTAGCTTAGCCTGGTGGAGCACCCGGCTCATAACCGGGTGGTCGTCGGTTCGAATCCGGCCTGGCCCATTCTTGTTTTAATGATAATCAAATTGTAAAGAATGGGCCAGGTTAGAATTTTTGTATGATTATTCCGGATTCGAACCCAGCAAAATCACCAGTGAATCCTTGTGAAATCATATTTTGTGAAGGTTGAGCCCAACTTCTATTATCTATTCGTGGGCTCAATATCACAAGGTTATCCGGCCTGGCCCACTAACTATTCTTGACGAGCCATGTTCTGAATATTGAAGTGCACCCTTAGAATCAC
The DNA here is from genome assembly GCA_030595715.1 of Thermoplasmatales archaeon. Taxonomy (GTDB): domain Archaea; phylum Thermoplasmatota; class Penumbrarchaeia; order Penumbrarchaeales; family Penumbrarchaeaceae; genus Penumbrarchaeum. The sequence goes on from JAUVCN010000053.1 coordinate 353, forward strand.
TTATTGTGGAAAAGATAGAATCAACGATGATCAAATGGCATTGACCATCCTGTCGCTGATGAGAACATACTCTGAGATCGTTGTAGGTTCGGGAATGGGAATACCATCCTCTAGGAGTCCCTCGATATGCATCTCGATAGCGTTGTACATGTTCTGTTCCGTCTCTTCTCTTGTTGATCCGGTTGCCACACAGCCCGGTAGGTCAGGTGAGAAAGCGGAATAACCCGTTTCCACCTTTTCAATCACGATCATGAACTTATACATCAATTTCACCTTTCCTTTATTTGAGCTTGCTTGATTATGCTGTTCAGGGTTCCCCTTGCAAGGTCATGGTTGGGATGACCGGCTATGGTTACCCTCCCTTTTTTGACCTTATGCTTGAACTGCATGTGACTTCCCTTCTGTTTGACAAGGAACCAGCCATCAGATTCCAGCAGTTTGATGGCATCCTTGACCTTCATGGAAAATGACATCATATTCAAGATATAAAAATACTGGTCATTGGACTGGCATTCTCCATAAGTCATAATGATGTGCGGACTCGGCCTGGCTCATTCCCGTTTGTTGGCAATTACAATATTCGAAATTTGATTAGTGCATCCGCCTTTCTTAGTTTTCACCCAACCCATCACCCAACTTTCCACCCAACCCCATTTAATGTGTTATAAATAAATATTCTATCAGAAAGAATATTATCGGTCCTTATCCATGAACATATGTGAAAGGACGATGAGATCATGATAGACATTGAAGATATCACTTCAAGGATACTCTCCCTCTATGGGAATGAAAAGATCCTCTTCATCATTCTTTACGGGTCCCATTCCACAGGATCCGAGAGACCAGATTCCGATATCGACATTTGTATTCATCATACAGGGTCTGAAGAAGAAAGAGCGGATTTCAGATTCAGGATCCTTTCAGATCTTGATGATGACAGGATCGATGTCCATACCTATCTCGATCTTCCTTTGTATATCAAAAAGGATATCTTCAAGGGGAATATTCTTTTCTGTAGAGATATAACTAAGGCAAGCGACCTTGCATACAAAGACATAAGGGAATACAAGGATTTCGAACCAAGATATCTGGATTATATCGGCGTGGAGGCTCTTCGATGAGAGAGGATATCATCCGGAACAAGATGACACAGATCATTGAGGTCTGGCCCGGAACCAGAAAAAGGACATACGTCAAACTATATAGAGAATCTTAATATTATTATTCTCAATTTGAGGCATCCTTCATTGGTCATTATTAACGATGACAGACGACTGGAAATATGTGCGCTAACAATACATCTTTTCCACGGTGGGATTCATCAACAAGACCATCCTGAAACAAACTCTCTTCGAATTGTATTCCTCTTTCAGGTCCTTAACCGCTATCATTCCATCGAATTGTAACATGATCTTTTTTCTATCCCTCCAGGTATTCTACAGAACTTGAATACTGAAAGAAAGGATCATTCGATGAATATCTGAAATGAAAAGTGAGTAGAGGATCAAAATCAGGAATTATTATTAAATAGCCTTATAATTCATACAACTGAAACACGTTCTCTCCTATAAAACGTTGAAGAAACGGAGTTGTGTGATCATGAAAGGATATGCAGTTCACGATATTAATGGAAACAGAATGAGGGGAGGGGGCATCTCATCTCTTTCATCTGCGATATTGGTTTTGACATTTCTACTATCTTCCTTGATCCTGCTGGAGGTCAATGAAAATGTTGTATCTGCCGAACCCGCGAGCGACGGTGTAATTATTTCCGGTGAGTATGATGACCTCGTGATCATCGAAGATGAAAAATTCGAGGTTCACTGGACCATCATCGATGAGATCATATACATGGGTTTGAGGGCAAAGTCAACTGGCTGGCTTTCCCTGGGTTTCGAGCCCACGGACGGGATGAAGGATGCCGATATGATATTCGGATGGGTCACATCGGGTGGAGATGCCGAGATGAGGGATGCATATTCCACCGGGACCACCGGTCCGCATCCGGAAGATGGGACCCTTGGTGGAACTGATGATCTTGAATCGATCGAGGGTGCAGAAAGCGGGGGATGGACGACCATCGAATTCAGGAGGGACCTCGACACAGGTGATCAGTATGATCATCCGATCTCAACATCATCCTCAACAACTGTCATATGGGCTTTTGGATCAACCGACGATTGGAACTCCATACATTCTGACCGCGGTGACGGGACAATAACTTTCACCAAGTCCGTTCCACCAACACCTACTTCAAATGAATTCGATGGGATCATAGATACTGGAGAATATGGAAACCAGACATCGTTCGACGTTGACAGATTTCAGCTCTACTGGGAAATCATTGGGGAGGAAATTATCGTGGGGATCAAGGCACAGACGACCGGATGGGTCTCGTTGGGGATAGATCCAACCGACCGGATGAAAGATGCCGACATGATCTTCGGATGGGTGGATCCCAACTCGGTACCGGGTATTGCTGATGCATATTCAACAGGGGCGACCGGACCACATCCGGTCGACGATTCACTGGGTGGAACGTTCGATATCCTCGCATACAATGCGACAGAGATAGACGGATGGACCACACTGGAGTTCCGAAGAAACCTATCGACCGGGGACATCTACGATAAGGATATTCAAATGGATACAACAATGACGATCATATGGGCTGTTGGAAGTTCTGATGGTTTCAATTCGATGCACAGCAGGGACGGAACCGGAACATGGCGTGTTGACCCTCTCCCGCCCCCGCCTCCTCCACCGCAGCCATCGGATGAGTTCGACGGCATCATCACGGAAGGTGAGTACCCGAACCTACAAAAATTCGATTCGGATAGATTCGAGTTACGCTGGAAAATGAACGATACCAATATACTTATCGGATTGAGGGCCCAGACGACCGGTTGGATCTCCATTGGCATGGATCCAACGGATCGAATGAAGGATGCCGACATGATATTCGGATGGAAAACTCCAGCTGGTACAGCAGGAGCGGAGGACACATACTCGACAGGACCGACCGGCCCCCATCCCACGGATATCGATCTCGGAGGCACCTTCGATATCGCTGCATATAATATCACGGAATCCGGCGGATGGACAACCATGGAATTCCGCAGGGATCTCTCCACCGGTGACGAATATGACAAGGACATACCATTCGAAGGTCAGGTGACGATGATCTGGGGCGTGGGGGAGTCCGACGACATCGACTCAATGCATACAAGGCGAGGTTCGGGTACCTGGGATACATCTGTCGAGGTGACCGATCCCGATCATATCTCGGATCTGGATGGGATCATTACAGAGAATGAATATAGAAATATGACTGCCTTTGACTCGAATAGATTCGAACTCCATTGGATGGTGGACGGGTCTGAGATCTATATCGGCATGAGAGCACAGGCCATCGGTTACATATCAATGGGTATAGATCCAACGAACAAGATGGACGAATCGGATATGATACTTGGATGGGTCGATACGAATGGAAGACCGGTGGTCCTTGATATGTACTCTACAGGACCATTAGGACCTCATCCTGTTGATACAACTCAAGGTGGAACCGATGACATTCTCGATTACAACGGAACCGAGATCAATGGATGGACGACACTGGAGATCAGAAGAGAACTGGTAACTGGCGATGCAACGGACAAGGATATCTCCCTGACGGAACTGATGACCATCATATGGGCTGTATCGGATACGGATGATCAAGCGGCAGCACATACACGTCGTGGGACCTTGACTTGGAAAGTTGTCGTAGAAGAGGATCCGGAACCTGAACCGGGACCATCCGGAGATCACGATGGATCGATCTCATCCGATGAATATCAGGAAACCCAGGTTTTCGAAGGTGGCGTGTTCACCGTGCATTGGAGAATAGATGGAGATGAGATCCATTTCGGCATGGAGGCAGAAACGACAGGATGGTTATCGATCGGATTCGAACCAACCAATATAATGAAGGATGCAGACATGATCTTCGGCTGGGTGGACTCGGAGGGAACCCCCCATACAATGGATACCTATTCGACAGGGGAATACGGACCTCACCCCCCCGATACGGACCTGGGTGGGACCAATGATATCATATCCTTCAATGGAACACAAACTACCGACATGACAATAATAGAATTCTCGAGGAAGCTTGATACCGGGGATACCTATGATAAGATCATAGTCAAGAACAGTTCCGTCAACATCATCTGGGGGATTAGTGACACTGATGATTACCTTGACACACATACCGATCGGGGATCCGGAACCCTGCTTCTCTCACAGAATGTCCCGGAACCAAGTAGTGATCTCGATGGAATCGTGGACCCTGGAGAATACGAGGCATCGGCAACCTTTGATTTCGATGGGTTCAGAATATACTGGACAATAGGAGAGGATGTTATCAACATGGCGATCACTGCCGATACTCTTGGTTGGATCTCCATTGGTTTTGATCATGAAGATGCAAAGAACAATTCCGATATTGTGTTCGGGTGGGTGGATGACGACGGGTCTGTGAATATCATCGATGCATATTCGATCGGCCCATACGGACCTCATCCACCGGATACGCATCTTGGAGGTACCACCGATTTCATCGAGTACAACGGGACAGAGATCGATGGGAAGACCACTCTGGAGTTTTCCAGAAAACTGGCAACCGGTGATATTTATGACAAGGATATCCCAGCTCAGGGAACGCTCAAAATAATATGGGCATACAGCGAAACTGATGATTTCAGCGATTCCCATTCAAAGAGAGGATACGGCGTTCTCACCATCGGAGACCCGGGCAACATTGGCGATGATGACAAAACTGGTGGTCTGGATGGTTTGATCTTTGATGATGAGTACGATTTCAACGGTACCTTCGGGGACGGGATATTAACAATATACTGGAAGGTCGACGGAGATGAGATCAACATCGGCATGGTGGGAAAGACCACCGGATGGATCTCCATTGGATTCGGGTACACGACTGCCATGGAGGATTCCGATATGATCTTCGGCTGGGTGGAGGATGATGGTACGGTGAAGGTTGTTGATACCTATTCCACCGGACCGACCGGACCTCATCCGGAAGATACGGATCAGGGTGGGACCGATGATGTGATCGATTTCGGAGGTCGAGAGATCAACGGGATCACGACCATCGAATTCATCCGAAAACTTGTTACAGGTGATAATAGGGATAATCCCATACCTACAAATGGGACCCTGCAGATATTATGGGCAACAAGCAGCTCGGACTCGTTCAATTCGATACACGATCATGTGGGATACGGAACCATGAACATCGAGACCGGAGAGACCACCAGCCGCGGATCAAATACCCTCTGGCCCATACACGCGTTCTTCATGACCCTGGGCGTTGGTGGAATGGTTGCTGCAACGATCATACTTTTCAGGAGAAAATGGAAGTATTTCTTCAAATTCCACATGTGGGTGATGAGCGGATCGGTCATATCATTGTCCATCGGTATCATAAGTGGATTCATCATGGTCCAGGCATCCACCGGAAGCCATATCAGAGTTCTTCATTCTTGGTTCGGCCTCCTTACTCTATTTGTGGCCGTTTCATCCTTGGGATTCGCACTCTATTTCAAGTACTCAAAGGATCCAAAATACAAGAAGATCACGAGGAGCATACACAAATATTCGGGCTGGGCAGGCGTCGTGATGATGATCCTAACGGCCCTTTCCGGTTTCATTCAGGCCCTGTTCCTATAAGGAAAATGAACTGAAGAACATTGATGCGGATCTAACGTATAAAATGCAGTTGGAAGATTACAAATATTAATATGCGGATAGAACTTTCCTCACAATATGAAATTGTCAAGACAGCACTGGGTCCTCCTCGCTGTGAACCTGTTGATGCTCATCTCTTTTTCAATATATTTCATTTCATCAAAGAATTACGAGTTCATCATCTATGTTGGAGTGATCATCGCACTCCTCGCTCTGATCTTCTACACTAAGGACCGCGTCCATTATCCGATACTATGCCTCTGGGGTCTCACTCTCTGGGCACTGATGCATATGGCCGGAGGAACGATCTATCTTGGCGATACAAGGTTGTATGAACTTATCCTGATCCCGATCTCCGATAAATATGAGATATTCAAGTACGATCAGTTCGTCCATATACTTGGATTCGGGGTTGCAACCTATATTTTCTATGGTGTACTGAGATCGATCCTTCGAAAGGACCTGCGGAAATGGACCGCACTATCGATCATCGTTGTTATGGTTGGTCTCGGCATAGGCGCTTTGAACGAGGTGATAGAGTTCATTATAACGGTCATCGCACCCAGCACAGGGGTTGGAGGTTATATCAACACATCACTTGATCTTGTGGCAGATCTCATCGGAGCGATCGGTGCATTGATCGTGATCAGGATCAATGAGAACAGGAAAAGGTCCGATCCAACCAGAGCCTGAAATATACAGAGAAATTGAACTCATTCACCTTTGATCTTCCCGGAGATCAGACCCTTCAAATAGTATCTGGTCCAGATATACGCAACGGCCGCTCCGATCCCATTTCCGGTCAGTATCCCCACCCATATCCCGACCAGACCCCAATCCAAGACTATTCCAAACAGGAATGCAAAGAACAGTGCCAGAATGATGGTCCTGAGAATAGTAACTGAAAGGGAATAGAAACCTTTTCCAATGGCCTGGAATACGGACCCTGACAGCATTCCGAATCCAGCAAAGAAACCCATCAGTGTGAAAATACGAATGAAGATCGTAAGATCACCTCTGATCCCTATCGATCCTTCCGACCAGGTGAAGGCAATCACAATGATATCCGCAAACAAGAATACAATAATTGATACCACCATCTCGATCATCAATCCGATCTTGATCGCATATACCAATGAGATCCTCAATTTCCGATAAGCCCCTGCACCGTAGGCAGCTCCTGCAACGGTAACCAATGCAGTAGCAATACCCATCAGCGGAAGGATAGCCAACGAAACGATCCTCCACCCCGTGGAAAAAATCGCCACACCATCAATACCGCCAACTTCGATTACAACCATATTAAGGAATATCATATTGATCGACATGGACATCTGTTGAAGGGAAGATGGCAACCCAACCCTCATGATATCCTTGATTATATCCAACTTCGGCGAGAAATTCTTCAATTTGAACGTAACGTAAGTATCCTTCTTGAAGAACAACCAGTAGAACATCACCATCGCAGTGATCAGAAACGAGAGTACTGTTGCCCATGCAGCACCTTCCACCCCGAGATCGAATACGTAGATGAATATAGGGTCAAGGATTATGTTCAAGACCGACCCGATCACCATTGCGATCATGGCCCGTTTAGTATCGCCCTCACCACGAAGAATCGCATTCGAGATATTTATAAAGAAAATAATGAAGGAAAAACCGATGATTATCCGTCCATAATCCACAGCCAGATCCAGAAACTCGCCCGCTCCCATCAGTCTGAGAATGTCAGGGAACAACAGGTACATAGGAACGGTGAATGCAAAAGAGAGGATGATCACCAATATGATCATATGATCTGCAACATTATCCACACCTTTCTTGTCCCTGGCTCCGATCCTTCGCGAGATGGCCGCCCCCCCACCGACACCGATCCCGGTGGCAAGTGCCATGATCATGAAGAAGAAAGGAAAGAACAATCCTATGGCAGCCAGTGCATCGGTGCCATTTGGAAGACCGGCCACCCAGGCCGCGTCAGCAAGATTGTATATGGTCTGGACCGACATAGCGATGATCATCGGGATCGATAGCTTGATTATCGCCTTTTTCGGATTACCGAGAATGGTCTTCACACCTTCGGTCTTCCCCATTCCACCACCTTTCATTTCAATCCCTCCGAATTGATCTCCATTCTCTCAAGGAGGTCCAGGAGCTGTTCTTTCTCATGGGATGTGAATCCTTCAAGTATCGTTGAGGTCCACCTCTCAAGAACCTCCTTTATCTTCGGTTTCAGTTCCCAACCCTTTTGTGTGAGATTTACGATGTATCGTCTTCCATCGACCGGGTCCCGTCCCCTTTTGATATATCCCAATGATTCCAATTTCGACAATGCCCTTGTTGTGGTCGCTTTATCAACAAGGACCTTCTGGGTCAATTCTTCCTGGGAACAACCATCCATTTGAAACAATACAAGCAGAAAATGGTACTGACCGGACCCTATTCCATAAGGTTCCAATTCCTTCTGAAGGTAGACCCTGGCCTTCATACCTACATGTGAGATATATCTTCCAAAGGACCTTCTATCACATTTATCAAGTGTCATGATGCCATTAGTTGCGTATGCAACTATTATATTTATCAGTTGCGTATGCAACCTACTTTCTGGATAGGGGAATTCACTAAAAAGTTTATATTCGAACAATGATAATGACCCCATATTCCTTCAGTGGTCGTCATAGGGGTGAAATTGAATGGGTTCCGTCGGCAGGTTAGAGAATCTGGAAGAAATATTAGCCCCCATCCAAGATGTGTATTCGGTACTGACAGATATCAGTCTGGCTCAGATGTGGGGGAGAACCCCCAACGGATCCATGGTGTTCCCGCAAGATGGAAGGATGAGATTGGGACAGGTGGTTGACTTCAGCCCGAGGGGGATGAAGGACCCACTTAAGCTAAAGATCAAATTGATGCATCAAGGGGAGTTCATCGAGATGGAGATCATCGAGGGACCCATGTTCGGTATCTTGAAACTAACACTGGAGACCAGGCCATATGGCACACTGATCATATCATCCCTTGATTACAGAATAGAGAACATGGGATTCGGCATGAAATGGAAGTTCGGTGAAAGGAAGAAGTTCAAGACCATGATGTCAGGCTTGCTTACCAACCTGAAGAACCTATCCGAACAGAGAAAGGAACATACCCAGGAGCTCACTCGGTCGATGATATACTAGATCGCAGTATCTTCGAGAAGTCATCTATGATCCTTTTCATCGAGACATCGTCCCTGGCTTCAACTGTCATCCGGATCACAGGAGATGTATTGGAGCATCTTATCAGGACCCAGCCCTCATCCATATCCACCCTGACCCCATCCATTGTATTGACATTTTCATGGGTGGCTGTTAATTCCTTTTGAAGTTCCTCTACAATGGAGAACTTGATATCGTCACCGCATTTGAAGGCGATCGAATCCGAATGATATTGAGGAACCTCTATTGAGATCTCCGAGAGGGATCTCTTCTCCAATGAGAGGATCCTCATAACCTCCAGTGGTGCCACAATAGCATCATCGAAGAGCACATGCTCTGGTACGATCAGGTGACCGGATCTCTCAACCCCGAAGACAGCATCCTCGATCTTGGCCTCCAGTGTCAAGAATGTATGACCAACTTTGATCCTCTTGACCCTCGCCCCCATCGGAACGAGGACGTCTTCCATTGCCATCGAGGACTCCACATTTGCAAGTACCACACCGCCCCCATCGCGCTTTATCAAGGATGATGCAATTATTATTCCCAATCGGTCAGTGGAAAGGAACTCACCCTGGTCATCTACCACCACTGCCCTGTCCCCATCCCCATCGAATGCTACCCCGAAGTCCAATTTCCGGTCAACGACCCTGTCTCTCAATTCTGACAGGTTCTTTGGTTTGGGTTCAGATGGACGGCCGCTGAAAAACGGGTCCATCTCTCCATTGACAAGCTCCAGTTCAGCACCAACGGACCGAAGGACATGAGGTGCACTCAGGGTCATTGCACCACCCCCACAATCAACTCCCACCCGGTACATGTCACCCTTGAAAAGATCCTTGTATTCTTCTGTCCACATGTTCACATAGTCATTGAGGTAATCTTTTTCGGAATACTTTCCCATTTCTGTCCAATCAACATCTATGAACCGTTTTTCAAGGACCCGGTCTCTGATGGACATTATATGCTCCTCGGGGAACCCCACACCATCTCCAAAGTAGGTCTTCAAACCGTTCCATTCCGGTTCAAGGTGAGAGGCTGTTATGAAACATGAAGCATCACATCCAGAATCAGATCCGGCATACATTGCCACTCCGAATCCTGTCCTTCCAACGGACAGCACATCCACCCCGGACGACAACAGGCCCGAGATAACATTCCCATGAAAAGCGACGGAAGTCGTCCTTACATCATATCCGATCGCTATTCTGTTCATGTTCAGATCCTCCCTGAGGAAAGATCCCAGACCTCTTCCTATATCCAGACAGATGGATGGGTCCAGGTCCTTTCCCCAGATCCCGCGTATGTCATATGCTCTGAAAATGTGCTTCATACCCTTGGCCTCATTACCAGGATGATGAATTCATTCTTAAAATCCTTTACCCGGGGATGGATTGAAATATGTTCATTACTTTCAAACATCATGGCAGATGAATACCCTCTTCTTCAAGTTGCTCTTGACCTGATGCAGGGAAACAGGGCGATCCAGATGGCAAAGGAAGCAACGGACGGTGGAGCTGCCTGGATAGAAGCTGGGACCCCACTGATAAAAAGTGAGGGAATGGACATCATCAGGAAGCTGAGATCAGAATTCCATGGAAGTACGATCGTTGCCGATATGAAGACCATGGATACCGGTGGATTCGAAACAGAGATAGTAGCAAGGGCGGGAGCCACTGTCGTTACCATCATGGGAGTGACGGACGATGGCACCATTATGGAAGCTGTCAGATCGGGCAAGAAATACGGCTGCCGAATAATGATCGATATGATGAGTGTCGAAGACAAGGTGGGAAGGGCGAGGGAACTTGAGGCGATGGGAGTTGACCTCCTCTGCCTTCATGTATCCATAGATGATCAGATGATGGGGATAACGTTCACAAAGGAGTTGGAAGAACTTTCCAATGAAACCAGACTCCCGATCGCCGTGGCCGGTGGGATCACTTCTGAAACGGTCCCTGAAGTGGTCAGAGCCGGAGCCTCGATAATTATCATTGGCGGAGCTATCACAAAGAGCCCTGACGTAAAGAAAGCTACCGAGAACATCATCAAAGCAATGAGAACCGGTGAAAAGGTTGCATCCGAGAAGTATAGAAGATATAACGACCAGGAAGGGATAAGGAAGGCATTGATGATGGTATCTGCACCAAATGTAGCAGATGCGATGCATAGAAAAGGTGCAATGATCGGAATCCACTCGATCAATACCGGGGTAAAATGTGTCGGCCCGGCCTTTACATGCAGGACAATAGATGGGGATTGGGCCAAGACGGTCGAAGCGATCGAGAAAGCTTCTCCGGGTGATGTGATCGTTATCGATGCCGGATCCAGGCATATCAGTCCCTGGGGTGAACTTGCGACCTGGTCATGCAAGATGAGAAAAATATCAGGCGTGATACTCGATGGCGCAGCAAGGGATATTGATGATATCAGAAAGATCGGATTTCCGGTGTTCTCAAGAACGTTAGCTCCAAACGCAGGGGAACCAAAGGGTCTGGGCGAACTGCAGGTAGGGATCGAATGCGGAGGGATCGGAGTATGCCCGGGTGACTGGATAATCGCTGATGATTCCGGTATAATGGTGATACCAAGGAACCGTGCGGTCGAGATAGCAAACAGGGCACTTGATGTCAAGGAAAGGGAGAGCAGGATCAGAGAAGAAATAATGCGAGGCTCAACCCTATCAGAGGTCCTTGAACTGGAAAAGTGGGAAAAGAAGCAATGATCATATCGAGGTCAGCACATTTTCAAGGACAGGAAGCATTTCATCGATGGCGGCCCTTGTAACATGAGGCATCACTACGAACCTCAATGCCGGGGGGACCTCAACGCGTGAAATGAAGAAACCTTGTTCTTCCATCCGGGTCTGGACCTTTCTGGGGTCGTTATGATGAACTGCAATGATGTTCATTACCGGGTCAAGGACCGGCTCCAGACCAACCTCTCTCAATCTCTCGAGAAGATACCGGGTCTCCTCCATACAATTCGAAACAACTTTCCGATATCCATCCCTTCCAAGATATCTCATAACTGCATATGCGGCGGCAACGGCCCCAGAGTCGCGTGTTCCTGCCAGAGTATAAGCCTTGGAACTGGTCAGGTAGGGAGAATCAACTGAAAGATACTTGAGAGGGTACTCCTCCCTGAAGATGAGACAACCCGCGGGGATGGTTGATCCACCCATCTTGTGGGGATCTATGGATAGTGAGGAGACCCCATTGACACCGAAATCCCACCTTGAGACATGATCCGGGAGCATATCAAGATCCTTCAGGAATGGAAGCACAAAACCACCAAAGGCTGCATCGACATGAAGAGGAAGCCCGGAACATATCTCCGAGATCCTCTCAACATCATCCACAGCCCCAAGTTCAGTGGATCCAGCCACACACAGGGCCAATGCCACATCATCGGTCAACTTATCCTCCAGATCTTGAAGCGACATCCTGAAACTATCATCCAGATCGATCGGGACCGGGTCCAGGTCCAGTATGTTGATCGCTTTCAGGACCGAAAAATGTGCGGACCTCGGGAAGACCACCTTTTTCCTACCGGTCTTCTTCTTGGCCCTATACATTGCTGTGATATTTGCTTCCGTCCCTCCCGAGAGTACGTGACCGAATGGTCGATCCAGGGAAAGCAAGGACCCCAGCATGGAAAGGACCCTGTTCTCGATCTCCATGGTGCCAGGGTATAAGCCAGGATTACCCAGGTTGGATTCCTGGAATAGTCTGTTCACTTCAACGGCAATGGATTCCGGGGATGTACACATGGATCCGAATATCCGTCCCGATCCGAAGGAGATATCCTTACGCTTCAAGTCCAGAACAGTGTTCCACACTTCTTCTTTTGGAATGCCCTTTTCGTCCATGTGAACGACTTCGAAATGCAATGTCTGATTTAAAATCATATGGTTCGTTAGATCAATAGATGAAGAAATATCACAAAAATGTTATATATCTGAGCAATGGCTCTATGGATGCAAATTTGACATGGGGGCATCTCACTGCAGTTAAGGGGAAGCTCAAGAGCAAAGAAAAAGATCTCCAAGACGGACATGATCGCCAAGGTAATAAGCGATAGCCCGTTCCAATCCCACACACCCAGACAGATCGCAAATGAGCTCGATCTTGACATTCAGCTTGTCACCTCCATTGTCAACAGACTTAGATCCGAAGGGGTGATCGAAAGGATCGGATGGGGAAAATACATCCAAAAAAGGGAACAGGAGTTCGAAGACAGGTATCTCATTGACATCACCCATGATATGAGGGTGATGGCATCCATGATCCTCGGCCAGACCTCCCCACTCGACAATATCAAGCAGAAGGGTGATCCGTTCAAGGAGTTGATGGAAATGTACAAATCCATCAAAGAGTTGGGAGGGGAGACCATGGCCTCGAACCTACTCCGCCTATGTGCAAAGAAATCGATGCTCAATGATAGAGTGGATATATTGATCGAATCGTTCGAGGAGGTAAGTGGGGAATGAGTATCGCCGCACATCACCTGAAGCCTGAGAACATGGACCTTACCGTTCATCCATTGATCCGATCGTTCGAATCAAAATTGTCCGAACTGATCGGAGTACTTTCCAAGTTCATTGTAACGAAACAATGCACCGCGGTATTACCATACACGACCTCGGACCCGGAAAGATCAATTATCCAGAAGATCTCAAAAGGTATCATCAACGAGTCATCAGTTCTGATAGGCGATATTCAAGCCCGTACCCTGGAAAAGGAATTTCTTAAGATCACAGAAGAATATTTCAAGGAGGAAGTTACAAATGAAAGGTAGAAAGGCCACACATATACCCGGTCTGGATGAGTTGATATGCGATGGACTACCAGAAGGGACGATCAATCTGATCACTGGTCCAGCAGGAAGCGCTAAGTCCCTGATGGGAATGCACTATGTGTACAACGGGGCAAAGTACGACAATGAACCAAGTATCTACCTGACTTTGGAAGAGAGCAGAGATTCCATTCTGCGAGCCGCCAAGGCATATGGAATGGACCTAGAGAAACTGGAGAAAGAAGGAAAGGTATATCTTGTCGATATTGGAAAGATGAGGGTCGAGTGCACCGCTTCCGAAGAACTCGAATGGGGTCTGGCCAGTTTTGAGACATTGCAGGATTTCCTGAAGAACCACATAAGCTTCAGTCATGCGACCAGACTCGTTCTGGATTCGGTGACGGCCGTGGGAGTTTATTACAAATCCACCGAGCTCATGAGAAGGGAGCTCTTCAAGTTCGCAAGGTTCCTGAAGGGTTCAGGTATTACTTCAATGATAATATCAGAAGTTATTGGAGATAAAGATTCCAGGTATGGTATCGAGGAGTTCATCGCTGACTCATTGATCAAAATGGATTATGAATCAACCTCAGGCGAATACCGGAGGACAGTTACCGTCAAGAAGATGAGGTTCACGAAGCATGATCCCTTGAAGCATCCATTCCTTATAATGGAAAATGGAATAGAGATCTCACCAGATGAAGTGATAGGCTAATGGAACTGGACTGATAGAATGAACAAAGTGAAGGCCTACGGAAAGATGATCGAGATGTTCATCACAAAGATGACATCACCGGAGATCGGCCAGTTCAGGCTGGAGATCTCCACATTCAGGATAATCCTTGAAAGAGCAAGGACCAGCCATCCTTCCCTGATCAAATTCACTTTGACAGACGACTGCAAGATCGTGAACAACCTGAAGGACAATGAAGGATCCATAGAGGCACTCACTGTATTCCTGCAGAAGTCCATTGACTTCATCTCATCCCTTATAGGGGAAGATATGGCCAGAGACATCATAGCATCTTCAATGAAGGAAGACCTCACCCGGTTATCGGAGAAGTTGAGAGGGGAATCGGACCTGGTCAGATCATTCCCGGAACCGTTCTCAACTCTGCTGACCGATGCCATTGAATTGAAGAAAGGGTCTTCTGATCATGAGGAAATATTGGAGCTATTCCAGGAGGTCTACCAAGCCTATCTCAAAGACCTTTCAACTCATACGGACCTCTCAGCATTCAAACTCAAACTGTCCATCCTCAGAGAGAAACATGATCTTATCAAATATGTTGAACTGAACAAGGCGAACTATCTGGAGATCGACAAGGAAAGATGGGCCTCAGCGACAAAGAACGAGGTCAAAGAGGCACTTGCAGCCATGTTCAATTCCATGGTGGGGCTCTCAACATTCCTTCTGGGAAAGGAAGAAGCGTTGAAGAAGGCAACAAGGGTCTTCCAGTATTATTTTGATGGCAAGGACAGGATCCTTGAAAACTATGATATGATGAATGATATCCTGGAAGGTTCCCTCTACAAAAAGATATCAACTGGTATAGGAGAGCTTGACTCGAAGATGAGAGGGGGAATACCCAACGGTGCGTCTCTCCTGCTGATCTCACCTTCAGGTATAGAACGGGACCTGTTCATTTCCGGATTGTTGAAGAATGGATTGAACAATGGTTCCTCGGCCATGATGGTGGTATCCAAGGAACCGCCAAGGACGATCAGGATGTTGCTCAGATCGAACGATCTTCACCCTGATGATCTTGAAGATAGTGGTAGACTGAGAATAATAGATTGGTTCAGCTGGAGAGGAGAAAGGATCATCGGTGTTGAAAGGGATGGTCATGCTCTGAAATCCTCCAAAATACTTTCAAACCTTGGGATCGCGATCAACAAGGGGCTGAGGGAACTTACATTCTCATCCAACAAGATCAGCATTGTCCATAT
Organism: Thermoplasmatales archaeon; assembly: GCA_030595715.1. GTDB lineage: Archaea > Thermoplasmatota > Penumbrarchaeia > Penumbrarchaeales > Penumbrarchaeaceae > Penumbrarchaeum. Next base: position 16,048 of record JAUVCN010000053.1, read on the forward strand.
AATTGGTCCTGCGACAAATATATTTGAATTCAATGAGGTATACAATTTCGTTCAGAGGCTCAGGGCGAAATTCAAGGATAATGATATGGCATCCATATTCATCCTGGAAACGGATTCATTATCCAAAGAGATGGAGTCTCGATTGCTGGAAGTGTTCGATGGAACCCTGATCATTGACAAATCAATGGAGGATGGAAAGTTCAAACGCGAGATCGCGATCAGATCACTTTCCGGAATTGATTTCGATGCCAATCCGATCCCCTTTTTCATCAGGGACAATCTGATAATACCCGAGATCACTATCACTGAAGAAGATCTTCACAAAAAGGGCCACATCTCAAAGAATAAAAAAAGGACCATGAAAAAGGATACCAGGCAACCTTCCACTCATAAGGATGAAGAGATCATTATCTTATCCACAAGGTCCAGGGTAAAGGATGAGATCGTGACCGGACCTAAAATTGGCAAGATACCCGAAGAGGAGAAAAAGGTCATCAATAAAAAGAGGAAGATCACCAAACCAAAGAAAGAAGGTCCTCCTACCGTAAAACCCATTGTCAAGCTGAAGGTAAAAAGGGGAAAAATGAAGAAGAAAGATGATGGAACTCAGGAAAAAATGAAAAAAAGCATGGATTCCATTGACCTGGGTTCGCATGAAGGAACACCCGAGGACATACTGAAAGAAGCAATTGACACCATCAATGATCTTTTGGATATCGAGACCGACCTCACCAAGGATGCCGTCACACTCAAGGTCCACAGGAAAAAGATAAAATAGCCTGAGGCACACTCGCAAATGAGGATGAGTGTATGTCAGGCCAGGTCAGATCATTTCTTTCCAGATCTTCAAATTGCAATGGAGAGATCACATTCGAGAGGAACAGTGCCACTATTGATTGTTCAGGATGCTCCGGTATCTCTGACCTGTCAAGTCAGGATTGTTTCAGGGACTTTTCATCCAGATTGCCCCCTGGCTTCAATGGAAAGGTCATCCTCAGAAGTCACGAGGACAGAGGTTTCAATGCAAGTATCGTAGAAGCCCTTTCCAGCTATTCGGATATCCATTCCATGCTGGTCTCACTGCATGAAAAAGGCAGGGACATGGGATCATTCTCACGGTCGGGACATGAAATTGGGAAAGCCAGGGACCTATTCGAAGAGGACCCCATACAATTCCTGAAAGGGTCCGACATGATCAGGTCGAGATTGAAGAAGATGAAAGGGTCCGACATGATCTTGCCATCGTTCGATGATATTGTTGATAGAACAGCTCTAATGATCAGAAAATTGCAGAGGATCGAGGAATAGTACAGTCGATTTTATTAAAGGGTGTACCTTTGTTCAACGGATGAGCGACCCTCTGGATAGAGATGGAATGAACATCCTTCAGAGATCCCTTTCGGATCCAAAGTATGGATGTTCGCCTGAAAACAGGAATATCACCTCATTGCTCGAAAATGGGGTTGTGGCCCTTGATAAGCCCAGAGGACCGACAAGCCATCAGGTCGTATCTTGGCTGAAGGATATCCTTGGCATTGAAAAGGCAGGTCATCATGGAACATTGGACCCGAACACCACCGGAGTTCTTCCGATCGCTCTTGGAAATGGTGTGAAACTGCTCGACCCCACTCTTACGGAGGGAAAGGAGTACATTGCCATAATGCATCTTCACGGAGAAGTATCAGGTGATAACCTGAAGAGCATTATTGCGGATTATACGGGAGAGATCTACCAGATGGTTCCGGTGAGGTCTGCGGTGAAACGTGGACTTCGAACGAGAAGGATCCATTATCTCAAGCTGATAGAACGGGACGGAAATAACGTCCTGGTCATGATCGGATGTGAATCCGGAACATATATCAGAACTCTCATTCACGATATGGGAGAGGTCCTTGGCGTCGGTGCCAATATGGCCGAACTGAGACGGTCAAGATCCGGAAAGATCCACGAATCACAGGGATCCACCCTTCAGGAATTGAAGGATGCATGGGAGCTCTACAAGGAGAAGGGGGTCGAGGACCTTCTTAGAGCGGTCATCCATCCACATGAGGAGTTGGTCTCTCACCTGCCCTGTATCATCATGAAAGATACAGCGGTGGATGCGATCTGCCATGGCGCACCCATAGGAATGCCCGGGATCGCAGGGGTGGAGAACGGGATCGAGAAAAGTTCCCTCATTACCCTGCTCACTCTGAAAGGTGAGATCATCGGTCTTGCAAATGCTGATATGGGGACCAAAGATATGAAGAGAGCAAGGTCAGGACAGGCGGCTCATCTGAAACGTGTGATAATGGCCCCTGGTACCTACCCCCGATCGTGGAAGAGCCGATCAAATGAACAGGAATGATTTTCAGGGTCTCTACAGATATGCTTATATATTTGCGCCATCTTAGTTCAGCTTACCTTTTATATCCTCCAACGGAATATGTGATCAATTGGGTCCGAGTTCCAGTTAAGGATATATAGGAACCGTGTGATTCGGGTCCAGGTTCAAACGAGGTGGAACCAGATGATAGCAAAAAATACTGCCAGGGCGAGCATCTTCTTGATCATGGTAATCCTTCTTGGGTCCTTGTTCATATATATCCCAAAGGAAAAAAGTGACGTTGATGCCATGGGAGCCCCTGCAATAAGGATTATTCTAACACAGACCAAACAGACCGCATATGTAGCACCGGGACAGGATGGTGTTGTGACGTTCACAGGTGAGGTCACAGCCCAGATCCCATGGTCACCGAGCGTTCAGTACCTGGTCGTATCACTTCAGGCAGAAGCGGGCGGTTGGTCGGTGGCTGGTGCACCAAGCTTGACGTTCAACAGAGCGGTCTCTCTTCAGAACTTCCAGCTATCTGTTCAGGTTCCTATCGAGACATCACAGAAGACGCAGGGTCAGCTGACCGTCGCAGGTAAATGGAGATACAGCCCGGGAACTGGGGGCGGTACCATAGATCCGGTAACGGCCATCATTGTCATCAAGCAGTACTATCAATTCTCTATTGGATGTGACAAACCATACGTCCAGATAGGACCCGGTTCATCACTTGGATTCAAGATCAGGCTCATCAATGAGGGAAATGCCGCAGACAGGCTTGTGGTCGAGGTCACGAACCTTGACAAGCTTGCAGATAAAGGTTGGACCGTCCAGCTTTCACAGGACAAGTTCTCAGTTCCCGAGAAGCAGGAAAAGGTCCTTACACTGTCCGTTACCACCCCCGTGAAGTGGAACATCTGGAAGAATGATGTGGACACCATAAGGCTCAGGATAGTATCCGCCCAGGCAGAGAGCTTGGGTGACATATCAGATATAGCCGATTATTCATTGTATATACGTCAACGAGGTTTCTCGATCCCGGGTTATGAACCTGTGTTAGCTGTGATGGCTCTGACCATCATGGTTGCGATGCTCGCAGCCTTTGCAAAAAGAAAGAGAGCATGATAATACAAGATACTCTTTGACACATGGGGAAGGTCCTTCGGCCTTCCCCTTTTTTTTAATTTTCTTGATTATTGTATAATTATTGTTGAAAATTAAAATGTGCACAATGGTGATGTAGAATTGACGATCCAGTGTTGACCTGAAAATTCTTGATCGATCTTGAATCAGGATAGAATTTCCAGGTACGCTGAATGAATTGTGAAATAGACGGTTTAATTCAGCTGTATGTCGAAATTGCGACAACTAAGTGATATTGACGATAGCAATTTACGACATCCTTTGATAAGGATGCATCTCGAACTTGCATATCAATATATAATTGACGAAACCTTGAAATTATTGAGAAATCAATAATTGTTATCAAATTTCAAGGCACGCACAACAGTTCGCATAATCGACGTTCTGTTGTTGCTGTGGGTCGAAATTACGAAATGACATGTAATCGACGCAAGTAGTTTACGACCTCCTTTGAAAAAGGAGCAAGTTACGAGTTTTCTTGATCTTTTGTTTTCTTGATCAATGTCAAATTATTGTTTAAAACAAAAGTCCGCTCAATGAAATTTGTTATTTTCTGATCGGAATGATAAGTTCTGGCATGAACGCATGCAAATATATTCTGCTCCTTACCATCTAAGTTTATAATGTGAACACCGATCATGGGGACAGGAGGAGTATCTGTATGGTTGGAGAGAAGAACATCTTATCGGACCTTCCGAAAGGACTACTGGAAGCTGCCAGAGTATCAATGGAAGAGGTAATAGGGTT
>JAUVCN010000112.1 GCA_030595715.1 Thermoplasmatales archaeon
TTTGACCTTCACGATCTTCCGAAGTACGCTTCAGGATTCCGGTTACTTGGAGATCGGAAGCACGGAAATGACAGAATTCCTCGATAATGACAATATCATGATCAATCAAACATACTACTATTATGTCACTGCTTCCAACGAATTCGGAGAAAGCGAGCCTTCGAATGTTGAATCCATCTTCATCGAAGGTTCTTCCGCGACTGACCATCCAAATGGTGACGATCCGTTCCCGGTTCTTCTATTGGTAGCGATCATCGCAATCGTCCTTCTGGTAATTGCTGTTCCAATTGTTATGTACTTGATGTCAAAACGATCGAGAAAGGAAAAGGACCGTGAGATATCATCTATGGAAATTGATAGAGGTCCGACCCTGGAACAGGAAATATTTAGTGATGGGATCCTCCAAGAACAACCTCTTGGAATATCAGATGATTTGACATATGGCAACCAAAGTGATGATGAATACCATGCAGAATGATTTATTGTCTGAACCAACATTAGAATGGACCCCAACCGGTCCACTTTCCCTTTTCATCAATAATATATTGCTTCAGGAGAGTGTCTAGGTCTGTAATCGAAATATTATAAATATCAATTTCAAATATCAGGCAGTAAGTAATATGAAAGGATCATGACCCATTCATCAATGGATATCCATCATCCATATTTTGAACCGGTCCTCTTCTTTTTCGATCTACTCTTGTATCTTTTTAATCCCCTGTTGAATTCTTTTGTTGCCAGAAAATAAGCTACAAGAACCAGTATTATGAAAAATATTATCTGAACGATACCCAACAGGAACGTCAGAAGGAACACCCATGATATTCCAAAACCAGCAAGATAGTTCCATAGTCCATGGTTTATCACCGAGAATACATAACCTGTGAATATAAAAAATGTAAAAGAAAATATCATTATGATCTTATGAGCAGGTCCTTTCCCCAATTTTTTCTTTACCTTGGTCGATACGGACCTCTTGTTCCAACCTATCAGATACCCGATCACTGCAGGTCCGATCATGTGTCCTACAATATTGAAGAATGACCTGAAGCTTACAAGTATAACGAACATTATTCCTCCACCCAGGAACACTGCATTCCCACCATAGATTAGATTTTCCATCAATGAGAAGCCGGCACCGAATGTGGCACCATAGATCAGTCCATCTGTCTCATCCTTTATCTTGGAATAGATCAGGAAGAAACCCAGTGATTTGAATAGTTCTTCTACAATGGGAGCGGAGAAAACTGCAGTTGAAAGGCCCATGTCCTCCATCCAACCTCCATTGAATGTATTGAAGAATAGTGAGGGGAATGTGGAAATTATCCCCCAGGCGATCCCAATTATGATCATTGCTCTCGGTTCAGGTTCATATGGGTCGAATGCATATGTGAAAGATACCCACGCCATCGCTGGTAGTGTTATGGTTATAAGGATAAGTGGTATCGATATGGGGGCACATATGCAGCACATATATGGAAAGATGTTCACGATGCCCGTGATAAACAGCATAATGAAGAAAAGTATGATCATTATGCTGAGAAAGGAGAATCTCTGTATGATGAAGATGTTTCTGTATTTCTTGCTGTATTTTGCATATGGAACACTCCGACCCCTGAACAAATACCATATACCTTTACCCTTCAAGGGTATTTTTTTGTACAAGAACTGGTTCAAGATGATCCCTATTATGATCACAATAGGAATGAGGCAGATAGAAAGGAATAATCCGAAATAGAGAAGCATATCCCTGAAAATGAAAAGTAATACGAAGACAACCCCCATAACGATAGTCAACAAAAAAACGATTATCAGAATGATACCAAGGCTACCGAAGTCATTCAGAACACCCTTATATATGGTTTTAAGATCGATCCTTTCTTCCATTATTACATACCTTCCAATTTTGAAATGATCAGATCCGCCTCTTCGTCCGGTGTAATGGAGGAAGAGTCGACGATCATATCATAGTGATTTTTCATCCTTGGATCGATATTATAATATTTCAAATATCTTTTCACTTCTGATCCTTCACGGATCCTCATTTGAACGATCACTTTTTCAATATCTCCCCCATCCCTTTCATTTACACGTTTTGCTCGTATTTTGGGATCGGCATCTATATAGATCTTAAGGGAAGGTATGTTCTCTTTCTTGCACAGTGGGCCTATCATCCTTCCCTCGAGTATGATATCTTCATTCATTCGTGCGTCTTTCATCATTCTCTCATCAAGTTCCATATCGATCTTTGGGTCTTTCTCACACAGATATCCTAATTCGTTAAGGGTCATTTCCTTTTCATTTGCCATCTCTCTGAATATTTCTCCTGCATAAATATATGTCCAACCGGTTCTTTCCCGAAGGATATTGCATACTGTGCTTGTCCCCGAACCCGGAGGGCCACCAATGGTGAGAATTACCATGGTCAGGTCATTGTTTATGAATTTAAAAGATATTCGGCTCTGCTTCACATTTTTAAATAATATCATGAAAACCCTTAAAAAACCATCCGTCGTTAACGAACAAGTAAAGACCTTAATAATTATATATTAAGTGTAAAATCAGGGCTAGGAATATGGGGTAATAATATGACCGCTGTGACATTGAGCAAATCAGATATCCTCAATAATATCAAGGAGCTCGATCAGGTCACATCGGTTATCAAAAGATTGAAAGAAGATCTTGGAAAGAAAGAGGATCTTCTTCAGAAAATAGAAAATGCCTTGATGGTTAGCGAGGAAAGACTCGAAAAGAAGGTATCTCAAATAGATGAAAAGGACAAACGTATAGATGAGGTAGAAGCAAAGCTTCTGAAACGCCATGAAGAACTTGAGATACAGGAGAAAGAGGTCCAGACCAATGCGATACTCGAGTTCTTCACATTCCAGGCGAGGGAGATGGAGATCCAGGAAAAAATGAAGATCGCTCCCGACCCATCTTCCCTTGATGATCTTAAAAAGAAAATATTGGAACTGGAAAGCGAGATGAATGACAAGGAAAAGCAGATACTCGATCTAAAGACCGCGGTACCGACAACCGCTTCATCGGAAGGAGATATTTCTGAAGAGATCAAGAAACGTCTAGGACTACTGGAGGAGATGAAAAACAACCTTGATGATCTAAGGCTCAAACTCGATTCCAGGGAAATGGAATTGATGAGGAAAGAAGAAGAAATAAAACAAAAAGAGCAGAATGTAAAAACAGAATTCACAAAAGAGGATAAGAAGGTCCTTGATGCGATGGTCGAAAGGGAAAAAGAGTTAAAAAAACTCGAAGAGGCAATTTCCGGCAAGCAAAAGGAGATAAAACGTTTCATGGAAGGCCTCCAGATCAAGGATGATCGAATAAGGGTACTTGAGAATGAGGTCAAGATGAAAGAGGACCTCATCAAATTGAGAGATGATGAATCCACATCCCTTGGGGGTTCAAATCCCAAGGATATCAAGGATATCAAGGAAGTCCTTGAGAAAGAATATCAGATCAAAGGTGATATGATCGAGGACAATTACAAGACAAAGGTCAATTCATTGTCAGGAACTGTTGATCAACTCAAGACCAGGAATGAAGAACTTGAGATGATGGGGGATCAACTTTCTGCTGAAAAGCTCAGGGTTACTTTGCTTGAAAGGGAACTGAAAGAGAGAATGAACGAGATATCATTCTCCGAAGAAAGATTGGCAAGACGCCAAGAACTGATGCTGAAAGAAAGGAAGCAGATCGATGAGAAGATGAAGACGCTCAGAGAATCTAGCGACGGTTCTGTCGTTTCGGAATTGAACGAAGAACTGGCCAATCGTCAAAAACAACTTCGTGATATAGAGAAGACCCTGAGGGAAAAGGAAGAATATCTTCGAAAGAGAGAAAAGGAACTTGAACGGATGCGTTCCAATATCATAGATGATGAGATGAAAATAGAGCTCGTTGACGACACAGATGATCTGGCAAGGGTCAGGACCGGTGTAAGAAGGTTTGACGATCTTACATATGGCGGTTTCCCCTACAGTTCAAATTTCATACTATACGGACCTGCTTATTCCGGTAGAAAGACATTCACCAATCTTTTCATTTCCGAAGGCCTGAAAAAAGGTATACCTGCCATTTATGTCGTTACTCAGAATACTCCAAATGAGGTTAAGGATTCCCTGAGACAGGTCATACCCAAGATAGATGTTTATGAAGAAAAAGGGCTCGTCAAGTTCATCGACCTATATTCAAGATCAATGGGGATAAAAGAAGAATTACCAAATACGATATATGTAGAGAAACCTACCGATCTTGATGCTATACAGAATGCTATCGGGGAATTCCAGGAAGGGTTCGATGGGAAGTGTAAATACCACAAGATAGTATTTTTCTCCGTATCGACACTTCTAACATATGTAGAACCACTATCAATATTCCGGTTCTTCCAGGTCCTGAATGCCAAGAACAAGAGGAACAATGCAGTTTCTCTATATGTTGTTGATACGGGCATGCACAAACAATCAGACATCCAGACGCTTAAACATACAATGAACGGTTTTATTGAGTTCAAACTTGATGATCTGAAATACTATCTGCGTATGGAGGGTGGAGGAGATGTCATGTCAAGAGCCTGGATCGAGTATTCGTTCACTGACAGAACCTTCGATCTAAGGGGTTCATTCTCCCTTGACCATATCAGATGATCTCCTTTTGAATGAGATCGTCTATGATCTTTCTGTGGTCAAATGCCATTTCTGGAATTTCATCCAGGAAGAACCAATCTGCACCAGAAGCATCATCTCCCGAATTCAATTCATCATCGGATAATACCTCGAGTAGATATATTATCGATACCGTATGACCACGAGGGTCCCTTCCAGGGTCCGACGCAACGGATGCTTGAGATAGTATTCCGGTCTGAAGTCCGGTTTCTTCCCTGACCTCCCTGATTACAGCAGATTCCGCTGATTCACCATATTCAACGAACCCACCGGGTAAAGCCCACATCCCCTTGTAGGGCTCATTTCCACGCATTATGAGGACTATCTCTTTTTTTCCGGACATTATCCTTACGATCACCCCATCTACTGTAAGAGAGGGGTTCTTGTTGATCTCTCGGGGTTTTTCCTCGGTTAAAATTTTCCTTGCTAGGGAATCAATATGGTCTACAGAGGCCCTGTATCCTTGCAGGGCCACATTCGTATGGGATTCAACAATTCCCCAGGCAGTTGAAAGGGACTGGAATCTGAACCTGTATCCTTTCTTTGTCTTTGTGTACCTATCATCGGACCCTGGTTGTTCTGCAGGGATCTCCACTTCATCCAGTATATCGAGTCCTTTCAATTTGTTAAGATAGCGATAAAGAGTGGATTTATTTGTTGATAGAATGGTCAGGATATCATCTATTGTCCATGCCCTTTCCTTGTCAAGTAGAAAACAATCACGGAACAAACGGAATCCAGCATCATCCACACTGGCGTCTGAGATATATCCTATCTGTTCCAGGAATGTTATCAATGCCTGATCAAGGTCCTTCTCACCTGTCAACGGATTGTTCCTCACAACCTTGAGCTCGAACCCCATCCTGTCACCCCACAATATTATCATGGATTAGAGAGGAGATGATATATTAACGATGTGATACACCCTTATGCCTTCGAAACCTGCATCGGGTAAGAGATCCAAGACCCTGAACAAGGAAATAAATGATATGGAAGACAGGTTCGACGGAGAATTGAAGAGCAGACGCTATGGTATCCGTATCGATGATGATATCGAGGTAACCATAATCGCGGGCAATGAGATACTCAAGAAAAAGGGGCGTTTGCTGTCAATGAGGGACGAGATCGAGATGGTCGGTGAGGATGGGCATTATATTCAACTTATGGCTGACTGGGTGGTAGCGATCAAGGTCATTGTCCATAACAGACCCCTTCCTGAAAAGGACGATGAACTAATAAAGAAACCTGCAAGGACCAAACCAAAAAAGGCCTCTGTAGACCATGCATACAATTGATCTCAGGGCAATATTCTAAATTCACTATCGTTTTTATCATAGTGTGCTTAGTTCACTTCATGATTAATTATTACTACGACGTTATCGTAAGTTTTATTATAGTATTCGAAATACCACCCCCATGGTGCAATATGGAAGCGATCCTGATGACGAACTGAAAGACACCATGTGGCTGGCACGGGAAAGACTTGCAGAGAAGTTGTCTTCCGAGATAATCCTATCAAAGAGTCCAAGTCAGACATTCAGGGCCTGGAGGGATCAGTTTTCGGTATCTCAGCACGATCTTGCAGTTGAGATAGGGGTTTCACCATCACAACTGTCGGATTATGAGAAGGGAAGGAGGAAGAACCCATCACTCAATCTTATGAAGAGGATCATCAACGGATTGATCAGTCTTGATGAGAAACGTGGAGCTCCTACTATCAAGAAATATTCGATGGACCTCCAGGATGAAGCTATTCTGGACATGGCCGAGTTCACCGTTGGGATCAATCCTTCAGTTTTCATTGATGTTATAGATGGAACCCTTCAATCGGACTCCGATATTGAAAATGAAGATTACATCCGACGTCCCATTATGGGTTTTTCAATTATAGATTCCATTCTTGGAGTACTTAGGTTCTCGTCCCTGGATTATATGAGGATATATGGAAGATCAACGGAGAGGGCCCTTTTCTTCACCAAAGTTGCGTATGGAAGATCGCCCATGATAGCTGTCAGGGCACATCCGATCAAACCTGCTATGGTCGTTTATATAAAACCCATGAAGGTCGATCCATTGGCCATCAAATTGGCCAGACTGGAAAGGATCCCATTGGTTACGACCAAACTGGATACAGAGGACCTGAGCAAACGACTGAGGAAGCTCATCTAAAGGAGATGGGAATATGAGATCTGGAATAGTAAGTTATGGAACGTATATACCAAGGTACAGGATCACCCCGAAGGATATTGGCAGGGTTTGGGGTCAGGATGGGGTGATGATGGGTAAGTCCTTGAACATCAGAGCTAAATCGGTTCCAGCACCTGATGAGGATACCATCACGATCTCCGTCATGGCAGCCAGAAGAGCGATGAAAAGGTCCAATGTTGAACCTTCGTCCATAGGTGCAATATTCGTTGGTTCGGAATCGCATCCCTATGCAGTAAAACCAACTGCTACCATAGTTTCCGAAGCGATAGGGGCTGCACCCGATCTTACAGCTGCCGACCTTGAATTCGCATGCAAGGCAGGAACTGCAGGTATGCAGGCAGCTCTCGGTTTGATAGAAGCACCCAACGAACAGATACCCATTGACTACGCGATGTCCATCGGAGCTGATACTTCACAAGGAGCGCCAGGTAATGCATTGGAATATTCCGCTTCTGCCGGGGGTGTGGCGTTCCTTTTCGGAAAAAAGGATGTTATTGCATCCGTAGATCTGACAATGTCCTATACGACCGACACACCTGATTTCTGGAGGAGGGAGGGGATGAAATATCCATCCCATGCAGAAAGGTTCACCGGTAAACCTGCATATTTCAGACATGTCCAGAAAGCTGCAGAGAAGGTAATGAACAGGATGGGGATGGAACCAAAGGATTATGATCACGCTACTTTCCATCAACCCAATGGAAAATTTCCCCTGAACATTGCAAGAAAACTAGGTTTCACAAAGGACCAGATATCTGCCGGTCTATGGACACCCGAGATCGGAAACACCTATTCAGGATCAATGATGATAGGGCTCGCAGGTATCCTCGACATTGCAAGACCGGGTGAAAAGATCCTAGCTGTATCATATGGGTCGGGTGCAGGATCAGACGCATTCAACTTGACAGTTACCGATAATATTCTTTCATTTGATCTTGGTAGGTCCATCACTGTTAAAGAAGAGGCCAAGATCGGCCGTTATATTGATTACTCTGTCTATTTGAAGTTCAGAGAGAAGATCAAGATGGAGGGAGAATAATGAACAAACTGTCCAGAGAAGTAGCCATCATCGGCATCGGACAGACTAAGTTCGGGGAGAATTGGGACCTTTCATTTCGTGAACTTGGGATCCAGGCAGGTATTGAAGCCATAAAGGATTCCGGTATCGAATCGAAGGTCATCGATGCTCTTTATGTGGGAAATATGTCAGCTGGATTGTTCATGGACCAGGAACACGTCGCATCCATGGTAATGGAAGAAGTGGGACTGGCAGACAGACAGGTTCCAGCAACAAGGGTCGAGGCCGCAGATGCAAGTGGTGCATTGGCCCTCAGACAGGGAATTCTGGATATCGCTTCCGGTCATAGTAATGTGGTAATAGTCGGTGGTTCCGAAAAGGTAACTGATGTAACATCAGATATTGCCTCGGAATTCATAATGGCAGGAGCTGATAGGGCATGGGAAGGCCTTTTCGGAGCATCTCTACCATCTCTGTTCGCCCTGATGGCAAGAAAACATATGCATGACTTTGGAACAACAAGGGAGCAGCTAGCTCAGGTGGCTGTCAAGAACCATTACAACGGCGCAAGGAACCCCATCGCCCAGTTCCAGAGAGAGATCGACATAGATACCGTCATCAATGCCAATCCCATTGCGGATCCTCTGGGTGTGTTCGACTGTTTCCCGGTTTCGGACGGGGCTGCCGCACTTGTTCTCTGTGATATGAAAACCGCTCTGGAATACTGTAACGATCCTGTCAAGATCATCGGAACTGGACAGGGATCTGACACCATATCGATATCCAACAGGAAAGACATAACCACTATAAGGTCCACCGTAAAGGCCGCTGAGAGGGCATATGAAATGGCCGGTATCGGTCCAAGCGACATCGATGTTGCTGAAGTACATGACTCATACACCATTGCCGAGATCCTAGCCATAGAGGACCTTGGATTCTTCGGGAAAGGAGAGGGAGGCAAGGCAGTCGAAGATGGCGAGACCGCATTGACCGGCAGTATCCCGATCAATACCTCTGGAGGATTGAAGGCCAGAGGTCATCCTTTCGGAGCCACCGGTATCGCACAGATCAATGAGCTTGTCCTACAATTGAGATCGAAGGCTGATGGTAGGCAGGTAAATAACGTTCAAAAGGTCCTTGCACAGAATCTTGGTGGGACCGGTGGGACATCTCTTGTCCATATACTGGAGGTGGCCTAGATGTCTGTAGCCAGGTTCTGGAGAAAACAGGATCAGAGGTACAACCTGATGGGTACAGAATGTCAGGTATGCGGGAGAAAGTTCTTCCCAAACAAGTCAATGTGTCCGGTATGCCACAGAAAATCGATCGGTAAGATGAACAAATACCAGTTTTCCGGGAATGGTATCGTGGAATCCTATACCGTTGTTCACGCAGGAATGCCACAGTACAGATCACAGGTCCCCTACATTCTTGCCTATATCCTGCTTGAAGAAGGCGATCATATACTTGGTCAGATCGTTGATTGTGATCCGGAAGATGTCGATATTGGCAAAAAAGTTGAAATGGTATTTCGAAAATTGGGGCAGGAAGGAAGGTCCGGAACGATCTACTATGGATACAAGTTCAGGACCATATTATGAAATTTATTTACCTCTATCATTCGTAGCAATCAAATACGATATGTCCCATACACGAATTTGAACAGGTGGTTCCATGAGCGAAGCCGTAGTTGTTGAATCCTACACAGAAGAATTGGAAGCTTTGGATAATGATAAATGGCATGGTGTTCCACCGGCAGGGGAGAAACCGGCCCCTTCAAGGATGAGGTTCCTTATCGAGATAACCCTTGTCCTTTTGGTGGAGTTTGCCCTATGGGCCATCTACAGAGCTCTTACCGCTGATTTCTATGGACAGTTCGGTTCCTACTGGTTCTATGTTGGGCATATTATTGCTGCACCGACCATTCATCTCGGACCAATTCTGATATACTGGATATTCATCAGAAAAGAGAAATTGTTTACCACATCCGATAAGGAGAACGGACAGAAGATGTCATTTTCGTTCGGCCCCTTCAAGATGACAAGGAAGTTCCTTTTCACGGCCGTTCTTGTCGGCCTTATCGGTGGTGTTGTCTGGAGATTCACCGAGATGGTGGTTTGGGATGTTTCAGGAGTAGCATTGGGAGGGTACGAGGCAGGCTCTTTCTGGGTCTTCAACTATTTTTCTGGTTCCGACATATGGCTTTTCTTCCTCATGACTTTCGTCATGTTCTTCATTGTAGGGCCAGTCGAGGAGTTCGAGTTCAGATCATTCGTACATGATCAATCTCAGAGGGTCTTACCCAAATGGGGTGCACTTGTATATTCATCTGTGTTTTTCGGCCTTTCCCATATTCCTATCGCTCTTACCGTTTACAAGATGACACCTGTTG
>JAUVCN010000151.1 GCA_030595715.1 Thermoplasmatales archaeon
TCTGTTGCCGGGGCCGGGGATGTGAACGGGGATGGATACGACGACATCCTCATCGGGGCACAACGAAATGATGAAGGAGGCAATACGGCAGGTCAAACATACCTGATACTTGGAAAGGCCTTGGGTTGGACAATGGACACAAACCTGTCGAACGCAGACGCATCGTTCATCGGAGAGGATGCAGCTGATAGTTCTGGATCTTCGGTCTCAGGAGCCGGAGACGTGAACGGGAACGGATACGATGACATACTCATCGGGGCATATTATGACGAAGATGGAGGTTCAATAGCAGGTCAAACATACCTGATATTCGGAAAGGCTTCCGGTTGGGCAATGGATACCGACCTGTCGAACGCAGACGCATCGTTCATAGGAGAGGATGCTTCCGATTATTCCGGTTTTTCAGTCTCTGGAGCCGGAGACGTGAACGGGGACGGATACGACGACATTCTCATCGGGGCCTATATGAACGATGATGGAGGATCATCTGCAGGACAGACGTACCTGATACTGGGAAAGGCATCAGGTTGGGGTATGGACATTGACCTGTCAACAGCAGATGCATCGTTCATTGGAGAGAATGCAGGAGATTGGTCTGGATCTTCGGTTTCAGGCGCGGGAGACGTGAACGGGGACGGATACGGTGACATTATCATCGGAGCACATGGAAATGATGAAGGAGGTTCCAATGCAGGGCAGACATACCTGATATATGGAAAAAATATCGGGTGGTCCATGGATACCAGCCTTTCAAACTCTGATACCTCTTTCATAGGAGAGGATGCAGATGATGAATGCGGCTATTCGGTTTCAGGGGGGAGTGATATTAACGGTGATGGGGGCGATGACATGATCATTTCATCATATTGCAATAATGATGGAGGTTCCAATGCAGGGCAGACATATTTGATCACGGGATTTGGAAACACTGAACCAAAGGAGGTATATTCTGTTGACCTCTACTCGGAT
Source organism: Thermoplasmatales archaeon (assembly GCA_030595715.1). Classification (GTDB taxonomy): domain Archaea; phylum Thermoplasmatota; class Penumbrarchaeia; order Penumbrarchaeales; family Penumbrarchaeaceae; genus Penumbrarchaeum. The sequence goes on from JAUVCN010000151.1 coordinate 970, forward strand.
GGTGGTTTCTCCGTTCCAATATCGGTGGCTGACATCGGTGATATGATCCATGTCGAACTGATAGGCCTTGATGGAAATGAAACACATCAGGATGCAGCAGTGATCAATGTTACCTTCAGGCCTGGGTCCGTTGGATTGATCAGAGTAATTTGTTTTGAAACGGGAAACAACACGGGAATTTACAGGGGGACATTTCTCATTCCCCCAGGAACGATCTACCTCGATACTTTAAACTTCTCATCGAGAAAGGATCCCACCAAGTTCGATACACTGTTTATTGATAAACCGTTCAGGCCCACCGCAATAAGTTCATTGAAGACCTTCTACGATCAGGAATACACAATCGAAGTGGACAAAGCAGGAATAGGGGATACGTTCTACATTGAAGTTATCGGGACCGATGCGAATCCAGCTACCAGGAACTTTGCACTGGTGAACATCTCCTCTGACAACAGTATGCCGATACCTATTCCTATCCTACTCCAGGAAACCGGGATCAATACGGGAGTCTACAGAGGAGAGTATCAAGTGCCTGGATCCTTCATCTGGCTTGAGAACATCCAAGTGGTATCATGCAGGGACCCAAGCTATTCCGTATCGGTGAATGTAGATAAACCGTTCAGGCCCACAGCAATAGATTCTCTGAAGGTATATTCTGATGGTGGATACTCCAACGAGATAGATAAGATACAAAGTGAGGAGACGATGTATATGGAGGTCATTGGACAGGATGCCAATGCTCTGACAAGGGATTTCGCTTTCGTTAACATCACATCGGACAAGACGATGCCGCTACCGATTGTAATACTACTTCGGGAAACGGATATCGACACAGGCATCTATCGAGGCAATTTCTTCATACCGAACTCAACCGAGAAGATCGAAAACATTACAGTTACATCGGCAAAGGATCCCTCAAAGTTGGCCAACATTAAAGTCTGTACATTGGTCACAATAGGACCCATTGCCCCTGTTCTCGAAGTTGAGGAAGATCTTGAATATTCGGTTCAATACTCGAACATCGGATATGCTGACATTTACACTTGGACATTTGAATGCGATAAGGAATGGCTATCATTTGATACAGAAACAATGGTCCTCTCCGGGACTCCCGATAACGGAGATGTGGGCTTAACCGTGGTGTCATTGAACCTATCTGATGATATCGGCCATTTCAAGGTTCAGGAGTTCAAAATAATCGTTCTCAATAGGGCACCTACACTCATTGGGGAAAATGTCGTCACTGCGACTCAGGGCCAACCATACTACATGGACTATGATTGCGATGATGAAGGCGTCGGGAACACAACATATCACATCTGGACCAGCGCATTATGGCTCTCGATGAATGAAGTTACCGGAGAGCTATCGGGAACACCGACCAATGACGATGTTGGAAGAACTCTTGTGGGTGTAAGCGTCCATGATGGGAACGAAGGAGTAGATCACACATCGTTCAACCTGACCGTCATCGATGTCAACGACCAATGCTACATCGATACGGAGAATATTGTAACAGTCTATCAGGACGAACCGTACAGGAGGACATACACCGCAATCGACCTTGATCCAGTTGACTCCTTCATCTGGACGCTTGTCACTGATGCTGAATGGTTCTCAATGGATCAGGATACCGGGGTGCTCGAAGGAACGCCTACAAACGATGATGTGGGGATCTACACCGTGAACATCACTGTGATGGACTCTGGAGGACTCACCGATTCTACGGAGTTCCAGCTTGAGGTCCTTAATGTGAACGATAGGCCCGAGTGGAATGATGTTCCCGACGACACTATGATCACACACGGTGAGTTTTACGATTTCGAAACCAATGCAACCGATATCGATCCGGGAACAATACTCACCTACACCATCAGGTCCAGTCCCGATTCGGAGATTTCAATAGACAGCGAGACCGGGGGTATCGAATGGCACGCAACGATACACATCTTCGAGGGATTGAGCAAGAAGCTGGAAGTGATCATATCCGCATTTGACGGAGAACTGTATGCCAACCATACCTTCATCATCGAGGTACTTCCAAGCAGGGCTCCATCAGTTACATTGCTCTCACCCTATGACGGGTACAAGATCAGCAGTACGATGGGAATCCTGACCTGGGAGGGATCGGACCCTGAAGGAGACGAGCTGATCTATAGTCTCTACCTTAGCAAGGAGGAACCATTGGTCTCAACTCTTCAGGAAACTGCAATGATCAAGACCGATTTCAACAGGACATCGTTCACACCAGGTATCCTGGAAGTCGGGGAGACCTACTACTGGACGGTGATACCCAATGATGGATGCTCGGACGGGAGATGCTCGAATGACGTTTTCAGCTTCGATGTGAATGCGCCTCCAAAGATAAGCAGTATCGATCCACAGAAGGCAACTTCTGGAAACGGTTTCAGCTTTTACGTCATGGTCACCGATGCTGACGATACATCAAGAACATTCAGCCTGGACGAGGCTCCAGAGGGGATGACCATTGACGACCTTGGTAAGATCGAATGGAAGCCGACGGACGACCAGATGGGAGAACACATTGTAATTGTCAACGTTTCCGACGGTGTCGATTACGAGCTGGTGAGCTTCAAGCTAACCGTTGCAGAGGGGGAGGAGAAATCCTCCTCACTTCTGTCGATCATACTATTGATCGCTCTCGTCTTGATCATCGTCGGTGTAGTCCTCTTCTTCGTGATGAGAAAGAAGAAGGATGAGGATGAAGTAACACCAGATGGAGAAGAAGAGGAACACGAACTCACGAAAGAGGAGACCTACGAGGCGATGTACGGCGAACCCGCTCCGAAAGAAGAAGAAGGGATGACCACAGAAGAGCTCAAAGGATTCATACACGAACAGATCGAGGAGCTTGAAGAGAAGAAAGAGGAGTGATGGAAAGGATAAAGCTATTCGCAAATGTGATCTCCTCATCTTCAGGGCTCCATTATCAGGATAGTGGAACGAAAGACTACGTCGGATTGTTCATATGGTGGATTTAAATTCACATTCACTTTAATATTATCCGTCTTATTCCTAATATAGACTTTAATAAAAGTAAGGTTTATAACTTATGACGATCATTAATACCCATGTACGTCCAGAGAAATATCGCCCATAGTTTCAAGGACCTGACAGATGCGGTCAAGGTCATCGCCGTAGTGGGCCCAAGGCAGAGCGGCAAGACAACTTTCCTCAAGCACTGGTCAGCTGATTTCGATGCAAGATACATCACCTTTGACGACCCCGATGTCAGGGAGATATTCACAGATATAAAAGCCTTCGAGTCAGAGTATATCTCGGGAAACAGGGTGACCATACTTGACGAGGTTCAGTACGGCTCGGACCCTGGCATCAAGTTGAAGTATCTGGTAGACAGGGGCCATCGCCTCTGGATAACCTCTTCTACCGAGACTCTTCTTGGAATATCTGTACTTTCCCACCTTGTTGGCAGAGTTTCCATACTGAGATTGTACCCATTCGATCAAAAGGAGATGGCCCTTGCCAGGGGGAACACGACCATGACCGATACCATTGAAATGAGGCTGATGGGCGAACATATGCAGTTCGGTGGGCTCCCCGGCATCGTCCTGCAGGAGAAACGCGACATAAAGATCACGCTCCTTAGGGACATACTGGAGACCATGCTCCTTAAGGATGTAGCCGGTACATTTTCGATCTCGGATCTGGATTCATTATGGAAGCTGGCCAGATTGATCGCATTGAACGTGGGATCTCCACTTACCAAGGACAGGATCTGCAATGATCTGGATCTCTCCTTCCTCACGGTGAAGAAATATATTGAAGCCCTCACCAAGAGCTACCTGATCGTTCAAGTGCCGCCGTTTTACAGGAACAAGAACCTCGAAATGAAAAAACAACCTCGTTACTACTTCCTTGATATGGGCCTTCGAAATGCCCTCATCAACGAGTTCCCTGCAACTTCAGATGGGCGCAGTTTCGAGAACTATGTGATCTCGGAGCTGATCAAGTCGGGATTCGCTCCAAGGTACTGGAGGACGAAGGGTGGCGCAGAGGTAGATGTAGTTCTTGAACTGGGCCGAGAGATCGTTCCGATAGAGATCAAGACAACACTTAATAAATTGAAGATGGAAAGAGGTTTCAGATCATTCCTGGACAAATATTCCCCTACCCGAGCCTATTTGGTAGGATATCAAGTTAAAAAAGAGGAGGTCCTTGAAAACGGTTGCAGGGTGAAAAACGTTTCAGTGAAGGAGCTGTTAAAAGAGCTAACCGCTCATCCTTAGGAATTCATTTCTGAACTCTGAAGAAGGAAGAGGAAGAACCTTCTTCCATGCTTCCAATTTACCGTGCAAAGGAGAAGATTTTTAAGGTAGGAACACAATACTAAGTATAATGGTCCTACCTTTTTTCGACAGGGTCAGCGAACTCAATTCTCTTGAGAAGTTGTTCATATCGAACAAGTTCGAGATGATGGTATTATACGGAAGAAGAAGGATC
>JAUVCN010000117.1 GCA_030595715.1 Thermoplasmatales archaeon
GATCGGGATGAATTCAACTGGTGGATGGATCCCAGGGATAGTGATACGGATTCCGATGGAATGAGCGATTACCAGGAACATGAAGGATGGGTTGTTAATTTCGATTTCTGCGGCAGAAACTTCAACTGGACCATAAACTCCGATCCAAGATTGAACGACACAGACGGAGATGGGCTCAGTGACAGGATCGAATACCTCTGCAAATTGAATCCCAGGTCTGCCGATACCAACGGTGATGGCGAGAAGGACAGATTGAAGGATCATTACGAGACCTCAATAGAATACAAGGATGAGTTTAGCATCACGATCCATGAAAATGGGTTTAATTATTATCCCTTTGATATGGTAAGGTTTTCGAACGGGACCATGATCGTAATCCTCCAAGGCGAATGGAGCATGGCTGGCATAATTGACATGAACGGGACGTATCTTGGTAAGTTGAGAATTGACGATGTTGCGGTAACACCCCATCAGATAGAACTTGGACCCAATGGAACGATCATTGTGAGCGAATCATCGAGTTCTGGATTGTATATCCATGTGTTCAACAGTGATTTTTCACACAATGTCACCTATACCTACATTTCTCAGATGTGGGTCCAGGATATGTTCTGCGATGGTTCATCGATCATGCACTGTATCTTCACAGACACAAGTGGACAGAACAATTACTTCGAGATCGACCTATCCAACGGAACGGTTATCGAGAGGAGAAGGATAAACGAAATTCCTGAATTGGTTTATATGGATGTCAGGGTACTTGCCCTTGACTCCTACGGAAATATCTATTTTGCAGGGACTATAGAAGATAGTTTTATATTTGTCTTCAACCCTGATTTCAATTTCAAATACTCTTTCGGTAGCCTCGGTACGGAGGAAGGCCAGTTCCAGGGGATCTCAGACATCTATTTCGATTCAAATGGAGATCTTTTTGTTACCGACGTGTACAATGACAGGATACAGAAACTTGAATCAAACGGACGGTTTATTGCTAAATATGGAACCAGCGGGACGGGACCTGGAAACTTCGATCATCCTGCCTGCATCATCGATGATGGAGAAGGTCACCTATTTGTTTGTGATGAATATAATGACCGGATACAGGTCCTTTATCATAACGTTACTTTCCACGAGGTGGAAGAAGCAACCGGATTTGATGATACGGATGGGGACGGCCTTTCGGATCAGGATGAATTGAATGGTCATATGATCGATGTGGATTACCATTCCAGATCAATTCAGATCAATGCAACATCGGATCCGAAGATCAAAGACACCGATGGCGATGGACTTGATGATTGGCTCGAGTGGAACCTGTCGTCAGATCCCAGAGCCACAGATACGGATCATGATGGGTTACCTGATGGAGAGGAATTCTGGTTGGGAACAAATCTTTCAGATGAAGATACCGATGGTGATGGTCTCTCCGATGGTGAAGAGATGCCTTTCCTATCGTCTCCTCACCTAGTTGATACAGACGGTGACGGCCTGAATGATAGAGATGAGTTCGATCATGGTTGTGATCCGAATAACCCTGATACCGATGAGGATGGGTTGACGGATAAAATAGAAGTTGATCTGGGATGGGATCCTCTGAACGCTGATCCAGATGGAGACTTCATGTTCGATTCCGCAGAGATGGAGGCGGGAACCTCATCGAATGATCCCGACAAGGATAAGGACGGATTGAAGGACGGGTTCGAGGGAATATACGGAACGGACCCTCTAAATGGTGATTCCGACGGTGATCAGGTTCCGGATGGGTTCGAGGTGGACATGATGTTGAATCCCCTGAGCAATGATACCGACGGCGACGGTCTCCTCGACGGTCAGGAGATGGAGATGGGTTTCAATCCGCTCAGCAGCGATTCCGACGGAGACGGGATCAAGGATTCAGAAGACATGGATTTCACGATCATTCTGGATGAACCCGTTGTTGTTGCCTGTGATGATGTCGAGGGGGTTGAAAGCTATCTGGAGAATTTGAGTTCAAGTGTGAATACGACTGTGATAGATCCAAGCGAGATAGGATCATATTCCGATTCTAAGTATATTGTACTCGTGGGTAATCCATCCGAGAAGGATGGTACTGCAGGGAACCTGACAAGGTCGATACTTCCCGATGAGATCCTTGATGATATGGAGAGTTCGGATATGAACAGGTTCGCCTTGAGATACGGCGAATGGGCCGAGAACCAGACCATCGTGATGCTTTCGAACCCGTATGATTCGGACCATTACAGAACCCTTGGAATGCTTAAATCCATGAGGATGGTGGTCAGGGAGGGAATGATAAGATCATATTATCTGAATCCCAGATGCTGTTTCTCTCTCGATCAGTTCGAGATCGTCAAGGAGACGGGAACGACGGTTCGCGGGAGGTTCGCCTCCAATGTTTCCTTCGACGTCGAGGTGAAGGAGGTCGATGTGGGTGAATTCGAAAGGGAGGAATGGTCGGGTCTCATGGAAATGGAGGTTCCACTGGCCAGGGTGATCGAGATAGAGATAAATGGCGATGGTCTGGTGGGAAGCGAGATCGAGATATTCTACCGGGACTCCGATCTTGATCGGTCAGGTGATGGATCGGTGGGCGGTCCTGGCGACTTCGATGAGGGAAGCCTTGATCTGTTCTTCATGAACGAGAGTTCGCTTAAGTGGGAAAGAGTGAATGAGAGTTTGAACTGGGTGGATGAAGTCATTCTGAACGAGACCGATTTCGAATCATACGGGATTTCCTTCTCAGGAAGATTGTCAGCGACAGTGAAACACCTGTCAACATACGTTCTTGTAGGACGTTTGATAGAGCCTGATGATATCGTTTCCGTAGTGGCTGATCCCGGAGGGGGACGGACCGTTTTCGTCGGAGAAGAGGTGATCCTGAACGGGTCCAATTCCATCGGTAACGGAAGGATATCCAATTTCACATGGGTCATTCCTGGTCTGGAACACGTTTTATACGGTTCCGTCGTGGAAATTGAATTTGAATTTGCAGGGGTCTACAATGTGTCACTATTGGTTACTGACCAGCTTGGGCTCTCCGGTGTGGGAGTGGTTTCGATAGAAGTGATCGAAAGGGAGGTCCCGCTGGTGGATTTCACTCTTGATGTCGGACCGATCATGGATGAGGAGGGGAATCCGTTATACGGAGCCAGTGTGAGGATCATATTGAATTCAACCGAATATTCAAATACCACTGGAGAGGACGGTGTGGCATCCTTCACACTTCCCGTGATCCTTTTGAATAATACAGTGAAACTGATTATTTCCATGGACGGGTATTACCCCGTAGAGATAGATGTCAGGATCTCCTCTGACGGGATCATTGACGGGATCCCTGCTTTGAAGATAGTTGAGGAGGAGACTGAAGATGAGAAATGTTTTCAATATTTATTTATCTTTATGGTACTTCTGCTATTGGTTTTGATTGTGGCTATATATTTTCATATTAAAAATAAGAGGGAAGAATCCATTGAGATTTCAGACGAAGAAGAATAAGGGTCCGAGGAATACGAATTCAAAGAGTGAAGCCCCTCCCCGCCTGTAACAGGAAGGGGCCCTTTTCGTTCATTCCATGTACATCTCTTCAGTTGGCATAAAAAGAGATTCATTCATTTTTAGGGGTTATTTTGACATCTTGGAGGTCACCACCTCCAAGGTAAGGACAATCTTTGATTTTTTGACATTTTCAGCCATTCTATCGAACCCCGTCCTGTTCAAGGTCACTTGTTAGCTTGAATCCCAACTTTGGCAGACATAATAACATGATATGATCCGAGCCTGTCGAAGTTGTGAGAAGCCTCACTTTGGCACTTATACATACTCATATGTCAAAGTTAGGCTGAACATCGGGTGAACCAGAGGTTCACCAACGACCGACATTTGATCTATTAAGAAGTCAACATTTTCAAATCATAATGATCAAGTGCGAAAAATTCCATAGAATTTTTCTGGCACCATCCCATTGTTTTCCAACACCATCGGGTATGTTTCCGACGCCATGGGGGTTAGAGCATGACAGTATGGATCATTCCATAAGTTGGGAGATCACTCCCATGAACCGTTCTGGTTCAACTCCAAGATGATAGGAGGCTTTCATTACCAGTTCTTCAGTGAAATGATCCCTTATCTGTTCAACAAGTTCAGGATGATCCTTTTTAATTGAATTGGTAATCTCCCTGGATGATCTTTTCGAATGCCATATCAAAGCGTATATGTCACACGCATCCTTGACCTTCTTATCATCCTTTGTCCTCCTTGGAAAGGCAGAGAGTTTCATTGCCAGTAACACCTCCGGTCGAGGAACGAGGATGGTCTTTTTTGATATCGTGATCTCTCTCATTTTTTCATTCTCTATGGCGTCAGCCAATAGTGGCTCATCAATGGGTTTGATCTTGAAGGCCTCATTGTTAAGGGGATGGATACGATCGACCATGGGGTCGATATAGAGGTAGAACAGGTCGTAGAGTGGAATATTTCCCGCTTCCTTTTCATTCAACGTCCTTCCGGTCCTCTTATCCAGAATCCTGCAGAACCTTGATGTTCCGGATTCCCAGTATCCAACTCGCCTCAGGATATCAAGGGTCCTTGCAAAATTGTTTTTTCTCAGTTCCTCGATAGATGCATCAACATCGATATGGAAACCAAGGTCCACATCCCTGGACCCAAGATAGGGGGTATTATGTTCCCTCGTGTAACTCTCGTTCACTGTGAGATGGACAGCCCAGCCTCCCATCAATATCAATGGCTCTGGAAGCTCAGTGGCCAGGATATTCAGAGCATCATGGGATGCGTCTGTCTCCATTCTCTCGTATATCTCACTCTCTGTCATAGTATCTCTCCATGAGGATCTCTGCCGCCTCCATACATACTCCCCCTTCCCTGATCAGATCAACGATCAACTGTTGTATGCTGACGGTCTTGAGCGGCCCCTCCAGAACCCGGTTCCAGAACACATGCTCATCCGCAAGAAGGATCCGGACATTTCCTTTTCCGACATATCCGTTTGCGATCAAACTCTCATGCCAGGGCTTGCTATCTTCTTCATGGATATAGATATCCAGTCTACTTGGTATCAGATAGCTTCCTATCTGATTTTCAGCATAATAGGTGGTTATGGCGTGATCGAGCTTCACCTCCTTTAGGAATTTTTTTGGCTCTTGAATATGGTATTCCCTGAAGAGGGTGCTGATGGGCCTATCTGCCCATATCTTGAACAGGGAGATCGGTTCTATCAGTTTGGAACCCCCTACAACTCCTTGTTTTTCCAGTTCTTTCAGAGTATTGTGTGTCCAATGATAATCAGTATCGGATTCCTTGGAGATCCTGTATATGCTACGCTCAACATAAGGTAAACTGAGGAGGATCCTGTAGATCCTCTCTATCTTGATGGCATTTCTCTTTCTGGTTGAGAGGATCTCTTCCCTTTTCATGTATATTCGAATATATGTTATACTGTAATGCTATATATATATGACGCATATGTTATTAAATTATATTATAAATTTTTTGCACATATCTCCCTATGCTCTACATTATGAGGATCATATTCAATATTAGCAATGCAAATGTAATGGATCCCTTCTACCACCGGAGCCTAATAATATTGCTCTCGATCATTTCTCTTGAGAACGATCAAGAAAACTTCACTCTTTGTCGAAGTTTTTTTCTGACCTTTCCATTGCATTATTATATGCCAAATGGCTACACTAAGTCTACCATATCGTACATGTAATGTCCTGTTTATGTTGGAAGTGTGATATACAATGGCATCCATGGAACCTGCTGATCCGGATAAATTACTGGATTCGACTAAAACGATCTTCTCCGAAGAGATGTATAACCAGAATTTGGCCTCCGTTTCAGCCTGGGTTGAGCGATCAGGTGGGGATCCCCAAAAGGCCTTTGCCCGTGTTTTGATCGTTAATAACGGCCTTTCGGCACTGCGGATAATCCAAGGGATCACATCCCTCTCCACCCTGATATCCAAGGGTAAGGATCCAAACCTCATTCAGGCCGTGGCCATCGCCTCTGACGCAGACTGGGTTGGCGATTGTCAGGAGGATGCACAGCAGCGACCCAACTACCTGAAGGAGCCAGATATCATCATTGCCCGCATCGCGGGATTGCGTCCCAAGGACACATATCAAAACCAGGAAGAGGTCATTGCGATCGCCCGAAAATACAGGTGTGACGCAATTGCGGTGGGATGGGGACATCTGGCCGAGAATGTAACCTTTGCATCCCGTGTGGAAAAGGAGGAGCTCGTCTTCATTGGTCCAGATGCAAAAGCAATGAGCCTGATGGGAGACAAGATCATGTCAAAGCTCATCATGGATGAAGCAGAGGTTCCCATGCTTCCCTGGAACGGCTCGAACATATCATTGTCCAATATGAGAGCGGATGCAGAGGGTCTTATCAGATCAAGAGAAGATAAGAAAGGACCACTTACCGAAACGGACCGGCATCATCTGTTATCCGATCTGGCCTATGAAAGGGTCGGGATCCGTTCCATCGAAGCGGCCCGGTCAGTTGTTGAAAATATTGAACTTCCCGTGGTCATAAAGGCTACCGCAGGCGGCGGCGGTCGGGGCATTCGTTTCATCACCAATGAAAATGATCTGGAAAACGGGTTGAAGGCCGCCATTTCCGAGGCATCCGCAGCCTTTGGAAACGACATCGTCTTCATCGAAAAGGCCGCCGATCCCGGCTCGAGGCATGTGGAGGTCCAGATCCTGGCAGATACTTCAGGGACCGTGATCGCTCTCGGTGAGCGCGAATGTTCCATCCAGCGTCATAATCAGAAGCTTATCGAGGAAGGCGGCGATGAGATCCCCATAAGCGATACAACCCGGAGGATACTTCGAAAGGCAGCGATAGCTGCAGCAAAGGCTGCGAATTATGTGAATGCCGGAACCGTGGAATTTCTGGTGGACAAGGATGGAGATCCGTATTTCATGGAGATGAACACCAGGTTGCAGGTGGAACACATAGCCACGGAAGCAGTGTATCCTGGATTGGACCTTGTGACAGAGCAGCTGAAAATTGCCATGGGCATTCCCCTCGATCGGGAACTGATATCCTTATCCGAGTCCCTGACCACGGGTAAACACAGTATTTCCGTCCGTATAACGGCTGAAAATCCCAATACGGGTTTCAGTTCTCAGACCGGCACCATCAAATCGCTGGATATTCCCAACTTGGGTCCAAACACACCCCGGGCATATTTCAGCTTTGGAGAGGGAGGAACCGTTCATTCCTTTGCGGACAGCCAGATCGGGCATGCGGTGATAAGTGCACCCACCCGTGAGGCAGCACGACAGTTCATGGTGGCCTTCCTGAATAAATTGCGTATCAAGGGCATTCTTACAACCCTGCAGTTCTCATCCGCTATTATGCAGGATGCAGAATATATCGACGGCTCAGGCATTCACGTTAACTGGCTCAAGCAGCGGCTCGATGACGCAGAATCGAAAGTAGGTGCATCCCTCGGCGGTTCCGATGTGCAGCCAGAACTGGGCCTGGCAGCGGTTGCCATACTCGAATATCTCTTCCAGAAGGCAGAATCCAAGGATAAATTCCATGCGAGCCTCATGTCATCCCGTTCGATCGCTCCCAGGCTCCTTGCGAATACCGGCCTGACCCGTATGAAGTTCGGCAAGCATTATTATACGGTCATTGTCCGTGAGATCGCAGATGAGCTCTATGAACTGATCCTCGACAACGACCGGATCGTTGTCCGGTTCTGGGAACGGCTGGGCCCGTCCCGTTTCATGATGGAATATAATGGAACCGTCTTCCAGGTATACCGGACGGATGAGACCTCCATTACCCATATCGAAGTTGGCGGGCATAATATCACCTTCGAAAGAGATCTTGACCCGGACGTATTTCGGGCCCCTCTGGCAGGGATCATTGCCTCTGTCGATGTCAAGCCGGGGCAGTCGGTTGGGCCGAATGATACTCTATTCACCATGGAAGCCATGAAGATGATCTCCTCTCTGGAATCTCCTCGGGACGCCGCCATCGCAGATGTGTTCGTCGATGCAGGTTCAATTGTTGAGGCTGGAACGCCGCTCCTCAAATTCTCGGGAGAACAGAATGCGGATGGAGGACCTTCCCCCGCAGGATCTGACCTGGAGGAAAACGGATCCCGCCTGCAGTTCACGCATGATGCGGCAGATCTCTCCTCCAAGCTCGAGAGAAAGTGGGCCGGGAATGGTGATATGGAGATCCCCATAAACAATGATGATCTCAGGACCGTGATCGGCAATATCATGGGGGGTTATCAGTATTCGAACGACTTTCTGGACCTGTTGAAAGAAGAACTCACCGATATGAAGGAAAGACTCAGTAATGGACAGTGGACAACCCTCGTCCGCGATACGGTAACTGCCTTCTACAGGGATGAAAAATTCTTCAAGGGGTCCATATCTCTATCGGACGGGATAGCTATTGCAGAGAAGGAGGCCGGCATAACAGGTGCGGAGAAATATGATCTTGCAAGATCTCACGCGAACCTCCCCTCAAAGAAAGGAGTGCTACTTGCGCTGCTTTCACCAATTTCTTCAATGGATTTCGAATCTATCGTATCAGACCTGGAGAAGCTGACAGACCTGGGCTACTCCGACAATTATCACGACCTGTCCACTCGGGCGGAAGAGCTCATCCATCTGATACATCCACTCCGCGAGAAACCGATCGACCTGCATAAGGTCATGGAAAATATAGTCAGGGCAAACGAGTCGGGAGATATCTCCCTTCAGAATGAATTGATGAAGAATATCATGGCTGCCACGGAGTCAATGGTATCCCAGCTGATCAATTATCTCGTAACCGGCAAGGGTTTTGCTCGAAAGATAGCAGGAAAGCTGATCATCATGCGCTCCTATCGGCGCCATAAGAGACTTACCTGCGAATATGAACATATCGAGAACGGGAAAAGACTCTACGTATGGCGTTTCAATGATGCTGATACCGACAGGGACCGTATGGGAATCGTCAGCCTGGTCGAACCCGGCGAGAATATAACTCAAAGCCTGACCGGCATGTATGGACGCCTTCAGCAGTTCTGGGAGGGATCTCCGGAGCGGACGGTTCACACGGGAGATGTTCTTGAACTGCTCATCCAGTGGCCCGCGGATATCACGAGCAGCGATGAACTGGCACAACACCTGGAGGAGATAGTGAATAAGGTTCTGCAGGATGAACATCTCAGGCGTGTCACGTTCGTTGTTCAAACTCATCATGACAGGGCACCCGGATTATTCACGTTCTGTCCCGAAGAGGATGGAAGCAGCATGTATCATGAGGACACCCTGTGCAGAAACCTTCATCCGTCCCTGGAATATCTGCTAGACCTTAAACAGCTCGAGTCCCTCAGATCGAACATCGTCAAGCTGCCATCTGCAGATCCTCTGATACATATTTTCCATCATCGCATACCCAATCCACGCGGTCCGGAGTTGCCGGATATCGAGAACCGGATCTTCGTTCGGGCCCTGATAAGGAACTCGGAGATAACCATGGGCCGCGATGGACCATCCTTCCCGGCAGCGGAAGAAGCATTTGCCAGCTCACTGCGGCATCTGCGGGTCTCATATGCTGCAACAGGAGCACGGTCTCACAGCAATCAGATATATCTGGCATTTGCAAAACCGATAGAACTCTCCTTTGAAGAGTATCAGAAGATAGTCAAACGGATGAACCGGCATATGAGCGAGTACGCCGATGTTGACCTCACCAGATTGGAAATACGGGGACGTCTCCATTTATGGAAGACCACCGGTAAGAGTATCGATATGCTCCTTGTGGTTGACAACCCGACCGGACTGCTCACCGAGATGAAAGAATTCGTGATAGACAACTCCGGCAAAGACAGGACGCATATGCTCATACCATACAATGAGTACGTCAGGCAACATGGGGAACCGGACCACTCACGATCAGAAAATAAATGGATGCCCCTGAGCGAACTGATCAAACCGATG
>JAUVCN010000107.1 GCA_030595715.1 Thermoplasmatales archaeon
CATCATCAATGTGACTTGGTTCATTCCTGTTATTCGGATCGGTACCCTTCTGGAATTCATCAAGATCCGTGTAACCGTCACCATCGAAATCGTTCTCTGCCGAAAAGACCTTGGGATCCAATCCGTTCTCGACCTCCCACCCATCCGACATTCCATCGTTATCGGAATCCGGATCGAACGGATAGACCCTGTAATTGTATTCTTCCAGGTTTATCAGACCATCATTGTCAGGATCCTCGTACGCATCGCTTGGATCCGTAACATTCAATCCATAGGTCTCCTCCCACTCATCCGGCATCCCGTCAGCATCGGTATCGATGGGTTCCTCCTGACCGTCAACTGCTGCGGATGTGGAGAAGATCAGGAGACACAGGAGAAGGATCGTTGACACTGTCAGTATCCTTCTCATCTCCTGTGTCTCCCTTTTCTCTTTCATATCTCCTCTCTCCTTAAGGCCTATCACTCATATATTCCCCTTCCCATGGGAACATCGCTTTCAATATCCTCATCATGATGTCCTTCCCGAACCTCGACCTGGAACTCCGGTCGTGCCATCCTCTCCGGAGGAACCTGACCTCCTGAAGAGGTCTCGGAGGTTCTGCTGGGGTTGTAGAATTCCTCCTCTTTCCCTTTCTCCCTTCTTCTGTGTGATACCACGGCTCCCGCGATAAGGACAACGATCACGCCGATTATCAGAACAAGGAAGAGACCAGCACCGATAGCTATCGTGGAATCTTCTCCATCAGCTATATTTGTCATAGCTGTAATTGGGCCATTATCATCATTTGGATCCGCCTCTCCCGGTCTCTTCAAAGGATCCCTGCCGAGCTTGTATTCATCAAGGTTTGTGAAACCGTCACCATCGGAATCGTATTTCGCATCACCGGGGTCGTTGGGATCTAGACCAAAATGTTCTTCCCAGGTGTCGGGTATCCCATCATAATCCGAATCACTGGTGGTCCCTCTTACTTCCTCGTTATTGTATTGTGCCCCGGGTTGTCCATCTGTGGATATGCTTGCTCTACCCTTGAGTACAAGTTTCCCTGAATCGAATAGAAGTATCTCCACGGAGTGAAGTGTCCCGGCCTTGAGGTTGATGGGTATCTCTCCCACCTTTGTTTCGTTAACGGATATATCACCAAAGATGATCTCCTCCGTATCTGTGGCAATGTTGGACCCTTCCACAACAGGCCATATGTGCGCCTGGACATTGCTTGCATCCATTGTTCCATCGTTGGTAACATAGATGGTCACCAGCAATGATACGGTTGCTGACTCATAGGACCTGAAATATACATCTTCGATGGTAAGATGGGATAGTTTCTCCATCGGGACCTCGATCTTCTCCTCCGGGGTTCCATCGTCACCCGCAAGCGCAACGGCAAGTATCGTGATACATATAAGTGACGTTGCTGCAAGCAGTGCGTAAACGGCCCCGGCAGGGACCTCGAATTGATTTCCTTTCTTCTTTGTCATTCCCTCACCTCGATGCGGTCCATTGCCGCTTCGTGATGAAGGCATCCCCTTGGTCCATTATAACAAAGATTGGAACGGGTCTTTTATCTTCCTACTTACGGAGTTTTCCGGTTCTTCCACAGGATGGGCATTTGAACTTGCTTCCCGAAAAAGTTGAGGGGATCTCTATCTCCTCTCCACATTTACATGTGACCACAAGGATCTCTTCGGGTTCTTCCTCCTCTTCATCTTCCCATTCCTCATCATCATCGACCTCGTCAAGTTCCTCCCATTCCTCTTCGCCCTCTTCATCGAGCCAATCTTCAACATCTTCCCAATCCTCTCCCATATCCTGGGCAGATACTGCTGGCATCGCTCCTTCGGGGAGTTTTAGATCCACTTCTATGTCACCGAGCCTGCTCTTCTTTGGTGCTTTCTTCCTGCTTCCACCCATCTGGATATCATCCGGCTGGGAAGACTTTCCTATATCTGCCGATGTACCGAAGAAATCATCGCTCCCCGCTGTGAACGATGGAATATCATCATCATATCCTGTCATTTGCGCCCCTGGATCGGATGAACCCCAACCAGGTGGAGAATAGATATCGGAGTCCCTGTGCTCAGAATAAATGTCCTTTTTGGGTTCCTCTGCTACCTGTTCCGGCGGTTCCTCTTTCTTCTTCTTCGGTCTTGCCCTATCCATTGCCGGAAGGGAACCTTTCTTTTCACTTCGTCTTCCTATCCAGATGAAGAAACCTACTATCAGAAGGGCCAGGATGACAAGTCCGACAAGGATCAGAATTGCCAGCATCCCCGGATCTATGCTCGACCCATTACCGGATGGGGCAGGATCACTATCCGGAACAAAGTCGGTATTGTCTATCTTGTATGACACCACCGAAACCCAGGAGTCTTCCTCTCCATCCGGGTCCGTTACGCGTATCCTGATCTGATATCCCGGACCATCCGGATAGAGTCTTCCCCCCAACTCGTCTATTGCGGTGGTATCCCAGTCCACGATGAACCTTATCGGAATATCAGGAGTGAACGTCAAGTTCGGGGTCTCTCTTTTTACCCCGGGCAGCTCCTCCCAGTGATCGAAAATGAACACCTCGACCTGTATGCTCCTGACCGGGATCTCCTGATCATCGGTAAGGTTGAATGTAATACGGATCGTGCCGGACAGAGGCCCACTTGCCATGATCAGGTCACCTTCGACAATCGGCTTCTTTATATTCTTTATAACGACCCCATATACTTCAACTGATGCTGAAAGATTATCGCTGTCAACTATCTCGGCAAGAAGATCATATTCTCCATTCGGAAGGACCGTTGTATCCCAATCAACGGTTGCAACACCATTGGTTACAAGCACCTGCGGGATCCGGTTCCATATCTCGACATCAGGGTAACGGTAGAATATCTTGACCGCTGTCGGTGCATAATTTGCATCTGTATCCGTGACGGATACCTGGATGCGGGAAATACCGGATATGACAGATCCTTCCTCAATATTCTTGAATGATAGGACAGGAGTGTACAGGTTATGAATGCTTAATGTCACATTCAGGATCGCTTCAACCTCATTGAAGGTCTCGTCCCTTGCTTCGACCTTGAGCTGATAGAGTCCGTTTATCAGGGTTAACGTGTCGATCTCCAGGAAAAAAGTGTCATTTTCGAATGGACCGCTCATATTCCCTAATGACTCCCAGGCAAGGAGGGCTGGATCCCTGTAGAATAGTTCCACAGGTGGTATGAGGTCATCATCGATGTCCGAAACCCTGACGGTAACGTTGAGCATTCCTGTCAGGTTCCCGGTATAATTGCCGGTGAACTCGATCTCAGGTGAATACGCATTATCTATGGTACAGGGAACGATGTTCCTGTCTTCTTTTCCAAGGCCGTAAACGGTTGTGGCATTGATCTTGAACCAGATCGGACCGTCAACAATGGTCTCGGTATTGAGGATCACTGCAAAATCCACGTCGGAACCAGGTTTGGGTTCGCTCAAATTTGCGAACTCCAACCAGGTCTCATTGTTCCTGCTGTATAGGAATCGAACAGGAGGGGATAACTCATCCTTTGATGGTATCATGACCCGGGCCGTGACCTCCTCATTTCCCTTTAGTTCGGTACCATCGCCTGGATAGTTGAGAAATACCGTGGGAGATCCGTGATTGATGACCTCGACCGAATTGGTAAATCTTTCTGTTGTCAATCCGAAAGCATCGGTCACTTCGATCTTCAGGAAATATATTCGGTTCTCATCATTTGAAGTGTTCCATACCTTGGTGGCCTGGTATCCTTCAACTCGATCCGGTGTTCCATTTCCCACCGGAGCCCATGATTTATTATCAATGGATATGTAGAACCGGATGTCCCATGGATCAACGTCCAGGTCAATATCGCTTGTAGTGGCCTTGATCTCAACAAGGCCCGAGAGTTTGAATTCCCGGTTCGGGGAATCGATCGAAAGTGAAGGATATGAAGGACCTCTATCGTATTGGTGAATGTACAGTCTGTCACTTCCATCCAGGGATGCTATCATGTACTGTGGATATCCATCCCCATCTGGATCTTCAATACCGATCATGCTGAAACCAAAAGAAAAGCTCCCATTTGGTGCGGGGATCGAGAACCCGATCTGCCATGGATCGATGGTTCCCTCGGCAAGGGGAGTGTCCAATCTGACAATGGTTCCTTCCCCGGATTGCCAGGGAAGATATTGGTTCTCCCTGGATGGACTTGAAATGAAAAGAGAGGGATCAGGTGTGAAATCAGAGGTCCCCATCACCAACATGGATGTTCCGAAATCTCCGTCCTCACCATCGATCGTCACATTGTCCATCTCGGCGTTTATTCCTGGCATTGTATCCCAATGGGGATCCTCTCCAAAGAAAACACGTACTCTGTTCGCCACGGGATTGCCAAGTAGAAGATCGGAAAGACCATCACCGTTCACATCCGCAGAGTAAAGTGAGGTTCCGATCCCGTTGGACCCTGTCATCAATTTCGTGTTGACCTCGAGCGAACGTGTGACGAGGGTCATGTTATCAAAACCCATGGAAGCGCGTTCACCTCCCGCTGTCCATCTTGATATCTTGCCACCCAGTTCGAGATAGTATTCCCCAGGCCCTGACAGCAGGTGGATTATCTCGATCTCGTAATGGCTTCCGCCAGATTGTTCGATCCCGGACCCTCCACTGTTCCTCCCATTCTGGGTCCATATCTCAAGAGAAGAGTCAGGCGAAGGAGTGGAATCAAGATCATCCCCGAGCCAATGTACAGTTCCTGTGCTGTCGGTCAATCTGGATTTGATCCAAAGGCGTTCGTCATTCTCGAATCCCCAGTTCTCATACTTGTAATCGAATCCAAGTATTGCCGAGTTCTTTCCATCAAGATCGCCGGATGAGATATGGAAGGTCACTCCGTATGCTCCGGACTCGTCATCCCCACCGGAGCTTGACGGTATTCCACCTATCTCGATATCCAATCGGTTCACGTTCTCGACCGAACGGTCATATCCGTTAACATTTCCCGTGGCTTGATTGAAACGAAGGGAATCGACCCCTGAATCGAAATCATACAGGTGGCTGGGCGATGTATCCCATCCATCGTCACCATTCCCCCAACCCCAGGTGTTTCCGGTTGAAAAGATCGAACCCTGAAGATCGACCACGCCGGTGGAATTTGCACCGGGAAGGGAAATTATTGTCTCATTGATATCAAAATATTCTACCCTGACCTGCCCTCTGTCCGGTGTCGAGTAGATAAGTGCATCCCTACCTTTTCCCATAAGGTCCATGGTGAGGGTGTTCGTAAATGGAGTGATGCTCAATGCAGGTAGATCGAACTGTACACCATGGCCCGGAGATCCGCCTCCCACATAAAGGGTCATCTTGGGATCCCTGGTGTCATCCTTGGTTGAAAGGACCACGAGGTCCTCCCGGTCAGGGACCGTGAATTCTCCCTTTATCAAATGGGAGCCGAACCCATGGACATCGGTCCCATTCAAATGAATGTAAGCTTGATCCGTCCCGATGACGGTTCCCTTTGGAGCTCCGTTCACAAGGACCGAATCGAAGATGAATACCGTCCCGTTCCCGTTTCCCGCTCCCGGACATCCTAAAACTATCTCTGCCCAGGAGTTATCTTTCAGGTCCCAGGCAAGTATGGAGGTTCCCAGGAGGAAATCCTCCTTACCATAGAAGGTCACATCTGCATTCTGGGGGGTTATTACCGGAAAACCATCAGCTTCTCCAAGGAAGATGTGTACTGTCCCTCCATTTGAGGCAAATGATGAATTGTGAGGAAGCAACAGGGCAAGGTCCGATCTTCCGTCATTATTGAGATCACCGATGGAGATTATATCCCCCATAAGGTTCGATGTCACGGTTTCGGATACATCTCCCCCAATATATCGCAATCCTGTTGATAGCATCGATGGCATTACCGAGAATGAAACGATCAGGATTATTGTGATGATTGATACCTTTAATGATCTGAGCGAAACTGATCCAACTGGCATGTCATACCCCCTAACCGCTATACGATGGCAGGAGTCATCTCAACGGATGACGGGTAATGGAACATGCAGAGTACTATATAATCTGTACTCATAGGTTCTCTATCCTTATGTCCGTCCAATATCAGCTGAACTCTTTCAGGAAGTCCTCGACAACATCGAGTCCACCTTGACCCTGGACGAATCCGTTGTAAGGTTCTCTTGGGGTGATCTCGTGTGTGATAGGGGTCGTCATCATCTTGTTGACGGCTTCTGGGTCCTGCACCTGACCAAGGACCCAACCGAGCTTGCAGTACGCCACTTCAGGAAGCATATTACCAAGAGGTACAACACCTCTTGCCATGAGGTCCCTCCCGGTGTCATAGACGAACATCTGGGTATATCCATAGAGCGTCTGGACCGCCATGAACATGTGAATTCCTTCTTCGTGGGCCCGCTGGATCGGATCGTACAATGGCTTGTTCACATGACCAAGGCCCGTTCCGGCTATCACTATTCCTTTGTAACCGTTATCGATCATGGATTCCAGGATATCGGGATCCATGTTGGGATAGTAGTAGAGCATGGCGACCCTTTCTTCGAAATGGGGGTAGATGGTCACTTCACGGTCTTCCCTTCTCTTCTTGTAATCGGGCTTGAAATAGGTGAAATTGCCATCTTCCACCTTCCCAAGTGGGATGTCTCCAAGGGTCTTGAAGGTATTACGATAGGACGAATGCATCTTCCTGACACGGGTCCCTCTATGCAGATAGCAGAACTTGTCAGAGGTTGTTCCATACATGCATACCATTACCTCGGCAACATCTGAATAGGCGGCAGTGTTAACCGATCCGATCAATGTCCTTGCCGCATCGGAAGAGGGTCTGTCGGACGATCTCTGGCTTCCGACACATACGATCGGAACCGGACTTCCCTGAACCATAAAGGAGAGTATAGCTGCCGTGTAGTGCATTGTATCGGTGCCGTGTCCGATGCAGACACCGGTCACTCCTTCTTCTATCTCCTTCCTGATGCTCTCGGCAAGTACCTTCCACTGATTCGGTCCCATATTTTCGGAGAATACACCGAAGAGTTTCTTCGTGTTGATATTGGCAATGTCTGCCAACTCGGGAACAGCTCCAAAAAGCTCTCCGGGGGTGAATGCAGGGATCACTGCTCCGGTTCTGTAATCCAGCCGGGATGCAATGGTTCCCCCTGTCCCGAGTATGGTCACGTTCGGTTTGGCCTCATCGAACGGGAACTCCTTTTCCGGGATCTTGTAATTGGCCTTCTTCGTTCCTATCTGGTCTATGGAGATAACATGATCGAACCGGACTCCAATGTTGTATCCTGTGATCATTTTCAGGACCAGATGGGAATCGTCACCTGCGGACCTTGGAAGAAGAATACCCTCGATCACAGTGTCATGGGTTTTCACGCTGATACGGTCCCAAACAGCAATGTTCTCTTTCTTCAGGACCTCCAAAGCCGGCCCCCTGTATCCCTGATACCTGTCATCGGTCAAGCGAACACCAGGCGGCACAAAGGAGCAGTCATAATTAAGGATTCCTTACGAGACGCCCGGCAAGCTCACAGTATAGAGGTCATGATCAGGATGCTGACCAACAGCGAACCTGACCCTACCACATCCATTACCGAGGTGAGCAATGGAATTACAACATTATCCGGGTCCAGACCGACCTTGAACGAAATGTAGGTAACATAATAGGCGATCAGCGAGGAAACAATGGTTATCATGGTTGCTCCAAGCAGCATTATGGACATAAGCATCAGTGCGGATGGCATCTCAATACCTGCAACGGTACCGATCCCAACACCTGCCAGGCCCATGAAGGAGAATACAAGAAGGGAGATCATCCATAGGGTGATGGTGGAAGCTCTTCCTGTTCTGTTAGGTAACAATGTCATCCTGTCCTCGCCGAGATATCCGGCAGAGGATAGTCTCGAGCCAAGGATGGATCCCATGGATCCGCCCTGTCCATTGAATGCCGGTATCAATAGAAGGAATACGGTCCCTTTAAGATACAGATCGAACGAAGCTCCAAGAACGATACCGGAAAAGGTTGAGATCACGATCGCAGAAAAGGCAATGGGAAACATACCTATCAGGATCGATCTGACCTCTTTTCTATATCTGATCAGGAGAACGAATGAACTTATTATTATCAATGCAAGGACCACCATGGATATCGATGTCACTATGTATCCGGCCATGTTCAGCGATAGCCATGCAGAGAAGAAAAGGATCGGGATCGTCAAAATATCCCCCGATGATGCAATGATGGGTGCGGAAATGTTGTCAGGGTCCCACCCATTCCTGAAAGCGAGGAAGGTTATACCAAGTGATATGATGAACATCATCACACCCGAGATCAATCCTGCCGATAGTGATATGAACAACAATGTGGAAAGAGAGGCGAACTCGATCCCGAAAACATAGCCAAGGATCCCTCCAATAAAAGGGATCAGGGCTGAAAGGGCCATTAACTGGATGCCTGTGGCAACTATCTGATCCTTCAGATCCCTATTCTTTCGAAATTTTGGCTCTATTACGCCCAGATGCAGCTTGGAGCTCAAACGTGATGCAAGCGCTCCAAAAGTATTTCCTCTGAGGCCTACCGTTGGAGGCAGGATCACCAGCAGACCCGGGACCAGTATCAGATACCTTTCAAGTGATCCCAGGAAATATCCAGGTAGAAGATCTATCAAAGCACAGAACAGGAGGACCAACAAAGATTGTCTGAGAAGCACCGGTTCAATATGGAGTAGCTCAATAAATCTGCGAACCTTCTTCCGATACGGAGCCCTGGCTGAAATGGCACTCTCTCCTGTGTGAGCCATGTTCAGCACTGCCAAGGCTAATACCTCCTGATATCGGTCGTTGGTGAGGATCTTCGTCGCTCATATTGGATCTACCTCGTCCCGGGCCCATTATCCCTGGGACATCACACCGACACAATAGGGCTTATATATTGTTTTTTGAAAATATCGACCCCATGAAGATCGCCACTTGCCTCAAATCATTGGAAGGTAGTAAACTTCAAGTTAAGATATTATTATATAGAAGTCCGATCTCATGAGAACGTTTTTATAGAAGTGTTTCATACGCACTTTCCCCATAAGAACTGATGTTCGGAGGAATGATAACATGTATGCTGGTGGAACACCTATACTGGTGCTTAAGGAAGGAACCGAGAGAAAGAGTGGAAAGGGAGCTCAGATCAATAACATAGCCGCGGCAAAGGCAATTGCAGATGCCGTAAGGACGACACTGGGACCCAAAGGGATGGACAAGATGCTCGTTGACTCCATGGGAGATGTCGTCATCACCAATGATGGCGTGACCATCCTCAAGGAAGTGGATGTCGAGCACCCCGCAGCAAAGATGGTCATCGAGGTCGCAAAGACCCAGGATGAGCAGTGCGGCGACGGGACAACAACAGCGGTCATTTTCGCCGGAGAACTTCTGAAGATGGCTGAAGACCTCATCGAGAAGAACATACACCCAACGCTCATCACCGAGGGATACAGGCTTGCAGCCGAAAAATCCATCGATGTTATGAACAACGTATCAATGGACATTTCGGAGGACAAGGATGCACTCACGAAAATTGCAAAGACCTCAATGACCGGAAAGTCCGCTGGAGATCTCAAGGAAGAGCTTGCCGAGATCGTCGTAAGGGCGGTCAAGTTGATCGTTGAGGAAAGAGATGGTGTAAAGAAGGCCGACATCGACAACATCAAGGTTGAGAAGAAACAGGGTGGATCCATCAAGGACACATCGCTCATTGAGGGAATTATTGTCGATAAGGAGAGGGTCCATGAGGGAATGCCCACATATGTGGAGAAACCAAAGGTCGCACTCATTAACGCAGCTTTCGAGGTCAAAAAGACAGAGGTAGATGCGAAGATCCAGATCACTGACCCCTCCCAGTTCCAGGCATTCCTCGAGAACGAGGAGAACATCCTCAAGGGAATGGCAAACAAGATAGAATCTTCCGGAGCAAACGTTGTATTCTGCCAGAAGGGCATTGATGACCTCGCACAGCACTTCCTCGCAAAGAAGGGAATATTTGCAGTCAGAAGGGTCAAGAAGTCCGACATGGAAAAGCTTGCAAAGGCAACCGGAGCAAAGGTCATCTCCAATCTGGATGATCTCGCAGCCGAGGACCTTGGGAATGCCGGAGCCGTTGAGGAGAAGAAGATCGGTGGCGATGAAATGACATTCGTGACTGGATGTTCAAATGCAAAGGCTGTTTCCATACTCATCAGGGGAGCTTCAGAGCACGTCATCGATGAGATCGAGAGGGGAATGCACGATGCACTCTCCACCGTTGCAGTCTCTATCGAGGACGGAAAGATCACAGCAGGCGGCGGTGCAGTCGCAGTCGAGATCGCAAGAGAGCTCAGGACCTTCGCCATCAATACCGGCGGTAGAGAGCAGTTCGCTATCGAGTCCTTCGCAACCGCATTGGAAGTTGTTCCAAGGACACTTGCGGAGAATGCGGGTCTTGACCCCATCAACACGATCATAGAGATCAACAAGGCCCACTCCAATGGCAAGAAGTTCCACGGAGTGAACGTCTATACCGGACAGATCGAGGACATGAGAGCACTCAATGTCCTTGAGCCTCTCAGGGTCGGAACACAGGCTATCCTGGCAGCGACCGAGACAGCCAACTTGATCCTCAGGATCGATGATGTCATCGCATCCAAGTCCGGCGGTGGCGGTGCACCCGGCGGAATGCCTCCCGGAGGAATGGGTGGCATGCCTCCTGGCATGGGCGGAATGGATTTCTAAAAACCAGTAAAATAGAATGGAACGAGGAGGGTCGATCGATCGGCCCTCCATTTTTTTAT
>JAUVCN010000168.1 GCA_030595715.1 Thermoplasmatales archaeon
GAGGACCTCGGAATCCTTCGATAGTAGAGTAGGGGTCCATAGGCTCATCGAAGATGTATAGGTCTTTGATCTCGATTGCGAAGCCTTTTTCCTTGCCTTTGAAATAATCAGGGAAGTCCTCCTTGCTTGTACCCGAGAGATCACCGTACCGATTCCAGAGGTCCTCTGGCGTACCCTCCACAATTTCACCAGGAGTAAAGGATGCAACGATCCTCTTCACTGGAGATGTCGAATAGATGAACACACGTTCCACCTTCTTCTTCCAGATGCGTTTCCTGAACTCGTATCTCTTTTCTCCGGAGAGGATCTTCTCGACGTATTCCGGTTTGATTGACAGGAGGACGTTCATGTTGGTTCCTCCTGAATTATGGTGAAATGACTGTATCTTTGGACCATTGTGCGGAGGTACACAATATGGTTGTATGGGATCTGGACCATTTCGTTGATGTCAACGAAATGGTTATGGGGACGGTTGTTGACCATTTCGAGGAGTTGCTCGGATTGGTAATCGAGGAAGAAAGATGGATGAAAATCATTCATCCTTTTCACCTCCTTTCCGGTCTGAATTCTCTTTGAGTACCTTTCTTCCTTTTTCTGTTGTTATGTATCTCTGGTTAATACTTCTCGGTTTGTCAGGGATGGTCATTTCTATCCATCCATCGTTTATCATCGGAACAATGTATGTCTTCCTGAAATGCTCTCTATTAGAAAGACCGATCTCATTCATGATCTCATCTCTGGTTCTTGGAGATGAACATAACTCAAGGATCTTTACAACATGCGTGGTAACATGCGTGGTAACATGCGTGGTTGATTTGACCTCTTTATCTCCTGGACGTTTGAATGATATGGTGAAGAAAGAGTCAAAGGAGAAATCAGGGTCAGATAATCCCGCTTCAGATAGGGTAGCCTTCATTCGCTTAATCCCGGTTCCAACTTTCTCAACCTCTCCGATCCGGTGGAACATATCGGCAATCGTTTTATTTCTCCTGACACTCTTATTTCCGAATTCTTCGGGTTTCAACCCGGGAGGCAAACTGCCAGGATCGATTATTTCCACTCTGTCCCTGAACACCTCGATGGAGATATTTGCACCGTCGAAATGATAATCTCTATGAATCACAGCATTCAAAACAGCTTCCCTCAATACATCGTAAGGGATCTCTGGTATCTCCTTCCTGACAAGGTCCGTGATCTCATATTTCAGGTCCAGATGATGTTTCAGGAATGTCATTGCCTGTTTGACATTTTCCAACAAACCATACTTCTGTTCCTTTCGATCAAGAATATCGATTCTTTCGCTACCATTGAACAGAATGCAGTCCACAACTGCATGCATGAGAAATCTTGTTGGATCCTTGGCAAAGAAAAGCACTCCTGAGTTCTTGAATTCAATCTTGCCTTTAATCCGATCAGCCAGACAAAGATTTATCAGAATATCTTCTGTAGATATATTGACGGCGGATATTCCGGCCATGGTAATGAAGGTCTGAAATGCGGATCCATCGAAATCATCGGGATAGACGAATTTCTTACATGGCATATCCTCATATTTCACCTGGCCATGCGCAAAGATGAACTCGATGATCTCTTCTCTTTTCATCTTCTGGGACGTGGCTCCATTCCGTAAATAGAAACCAGATGAGCAGGAATATGGTTTATTCTCGCCTTCGAATATTCCTGCCATTATCAGCGTTTTTCCAGATCTCTTCTTGACTTCGGAAGAGATTCGAATTGGTGGGTCACAGTTTCTACCGATACTTTCCAGTTTAGAAAGCGCAGAATTTGTGTCTGATATGCCGATCTTTTCTCCTGTGTCACTCACTCCAATTATTATTGTACCTCCGATTGAATTGGAAAATGCCACAATCTCCTTTGCAATATCCGAGGAAATGGACCTTTTAAACTCTATGGTCTGCCCCTCTGGTTGGGATAGAATAAGATCCAATTCCTGTTCAGAGTCCATGATTTATTCTCCGTCACTCGTACAATCCCAACTCCTTCAGGTACCCGGTCATCTTCTTCCTGACCTCAACTAGCTCTTCCTCAAGGTCCTCGATCTTCCTTTGTGTGGCCGGAATATCTACTTCCTCTTCCTCCTCGAAGGTATCAACATATCTTGGTATATTGAGATTGAAATCATTTTCAATGATCTCGTTCAAAGTCGCTTGATATGAGTATTTCTCAATGGTCTTGTATTCTTTATAGGTGGAGATGATCTTCTCCAGATCCTCATCTCTCAGTTTGTTC
The DNA here is from genome assembly GCA_030595715.1 of Thermoplasmatales archaeon. Taxonomy (GTDB): domain Archaea; phylum Thermoplasmatota; class Penumbrarchaeia; order Penumbrarchaeales; family Penumbrarchaeaceae; genus Penumbrarchaeum. Next base: position 2,251 of record JAUVCN010000168.1, read on the forward strand.
TGCTTCTTTCCCTTCTCGAACTCACTGGATGCATCGATGAAAAGAACATCTGTTGTAGTCCTGTTCTTCTTGAAAACAAGGATCGCTGCAGGAATGCCGGTTCCGAAGAATAACTGGGAGGGCAGTCCGATAACAGCATCGAGCAGGTTCTCCTCAATGAACTGCTTTCTGATCTTTCCTTCACTTGATCCTCTGAACAATACACCATGAGGTACGACGACTCCAACTCTTCCATCAGTCTCGTTCATGGTTTCTATCATGTGGGTGATGAAAGCGTAGTCTCCCTTGCTTTTCGGGGGGATTCCCCTGTGGAACCTTCTGTATCTATCCGACCCAGCTTCCTCTGCTCCCCATTTATCCAGTGAAAATGGAGGATTTGCTACCACCACATTGAATTTCATAAGTGTGTCGCCCTCGATCAGCTTGGGATTGTTTATTGTATCACCCCACTCGATCTGAGCGTTGTTCACTCCATGAAGGAACATATTCATTTTACAGAGGGCCCAGGTAGATCCGTTCAACTCCTGTCCATAAAGAGCATAATCCTCCGAACCGACCTCTCTTGCAACCTTAATAAGCAGAGATCCTGAACCAACAGTGGGGTCGCAGATCCTGTCACCTTTTTTGGGTTCCACCAACTTCGAAATGAGTTTGGAAACCTCAGCAGGAGTATAGAACTCTCCACCCTTTTTTCCAGCATCGCTTGCAAAATGTGAGATCAGGTACTCGTAGGTGTTTCCGATCACATCGATATCACCGATCATGGATGGTCTTAGATCGAGCTTGGGATCCGAAAAATCCTCTATCAGATGTTTTAATCTCCTGTTCCTTTCCTTGGTCTGGCCAAGGGCTGTCTCGGAATTGAAGTCGATGTTCCTGAACACACCTTCCAATTTTGCTTTGTTTGCTTCCTCTATCCTGGTCAGTGCGATGTTGATCTTGTCGCCTATATCGACATCGTTCCTCTGCTGATAGATATCTTCATAGGTGCATCCGTCGGGGAGTTGGAAGTTCTCGAACTTCATCTTGTATCTGATCCTTTCTTTGTCGTCCCCGTACTTTTTTCGATATTCCTCTATCCTATCCTTTTTCAGATCGCTGATGTATTTCAGGAAAAGGAACACTAAAATGTAATTCTTGTATTCTGATGGATCTATGACACCTCTGAATGTGTCGCAAGCTTTCCATGCAACTGAATTTATTCCGCTTTGATCTATTCCTTCGCTCATTTTTTCACTCTCCTTTCAACAAGTTGATGGATAGTTGTTCTACCAGGTCCTTCTTCAGATCGACGATCTGCCTGGTCAATTGATCCTCATCCTCATGAAGTTCATTCATCATCACGATCCTCTCCTGTATCTTCCTATGTGGTACGGGAATGCCAAGATCCATTAAGGTTGTTTTCTTTAAGAATGGTACACTTGTACCAACCATCATACGGGATAAATATTCTTGAGTTTGTTTTGTGTTAAGGAACCATGTGAGATATTTTGGTGATATATTTTCATCTATTATCCTGATGATCGTGAAATGATTGGTTACTGCGAACTGGTTATTTCCTGGTTCTACCATCAAGGCAATTGGGTTGGTGGCCTTTGTTTTGATGATGATATCATTCTTTTTCAATATTGATGACTCTTTAACATCATTGTATTTGACCTTGTGAAGTCCATCAATATCGAGCTCCTTATCCTGAGCCACATCGTTTGGTTGGATCAGGGAAATATTGCCCATTGGAAGATTGCTGATCCCTTTTCTGAATAGATGGCCTTGCTCAAGTATTGCAAGGTCTGATAAATGTATTTGTGAAGTATATTCTCGCTTCATTGGTTTGCTAAAGGAACTTCTTTTATTTAAAGATTAATGAAATGGAGAAGTATTTCTCTACTTCGCAGTCTATTGGTTCTTTTTCCCTCGTAGGTTCAGCTTTTACAAGCCTGATAGATGGAAATTCCGAGAGAGATAAAGCCTATCACAATACCAAAGAAGAATGATAGGATAATGAAGATCACTCCAATTCCGCTGAATCCGATCATAAGTGAGATCAGCGCATATATGATGAAAATGATCAAGGCTGTTTTCCAGTTCATTTTCAGGTCTTGGACCTTGAACTTTTTCATTTTTCTCTTCTTTGATGACCTGATGTTCAGTATCAGCAGACCGAAAAAGAGCATGTATAGAATGAGAATGAACCCCTGCCCTATGAAGCCAGGGATCTTCTCGGGGTTCCAGAGGAAGCCGAGAGGAATGT
>JAUVCN010000109.1 GCA_030595715.1 Thermoplasmatales archaeon
ATCAGGATAGAATTTCCAGGTACGCTGAATGAATTGTGAAATTGACGGTTTAATTCTGACCTTGAAATTGCTGATTTTGGTTTTCTTGATCGATGAATAATTGATTTGGAAAACCAAAGCGCGCACAATGGTAATATGGAATTGACGATCCATTGTTGATGCGTCTCGAAATTGCGTGATCAATGATAGTTGACGTGAGCAATTTACGAGGTTTCATTGTTTTAATCAATATCGAATTTCAAGGCCCGCTCAATGATATTCTCATTGCCGGTTTAATTGAGCTGGGTGTCGAAGTTGCGTATCGATGCAAAATTGACGAGAGCAAGTTACGACATCCTTTGAAAAAGGACCAACTTACGAGTGATATCATTGACGTGAGCAACTTACAAGTTAAGGTATAATTAATATAAAAAAAGGAGTGAGTTACGAGAATTTTCAATATTGATCTTTTAGTTTTCTTGATAAATGTCAAATTAATATGGAAAAATAAAGTCCGTATTATAAGAGATCAGAGAATAATAATTAATAAACTTCTCTATAAGATCATCCCATGATAGCAGCTGCAAGGTCCAGCGCCCTTCTTGTTTCTTTTACGTCGTGCACTCTCAGAATAGATGCACCGTTGATGTATGATATGACAGCTGAAGCAATGGAACCTTCCAATCTCTCATCAACTTCAACATCCAGAACAGCTCCGATGAAGGACTTCCGTGAAGCCCCTACCAGAATAGGACAACCAATATCTGAGAATCTATCCAGGTCCTTGAGTATTGCGAGATTGTCTCCAACCCTCTTTCCGAAACCGATACCAGGGTCGATGATAAGCTTGTCCTTCGAATGGCCTTTATCCACCATGGTATCGACCCTCTCCGAAAGGAAGGAATGTATATCGGCTATGACATCTCCATATGTTGGTGAGACCTGCATATCCTTCGGTGTACCCTTCATGTGCATGATCACGGCAGTCGCCCCCGAATCGGCAACGAGTTCTTCCATTCCCTCCTCTCTCAGACCGTTCACATCATTGATCATGGAAGCACCGGCTTCAAGGGCTTTCCTTGCCACCCCTGTGTGCCGGGTGTCAATACTGATCACCACATCAAGTTCATCGGATACTGCTTCGATAACAGGAATAACACGCCTGATCTCTTCTCCGATATGGACCTTATCTGCGAATGGTCTTGTGGATTCGCCACCAATATCGATTATCCGGGCTCCCTCGGATACCATTTTCCTTGCATGCTCCAGTGCAGATCTGGTATCGAGAAAGATCCCTCCATCCGAAAAAGAATCGGGTGTAACGTTCAATATTCCCATTATTACAGGGGATCCAAGAGTGATCGATGGAGTCACATCGGATCCATTCAGGTTCAAAGGTCCTATCCGGATCTCACTCCTTCGGACCATCTCTCTCATCCTCTTTCACCTTCTTCGAGGAGCAGTTGGGATTGATACAAGTGTGGAAGGGCCTTCCTCCTCTCCTGTAAAGGATCATATTCGGCGATCTGCATGTCTCACATACTTCTTTTGTGAACTCGATCTTTCCCCTCTGCGGAAGTGGGTAGCTCTTGGAACACCTTGGATGCAGTGAACAGCGAACGTATCTCTTTCCTCTCTTGGACCTGATGGTCAGAAGATCATTGTTGCACCTTGGACATTTTCCAACTATCTCCTGCTCCAGCAAAGCCTCGGATATCTCCTTTCCAATGGCCTCTCTATGCTCTTCCATGGTCTTGATGATCGATCTGAGCATATCTCTGGATATCTCCATCACCTTCTCCTGCGTAAGCTCATCATTGGCGATCTTTTCCATATCATCTTCCAGTGTCGCCGTCATGTCAGGATCCGTAATGGTCCTTGCATGTCTTTCGAGTGTTTCTATCAGAGCGAATCCGGCCAATGTCGGCTTTGGAGGTGAATCCTCGATATAGGTGCGCGAGTACAGCTTCTGTATTATCTCGTGTCTTGTTGATTTCGTTCCCAGTCCAAGACGCTCCATCTCCTGGATGAGACCACCCTGACTGAACCTCTTTGGAGGTTTGGTCTCCTTTTCCAGGAAGGATAGGTCCTTCACATCGATCTCATCATTCACATCCAGCATCGGAAGATCGGTCTCCTTGACCTTTGAGTATGAATACACAGATCTCCAACCCGGTGATATCATCCTGACACCGGATGAACTGAACTTTTCCGAGGCGATGTCTATCTTGACAGATGTGAGATTCACTACACACGGATCATGCAATGTTGCGAGGAATCTCCTTACCACAAGATCGTATATCTTGAACCTGTCCGGACCGAGTTCGGCCTTTGTCGCAAATCCCGTCGGGTAGATCGGAGGATGATCGGTGGTCTGTTTCGATCCACGGGTTGGAACTATCTTCTCTTTTTGGAGGATAAAGGAAGCTGCTTCCTTGTAAGGTCCCTTGTTCAGTTCTTCCACGGACCTTCTCAGGTCCAATCCCTTCGGATAAACCGTATTATCCGTTCTGGGGTATGAGATATATCCATTTGTGTAAAGGTCCTCTGCCACGGACATGATCCTGGCTGCTGACACTCCCAGGATGTTGGCTGCTTTGATCAACTGGGTAGTGTTGAAGGGGGCGGGAGGTTTATCCGTCCTCTTCCTTTCTTTCACACTCATGATCGTCCCTATCTTGGCACCCTTCACCCTTGAAAAGATCTCATCCGCCTTCTTCCTATCGAAAATATCCCCTTCGGAGTGTGAGGCCTCAAAATCTTTGTTTTCTTTGGATACAACGGCCTCTATCCTGAAATATGGGACCGATCGGAACGCTTTGATCTCCTTCTCCTTGTTCACGATAAGGGTGAGTGTGGGACTCTGGACCCTTCCCACCGATAGGAAATCATGACCCAATCGATTTGACGCAAGGGATATGAACCTCGTCAGGGTCGCACCCCATACAAGATCCAGTATCTGTCTTGTCTCTGCAGCATTGGCCAGGGATTTATCGATCTTGACAAGGGATCCGAATGATTCTTTCACCTCATCGTTCGTAAGTGATGAAAAATGAGCCCGATACGCACTGTCCAGAGCTTCTTCTCCAAGCGCATATACCACAGCTTCCTTTCCAATGAGCTCCCCTTCCCTGTCAAAATCGGTTGCCACATAGATACTGGTGGCTTCTTTGGCAATGGTCTTGAGAACGCTTGCGATGGACCTTGCAGATACCATTCTTGAAGGTTCCACATCGATCAGCTCCTTCGGATCTATGGCTGACCAGTTGTTATATTTCTTCGGAAAATCCATATTGATAATATGTCCTCTGAGTCCGATGGTAACTGTCTTCTCATGCTCCCAGGAGAAGTTGTAAACAGGAACCTTTCCTCTTTTTTCAACCTTGTAATGACCATTTGAAAGAATGTCCGATATTCTCTTTGCCGCGTTGTTCTTCTCGCAAATTATCAATCTCATGGAGTCACCGAACGAAGGCGGACAAGGTTGGATTCAATATTTAACGATTGTTGAAGCTTTGCATTATATCCGATCATATATTTCGATCAATTCTCTGATATCCTTCAAAATTATCAATCTGTCAGAGTCGGGCAATCTCCCGGGGAATATCCTCATCCATTTCGGGCGGGGGATGTATATCGCATTGATCCCCGCCTCCAGTGCCGGAAGGATATCATGCTTCAGGGAATTGCCGACCATGAAGCACTGATCCTTGGAGATACCCTTGCAAATGGATAACATGGTCTCCGGTGTCTTTCTCCTCACCATTGTGACATTCCTCCGATCGAACCATCGGGATATGCCAACATGGTCCATCTTGTTCCATTTGGTATCTTCATCCATAAGCATGTTCATTGTCAACATATGGAGGCGGTCCTTTCTGGACCTCACAAGGTCCAGGACCTGATATGCACCAGGGAGCAAACCTCCGATCGGAGGCAGGACCCTGAAGGGCAATCTGAAAACGAGGCTATTGTAAAGTGGGAAATTTGCGATTGTATCATCATAATCAAAGATGAAACAGCGCCTCATGACCGGACAGAGGTCTCTTCTTTATAGAATTATCGTGCGATCAGGTAATGATCTCATCCAGGCGATCGAGCTTTGCTGCCAATTTGATCTCCTGTGCGATCCTTCTACCGGTTGAAAGGTCCTTTTGAATGTAATCGGCATATGGTGAACCGGAGATGTATGGATTGGTTCCTGCAACTATACGGGCCGATATCTCGAAAACAACGAACTCCAGCTTATCGGTAACAACGGTTTCCAGGCAGAATGGCCCTATCATCCCTCCAAAAAGCTCATAGGATCTCTTGACAACACTCTCTGCCATCTCAAATATCTTGGTAAGCAATGACTCCCTGATCACCAGCGGAATGTTCCCCGTTACAACGAAGGTCGGATAGATACCGTGCTCTTTCAGCTCTTCCTGGGAACCAAGCTTGTACATCTCATCGATATTCGTCTCATCCCTTCGGTCCATTGACATGAGCTCGATAATACCCTTGGAGCCTTCAACCTTGTATCCATCCTCCCTTATGGGAGAATGGAAGAAATGGAGATAGTACCTTGTTCCCAGAATATATTCCTGGATGTTGAACTTCTCTCCATGTTCGATACCCAGTTTGAATTGATTGTAATCCTTGGCTATGAAGAAACCCCTTCCCCCCTTTGCGCCCTGATATTTTACCATAACAGGTCTGTCGATCTTCTTCGGGTCCTTCACTTCCTTGGGCATATTTATTCCAGCGCTCTCCAGCCAGATCCTCTCGATATTCCTGTCCGATTCCCATTCAAGGACCTCCCTGTTCCCGAAGGTCGGAACCGGGAGGTCCTTGAAATTATCGGCACCCAGGTATTCAACGAAGGAACCGTGGGGGATGACGATCCCGTTCCGGGATATGATGTCATCAACGTGGTCCTTGACCTGGTCATAGGTGTCAAGGATCAAAAACTCATCCGGTTTGGCAAGGGGGAAAGCATCATACAATTTGGGTGGTTTACCAATAGAGATACCCAGTGTCCTGAATCCCTCTTTCTTGGCACCGTGGAATATCTGGAGACTCGAATGTGAACAAACCGTCACAATTGTCAGATCATCCTTGTTGTAACCACTCAGGGTTTTCTTGATATCAAAGGGTGGCATCAGGGGGTAAGCCCCGATGCCACATATATCGATTTGGGTAATATCACTCGAAGACAGCACCGCAGTGAGGGCAGATCGGAGCAGCTACCGGGATCAATGCACCGCACTCGAAGCACTCCGCCAGTTCCTCATCGGATTCCGTTCCCTTCGCGGAAACATCTTCCTCGATAACCTCATCGATCTCCTCCAGGATCACATCTTCCGATCCGTCCTCCTCAAGATCGACCTCATCCTCGGATCCCTCTTCCTCAGTGTCTTCTGCCATGGGAACATCTCCTCCAATGACACTTATGGGCTTTCCGCAAGATGGGCATTCTGTCGATCCCTTTGGTATGGGCTCCCCACACTCGCATTCAAGCTCATCACTGAATTCAACACCACAATGCGGACATTGAGTGGCATCCAGCGCAACAAGTCCGCTGCAGTTGGAGCACTTTGCCATTTCAGATGTCTGGAGCCTCTTGTAAACAAAGATCCCTACACCCACGATTATCACAATGAGAACAAGGAGGATCAACATGATCAGGAATAGATAGCTGGGCTCTTCCTCCTCTTCAAGAATGCGGAAATCTGCCCGGGCCTCATTGTTCCCATCGTTTGATTCATAGACAGCTTTTCCTTTGTTTATCTTACAAGTCCAAGGAAAATCTGTCATCGATACTGTTTCAGGTTTTACGGTAAAGGTTACCCTCTGCGTCCCATAGGCCGGTATCGTCACGGTCTCACGCGGGTCGATCGCAGGCCCTGTGAAAGTGACATCCACATCACGATATGTGAAATTCCCTGTGTTGGTAATATCATATACCACGATATATTCTGAACCACTTGTCATGACGAACCTGTTCGTCTCCCATCCCTTGGAATCTTCCTCTATCAATTCGATATAAAGATCAGGAGCTTCCTGGATCTCGATGGTAGCCTCAATGATGTTATTCCCTTCATCGAACTCCCTGACCCTGTTCTCCGGATCTATGATGACCCTAAGGTTATTCATTCCGATGGAACCAAGCATCCAATATCCCACAACGACATCAGTGGAATTATCGGCAATGAACTCGATGTATGTAGAATATTCCAGCCAGGTATCCGTGGAATTCGATACCCAGAACTCGATGGTGGTATTTGGTGAGGCCTTTCCTCCAATGTTCGTGATGTTCAGCATTATGGAGATGTTGGTCCCGGAGTATCCGATCCCGGTATCGGATGGTGACATGTCCCTGAAGGTTGATGAAAGAACAAGGCTGTCCATTTCAAGTTCCAACTCGGGAACGTCCTCGATGTCAAATATCTCAAGCTGGTCACCCAGTTGGTTGTTATTATTGGTCTGCTCACGTCCATCCAATAGCTCGATGGTCGCATACAGTGTTCTGACACCTTTTGGATATGTCACATCCCATTTGTATTCGACATAACGGAAGGAACCGCCCCGGATCAGTCCGGTGGGGAATATCATATCTCCACCAAGTTTGATCGAAAGCGGATCATTAACGAAATCCCCGTTGCGGAAGGACACCTTGAAACTCGGTGCAGGGGTATCTCCAATGTTACTAATTGTGATATTGATCGTCAGCTCCTTGCCAACTCCTGCCGAATTGACCTCGACATCACCCTGATACATCGAGATGTTGGTTATGGTCAGATCGGGAAGGGTCTGAACATAGATCTGCCATGACATCTTATTATTGGATTCGTCACCCTCATCTATCAGATCGGAAAGGTCGAGTACAACGAATACTTCGTGGTATCCACCTGTTCTGGGTGTCCATGGGACCTCGATCTGAACTGCCTCCTCCGCTGGGATCGAATTCAGAACAATGGAAGGTTGTGTATCACTATATGGTATCAGTTTTCCTCCAAGGTCAGGATCTCTCTCGTAGAACCTGATAAAAGCGTTCTTTGCCTCGGTTTGCCCGGAATTTCTGATCGTTGCATACAGTGTGACCGTCTCATCAATATGGATCATCCCCTCGGGAAGGACCCTCAGATCATTCTCCTCCATGCTAAGGTCAGGTCTCGAGAGAACAAGGAAATCAATGTACGCATCATTGTTACTTTCTCCTTGTCCTTCTTCGATTATTCTATCGAAAGGATCGACGACAATGAATATCCTTCTCTCTCCTATTCCCTCGGCATCCCAGTAAACGGTAAGGTTCTTCCTCTGTCCTGGATAAAGGTCCAAAGTGAAGCTTTTCAATAGATTTGTATCGGAATCGATCGCGATATGAACGATCACATCACGACCCATGGTATTTCCAATGTTCTCCACCTCGGCCCAGATCGTCATGTTCTGGCCTTCGGTCACAACTGATGGGGTCACCCCCCTCCTGGAAGTGATCACAATATCAGGCGGGGTGTCAACCATTATCGGGAATGTGTAATTATTGTTCTCCTCATTCTGTTCGTAGACCTCGTCGTTAACATCGATCACGAACCGGATATCATGTATACCGATCGGAAGACCCGCATACCATGGGAAAGAGATCTTCTGATAGTCACCTGGCCCTATGCCATCTACCGGGATAGGTTGAACCACAGGTTCTTCTTCATCCATGGTGAGGTCATATACGGCTACATGGAACGCCACCGCTGGCATCTCACCCATGTTCAATAGTTCGATCTCGATCGTTACTGTTGTGTTTATAGTGACTGGAACCGGGGAATCTACCATGAAAGAACCATCTCTGATGACAATATCCGGAAGGGTCTTCACAACGATCATCATATGGTACTCGGAATTCATGGGAGTCCTATCGAACTGTGATTCCACAACGGCGGTCATTATGACATCGCCCGCCAAGGAGGGAGTCCAGTTCAATGTGACCCTTACACTTTCACCGGGAGATAGATATCCAATATCAAAATGATCCGTCACCTGGCCTCCATCGCCTATGCCACTCCAATCCACATTGAGTAGGATCGGAGACATCGAAGGGTCTTCCTCTCCAATGTTCTTTACGATCACATCGAAGGAACCTCTCATTCCGTAAACCCATTCAAGTTCCTGATCATCTATCAATACTTCATAGTCAGGTCCAAGACCAATTGAATTCAACTGTGAGAAGACATTATCCGTTTCCACTGTCTCGTTCAATTCATTTTCAGGATCGACGATCACCAGGAACTCCAGATCCCCTTCCTGGCATTCCCATGGGAATTCCAACCATCTTGTTTCACCCGACATCAATCCATCCACAGGTCTGAGACCTATTTCGAGCCCATCAAGCTCGATCACGACATCGAAGGATCCGGAATCGAACTCTCCGATGTTGGTCACGTTTGCAAGCAGTATCACATCGTTCCCAGAGATCAGTGTACCGTTGACCATCATGGTTCCAGGCACGATGTTCGGGCCTCCGGGAATGGTCACCTTGGCATCTATATCCGATCCAATGATCGATGTGGAATATGGAGAAGATGAATAACCCCTGAAAGAGGCAGATATTCTGTAATTTCCGAGGAAAGTCCTCCCGCTCGATCTTATCTCCTCCTGGACCAGAGGGAAGATTGCGATTCCATTTTCATCAGTATCCAAACTCAGAACGGAAATGCTATTCTCGCCCACGATACGAACAACATCTATCGTGGACCCCGGAAGAGGATTATCCACGGAATCAACAACCAACGTCTTTGTCCAGTAGGATACATCTATCACACCATTTCCAGTTGCGGAAAGCCATTTGGTCTCGTTTCCAGAGTATGATACATTGGTAAGACTTGCCGTTCCATCGATCTCAAGAGGAATGTCAAAGACCGCATCAGTGGAGATGAGATCAACACCATTCCATTCCAGATCACCAATGGTCACTATTCCTCCACTGAGCTCAAGAGAATTGGAAACCGAATAAACCTCATCGAGATCGATCGTTCGAGCTTCAAAATATGAGCTGACCGAAGTACCATAAAGGTTAACGGATGTGTCGATCGATGTCGCTTCCACATAGAAGGACGCAGTATCCCGGCCTACCATATGACCCAGATCGAGCGATCCTTCGATCATGCTGAAGGTCGGAGTGGAGGACCCAAGAACATATAGATAAAGGTCCTCGGACCCTGTCGATCTGAGGGATACATTGTTCAATTCCACCTTGCCGCCGTCCTCTACAAGAATATAGCAGGCACCGTCATCCGTAAGGAAATCCACAGTTGTATCATTTATTATCAGATGTCCATTGCCAGAAACCTTCAGATGACCGTCAATAGCATAATACGAAGGATAGAATGTCCCTCCCACCATTGCTCCGGTTCCGGATATCGTGGTTTTCTGTGTGACCGTCATGTATATATCGAGATCATTGAAGAACGTTGAAGTTGAAGGGTCTATAATATATTTGGAGAATGACATTTCACCACTTAGATCAGAAAGGATCAGTTGATCGACCGTATCTCCCTGGATCACCTTGTTGAATATATCCTCTTGATCACCATGATCCGGGAGGTCCGGATAGGATCTGAAACTTGTCCTTTTGGAAATGATCTCCGTTCCTGCCGATACCTTGACCTTGAAATCGGGTGTAACATCAGAATTGGGCATTGAATCGTATGTGAAAACATCTGTTATAACGGGGATGAAAGCCCAACCAAACTCATCAGTGTCATTCCAGGTCTGGGGGGTCCTGTCCATGTAATCCGTCATCTCGGAGGTCAAATATCCTCCCGTTAGTTCCGAATTCGTGGATCCTTCAACACGATAGAGAGAGATCCCATGATCCTCGATCTGCACATCCATCCCATCCAGGACATTTGCGGCGATCCATCTGTAATATACAGCTTGTGATGAGCTATCCTCCACGACAATGGCAGGAGATGAAGAGCTAGAAGAATCGTTTATAGAAGCCCCTACCAGGTGGGCGACCGCACCATTGGATATCTTAAGGATATTGTGGGATCCGGTGGATAGGTTCGATTGAAGGTCTATATCAAGGAAAGAATTGATCACTGTAAGATTGGTTCCCGATCCATCAAGGGTGATATTACCAGCCTGAAGGCCATCCCTGGAAGGAACGTCGAACGAGAAGGTGTCGCGTAACTCGCTATCTTCGATAAGTCCTGTAGCTCCAGATATCAACTCGAACAACATCCCATCATCGTTGTAATCGATGTCGTCAGATGAACTTCCATCTCCATCGATATCATAGGAAAGGTCGCTCTTGTCCCTGAGCTCGATGAACGAGGTTCCGCGTATCTGAAGGTCGCCATTGCTGGAAACAACTATCGAACCAGGTCCCTCGACCAGCGAATCCTCAAATATCAATGTGGACCCGGAACCCGAAACGGTAATGTCCATCAGGAAATACGGATGAAGCTGATCGGTCTGGGTGGTAAGG
>JAUVCN010000116.1 GCA_030595715.1 Thermoplasmatales archaeon
TCTACCGAGACTATCATAAGTGATGCTGACAGCAGCAATATCGCCATGATAGAGCTCGTCTTCCTTGTAAGAAAAATTGAATGGTCCTTCATTCGGTCCACCTTCTTCCATTTGGCAAAACCAGTAATCCAACATGATTCAATTCGAGCCAGACGACTGTTTTGCCCCCATTATTACAACACCAGGTATTGTGTATATATAGGTTATTCTTTAAATATTTCATTTGAAAAAATAGAGTGATTTTACTTATTGTAACAATTGCATTATGAATGATATTGACAAACGATGCGATCATGTAACGGTCCCTCCGAACATAGGATAAAAATTAACATCTTATTGATAACCCATTCCCCTTCATTCCCAGGGAGTCCCCTGGGAAAGTGTTTTCTATGAATGTGGCAATGGTGGAGAGGAGGTTTGAGTCGTTCATGTCATCTGCAGTTTCAGTGCAGGGGACCATTTGGAAGAATAACAGTTCAAATGCTTCCCTTCCTGCCATGGTCATATCCCTGTTCATACTGATAAATTTGTCAATATCAATGGAGAGTGACGGGTCCGATCCGGGAATACACGAAATATCAATGGCCATAGGTCCCAATGATAACGTTATCTTGATCAATGAGGTCTATCCTGATCCTGATCGGGATATCAACAATGATGGTGAGATCGATCAAGAAGATGAGTTCATCGAATTGTACAACCCGACTTCGATCTCCATTGAGATCCGGAACTGGACGATCTCGGACAATGTAGATGACCATAGGATCGTCAACGGTTCGATCGACCCCTATTCCCACCTGTTATTGAAAAGAACGGAAACCGGTCTCAAACTCGGATCTTCCGATTCACTGGGACTGTTCGATGAGAATGGGTCAAAAGTGGACGGTTTCAATTACTCAACTACAAGGAAAGGTAGGTCCTATCAGAGGATCCCCGATGGAGCATCCAGGTGGTCATACCTTGATCGACCCACACCTGAAAGCGATAATCCTGAACCTCCTAAGATGGTCGTAAATGAGATCCTCGTTGATCCTAAAGGAGTGAACAGAGGAAATCAATGGATAGAGCTATTGAACAAAGGGAACACATGGAACATCTGTGATTTTTCGATCACCAACCATGACTCGGTGAACCTACAGCTTCCTTCGATCGAACTTGATGGCGGGGCACGAATGATCATCCATTTGGGTGACGAATATAATTCTTTTGAAATTCCTCCCAACATATCCTTCCTGTCATTGGATATCGATGAAACATTCTACATCTCGGGCGATGATATCGAGCTTAAGGATATGGATGGATATTCATTGGACCATATCGCATGGGGAAGTTCTTCCCATGTGGACCTACCCAACGGATATGGAAATAATGAATGGGTGGGACGCTACTATGATGATACGCTCGGTTCAATGACAGGAAATGGGTCCATGAATCCTGATGTCATCGAAGGAAGGTCGTTGATGAGAATACCCGATGGGATCGATACCAACTCTCCTGAAGATCATGGTCCTGGACCATTGATCGCTGGTTCAACAAAAGGATGGAACAACTCATTGGACCCGGATATGTCCATTACGTTTTCCGATGAGGTCCTGTCGATGCTCGAAGGTGGAATAGCAAATACAACGATGACGATCGAGCTGATAGGGAATTTGAGAAGCAACATCTCTATTGACATAGACTCGGATGATGAGAACTGGACGGTGATCGGCTCCCAGGTAGAATTCATTGGTGAACATGATAATGAATCCTACACGCAAACGTTGACGATGATCGCACCAGATGATATCAGGATCTCCAAAGAGTGTTCCATATTCATCTCTGTGTACTGGGACATACTGCCATTCATACAATTCAAAGGAACGCTTACGGCAAAGATCCCTTTTTTCGATTGCGGTCTTGAAGATATCTCTATGGAACTGGACGGATTCGCTTCACATATATTTCCTGAAGGGAGTATGATAGGGATCGAAGGATATGTCCTGTGTTCCGGGTCCATTGATGGAGGTGACACCACTCTAACGGCCACAATCGAGGAAACGGATGTTAATGGCTCTATTATCACTCTGGTAAAACACGAAGTGGATCTGAAGGGACTGAAAGCGACATCCAGAAGAAGAGTGGACCTGTCACTCGATACGCTGGGGCTCGAGGGGGACATGATCGTCAGGGTAAAGGTTGACCCTGATAACCGGATCAGAGAACCGGATGAAGAGAATAACGAGAGAGTATTCTATATCGAAATAATTCCCACCGTCCTGGATCCTAGTCTATCAAGATTGATGATAACAGGGGTTATATGGAATACGACAAGAGAAGGGGCAGGAGTGACCATTTACAACTCCGGCAGTGAAGAGATCGAAATATCCGGTATGAGATTGGTCGATGATTCAGGCTTTATCTCATTTCCTGAAGGATCGATGATCGATGCTCTGGAGGAATGCCTTATAGTCTGGTCAGGGAACGCTGTCGAACGATTCGATGAAGATCTGACAAGATATTTTGCGTGCAAGGAAGGGCCGATCTCATCAAGGATGATAGACGGATCGAACAGGATGGACCTCCCAGGGTCGGGATCGATTATCCTTGCAACAAGATACAGGGACCTTATTGATCACGTACCATTCAAGAGGGAAATGGTATTTGCTGGAGCGCAAAAGGAATTGGCATCGATCTTCCCGGAAACAACATTCGATACATTATTAAAAAGAAGGACGGACATTTCGGGAACCTACATCGATACGGATTCAGTCCTTGATTGGACAGTTGGACCCAATTCGTTGGTATTCGGATCATTGTCCATCGATCCGGGTCCCGATGGATGTGGAGAGTTCATTGGCATCAGGAATAAAGGACCTTCAAAAGATATCTCCGGCATCGGGATCGTAAGGGGATCCGGAATGGCATCCATTCCCAACGGAACCGGGATCGAGCCTGGAACATCAGCAGTTCTTTCCATGGATCCGGAGGCATATAGATCTATGCAAGGAGTGGACCCTTCGTTCTCAACTTCAGACCAGAAGGGAATATGGATAGATTGTAGTGTACCAGGATACGGGTCGATCACTCTACCTAACAAGGGTGGAGATCTTGTTCTCGTCGATAGCGGGAACAGGGTGATCGATAATGTCTCCTGGGGGAGCGATGGACAATTCGGATCTCCGGAAAGAGGAGTGATACTTGAAAAGTGTAATGAAATGGATGATGAAGGATACTGGAAGGTGAAAGGGATAGGGGACCTGCCCTTAGGGCCTTTTAATGTTGGATCAGAGGGTCTTGGTCTCATCCATTCCAGGGATGGATTCCTGGATAGCCTCATGGAAGACCGCAAGGTCAAAGTTGTGATGCCTGGCCTGACCGATGAAGATCTGGCGTATGATCTTTTATTCCTCAGGGAACAAGGTGTTTCGGTGGACCTGTTCATCACAAATCCACCCTGGGAGAGGTCGAGTGGAATACAGGTGGAAATTACCAGAATAATAGAACAGGGATGGTTGAGACACCTCTCGGAAGAAGGGATAAATGTACATTCTCTGGAGGGGGGCATGGATGATTGGGGGCAGGGTACGATCATCTCGGCCAGGGTCGTATCCACCTTTCCAGTCGACAGGGTAAAGGCCGATAGGAACGGACATTACACGGAGAAAATGATATGTGTATCCACCTCAAGTATGATCGGGTCCGAACTGATCGATATCATGATGACAAGGATCACATCTTCAGTATGGTTCGATCCTTACCCTTTTTTAAAGGAAGTCGGACCGATCGTACCTGAACCAAGCGTTCGTTCGGGGATCGATGGGATCGGCGTAATTGAGGAGCTATCAGGCTCACTTTCGCTTGAATGGTCATTGGAGCCGACAATCGGAGATCATCCGATCAAAGAACTGAAGATCATTCACATGAAAGGTCCGATCGACCTTTCAACCATTGCACATTATCTGGAGAGGGGAACCTCCGTTGACCTTGTTCTCGCTCCGGCCCACAACCGGGTAAGGGACCTTACATCGGAAAAAACGTTCCTGAATGAGATGGACCAACTCACAAAAGGAAGCCATCTGATCGGACTTGAAGCACTGGTTGATGACGTGAACGTACGAGTATCTGCTTTGATGATGATCTCAAGTATCAATGGGTGGGATCTTGACGTGAGGACCATGGATCATGATGTGTCATTCAACGGTCTACCAGACATATGGTATTGGGACAATGGTATGGCATTTTCTGTAATGAACGACATGGCAGAGGGGGTGGATTGTTGGATCTCGATCAAAGGGATGGATGAGGTCCCGAAAGTGTTGGATGATCTTGACAAAATGAGCATATTGGCCTTTCCGGGATCCCTTATCCCGCCCATGGGAGAAGAAAAGGATACCTTGATGGAGAGTAAGGGCGGGTATAGTATCTTGATCGACAGGGTCTACTATGACACTTACCTCAAGGATGATCCTGATGAATCGATCCGTATCATGAATGTTGGTGATTCTACCATCGACATCAGTAATTTTATCATCACCGATGATGAGGGGGTCGGATCATCATCGGACGGGATGATCTCATTCCCCACAGGAACCATCTTGGGACCTGATTCCGACATCTGGATCGCAAGAGATGGAGGAAGGTTCAGGTTCCAGTTCGGTTTCCATGCAGACCTTGTGATATATAATTCATCGGTCGAGACAATGATCCCTCTTGCATATGGAGATATCAGGATGGCAAATTCACATGATTCGATCTCATTGAGGGATGAGGAAGGAAGGATCGTCGATGTAGTCCTGTACGGTGATATCATATGGGATAACATCTGGATGCATTACGATGGAGGCGTGTGGAACGGTGATCCTGCCAATGGATCGGGATGGGGGAAGATATTACATCGAACAGCCAGCTGGTATCAGGAATATCCCATTGACACGAACTCAGGATCAGATTGGATGTCCATGAGACCGTTCTTCCCGGGGCAATCATGGTTTGAAAGATCAGATGTGATCTCCTTATCCTCTGTGAAGGGAGGGATCTGCCCCTATTCAGGCAGTGAGATCATTCGAGATGCAATTTCCGATTCAAGGGATAGTATCCATATCAACGTATATCAGATGACATCGGAATGGATGGTGAGAGCTCTGATCGGTGCGAGGGAAAGAGGCGTTGATGTTCTTGTGATACTCGAAGGAGGGCCGGTGGGTGGAACATCCTACAGTTCAGAGGTGCTTGCGGACAGGATGACGGATCGCGGTATCGAAGTGAGATGGATGAAGAACGACATTGCCAATGATATCAGAGATAGATACCGATTCGACCATGCAAAATATCTTGTTCTCGATGGAGAAAAGGTTATTGTGTCAACCGATAATTTCAAGGATAGTTCCTTCCCGATAGACCACAGCCAGATAGGATCAACAAGAGGTTGGATCGTATCGTTAGTTTCCCGGGAATTGGCAGCTTCCATGGACGGATTGTTCATGTTGGATTGGAACGGCCCAGACATGATGATAAATGCCGTTGAAGAGCAACATCTCTCGGTAGAACTGAGGTCATACATCACAGTCTCTGATCCCGACAAGAACTCAATGGGCCCTCGATTCGGATCATCGGATGAGATACAGGATGCGAAGGCTCAACTGCTCCTTTGTCCGGATCACATATCAACTCCCGAAAATCCACTTATCACATCCTTGAAAGAAGCCGAACTATCGATCGATATGGAACTACTTGACATCGACCTCGATTTCTCATTGACCGGACACGATAGTGGGAATTCTGTCACGTCCAGCTGGGGGATCGACCATCATGGGGGGCCTGTTCCCAATCCTTACCTAGCAGAGATCTACAATGCAGCAGGAAGAGGCGTTTATGTAAAGATCCTGCTTGATGGGTCGGATTTCAATGGTGACGGCCAACCGGATAATGGATATGTGCGGAATGAGATCGAAAAAGAGGCGGATCTCAGGGGGATCGGGGATCATCTTCAGGTCAGGCTTCATCCAACTCCGAGAAAGGACCCCTTCGGAGAGATCTCTCTTATCCATAACAAAGGGGTGATCATCGATGGTAGCAAGGTCTGGATATCATCATTCAACTGGGGACCCACTTCCGGGCTTGAAAACCGAGAAGTTGGTCTGTTAATGGAATCATCGGAACTGTCTTCCTATTTCAAAAAGGTTTTCGACCATGATTGGGGCGGGACGCTCCAGAATGATCTGGATATGGACCTGAGATATGCAAATTTCAGAACAAATGAGAACGGGACGATCAGATCGAGGTTTTCCTTTGATATTGAGTGGAGAGGAAATGACAACCTGAATATCTGGATCAAGGACATGTCAGAGGACATTCTTCATCCGATCACCGAGGTCCATCCAGATCATAAGGGAAATGTTATCGCATCAGTAGATATTGACTTTAAAAATGTGACCGCCCACCTCATGATAATTGTCTCTTCAAATGGCAGATCGATGGAGTTGACCGATCTTTCACTCGAGTTGAATGATCATCAGGAAGATGGAAGGAGTATATCATTGATGGGGATGACCTATGTCCCCATTATCTTGATAATCATCCTTGTCATGGGGATCTCCCTCCTGAGGGCGTTCATCATGGATATCAAGGATTCCGGGTTCAATAGAAAAAAGAAGTGTGAAAAAGAGGAGTAGTATCGCATATATTTGGCATCCTGGACATAAAGTATATAATTGGCTTCCCTGATAACTGGATATTTCAAATAGTTAGTTTTGGGGAATGGTTATGTTCGAAGTGGATGTTAAGGTTGAGACTTTGAAAAGTGTGTTCTCGATCCTCACCCCCATTGTGGGTGAGATCAAACTCTCTGCAGGCGAGGAGGGTTGGAATGTGAAGGCTGTAGATCCGGCCCATGTTGCCATGGTGGACCTATCTCTTTCGAAGGACGCTTTCGAAAAATATGAGATCGAGCCAATGGAATTGGGATTGAACGTTGAGAGGATGCTTGAGCACCTCAAAGGAGCGAAAAGCGATGATATGGTCCATATGAAACTGGATTCTGATAATAGACTCGTTGTCTCAATGTCGAACCTGACCTTGAAGATACCCCTTGTTGATGCTTCAGGATTCTCGGACCCAAAGGTCCCGAACCTGGCCTTACCGGTGGGATTGAAGTTGAATTCAGGAGAACTCCAAAAGGGGCTCAAGGTATCTGCGTCCATTTCTGACCATATAACCTTCGATTGCACCGAGGAGAAGCTTGTGATGACATCATCGGAGGACCTATCCTCGATGACACTGGACCTTCACAAGGGTCAGGAGTACGAAGAGATCCATTTTGAAAAGGCTGCAAAGAGCTCCTTTTCATTGGATTATTTCACCCAACTAATGAAAGGGGTTGGACCAAATAGAGATATTGTGATCAACATTGGAAACAGCTATCCCTTGAAAATGGAGTTCGATTTTGCCGAAGAGACCGGTCATGCAAGGTACCTTCTGGCACCAAGGATCGAGTCCAACTGATCCGGGATCATGATAAATAAAACGATCTCACATAGATCTGTTTTTCATGCCCACAAGTGGATACTTTGAAATTAGTTAATAATTAGATTAAGGATGATTGGATCGATCAGTCCAGCTCGATCTTGTCCATGGACCGATCTCTTGGTTCCCTTGACATTCCAGGGACCCTGATACTATCCTGTATTTTCCGGTAGAAAGCATATCTGGGAAGATTGACGAAGATATATGCCAAAAAGAAAGGTATGGACATCAATACCATCATCAAAGGGGTCGACCACCAGTCAAGATAGCTTTCATTTCCGTTGAGGATACTATCGATCAGGTAAACAATGATCTCGGCCAGAGCGAGAAGCAACAGGAAAACACCGATGGTCATGAAGATACCGGATACCGCAGATGAAAGAAACTTCCAAGGATCTATTTCTTTTCTGCCTCTTCTTCTCCTGTCAACCACCATCTGACATCACTTACCTGATTTTATCTTAGACTGCATTTTACTATTTGTCATTTCCCGTCCCGGAATAGAAACTTACCCCAACCGGATCGGCATTATGAGGACGGGGGTCCACATCTTGCGATCTTTCATCAATAGAGGAACTCATACCCATATTGACCTTTTTCTTGTTCCTTATGAAAATAACTACACTGATTAAGCCAATGGTCAATGGAAATAACAGGGCAAGTATGATGATAGTTACCAGGAATAAACTCGAACCAATATTGTTCCCATCAGAACTACCGCCTTGGTCCATGTCAAGAACGAAAGATAACTGGCCCTCACCCGATAAACTCTCACCATCGGCCGATACAAGATCGGATATGGAAATGGAGTAGACACCATCCTGAAGACCCTCGGGAATAGCGATCAAATAATGACCATCCCCCTTGAGGATCAAGGGTATGAGGATCGCCTTTCCGTCGGATGGTCCGATGATCTCAACGAATTGATCCCCTTCCAGGTCCGTAGTGAATTTCAGATCGATCGTTGTCGGAAGGTCATTTATCACATTGTCCACATAGAGATCCTGACCAGAGGTCCTTCTTGCTTCCAATACTTTGAGCTCATCCCTGACAGTGAACGAGATCGAAATATATTGTATAGGTTCACCGGAAAGATCGGTAAGACCGGGGAGAAGTTCTATTGTGTATCTTTGTCCCCGTTCGAATCCATCAACATAGACGGTAAGGGTGGTCATATCATCTGACCATTCCACATCCTTGTTCATATGTAGGCCCAGATGATCTTTGACCATAACTCCATTCCAGACAGTTCCAATATCCATTGGCTCGCTGAACATTAGAACTATCGATCCTTCCATGGTGGTATTTGTTGCTCCATTCTCCGGATCCGCAAGAATAAGATAAGGTGATATCCCATCACTTATCACCTTCATGGTCATCTCATCTGAACCTACGTTGCCGTTATCATCTGTTACTCTGAGAATGACATTGAACTCACCAAGCAGGTGAACCAAGAATGTGAATTCCACCTCATTTCCCTGGAGATCAAGGCTTTCGATATCCCACTCATATACCAATTGATGAGAACCATTTGGGTAATTGTCCATGGTTCCTTCTGCACTTATAGTAACGATCCGACCTCTTATGACAGTTCGATCCAACCCTGCATTGGCAAGTGGAGGAGTGGTATCATTCACTTTGATCGAAAATGAGTTGGATGCTGAATTTCCTCCGGTATCCGTGACGGTCAGATGGGCCAGATAGATGCCAGGGGTATCGAAGATGGTCCGGAGGATCCTTTCAGAAGACCGGTAGGTCCTGGGGCCCTCGATCAGCCAATTATATTTGCCGGAAAGTTGGATCTCTAGGTCGTCATCGGTAACAAGGGGGACTATCTCGACCTCTTCATCCTCGTCCATACTAATATCCTTAAACGGAATTATTTTCGGGTCGATCCCATCCACTACACGCATCTGCCGTTCCTTAAGAACCTGATTTCCCGCATGATCCGTCACCATGAGGCTGACATCGTAGATCCCCGGTATCTTCAGGTCCAAAATGGGATCCATATAGCCAAAGGTCCATTCATCATCAGCGAATGTGATCTTCCAGAAATATCCAGAGATCCCGGACAATGGGCTGATCGGACCGGGATCGAACGATCCTTCTCCCGTAAGCCGGACCGATCTTGATGTAATGTTATCCGACCATTCAATAACAGGGACAGGGTCGATATCATCGAATACTATGTAAAGGAGGTCGTCGCCGATCAATGGTCCGTTACCCCAAGTATCAAAAACCTGTACCTGGAACTCATTCACACCACTTTCAAGTTGAATGTATGCACTGAATTCACCGTTGGGTTCTGCTTGAACCTCGAGCCGGACCGTACCTTCATCCAATACCTGAACATATGCACCTGGTTCTGTCTTCCCACTGAGATGATAGATCGAAATATTGATTATTATGGTGGGAGATGAATCAATAATTAACCTGTCAGGAGGGGTGTTATCGATGAATATGGATGTCAGAACAGCTGTAGAATTCCTGTTCATCATCTCATCAAAGGCCTTTATTCTGAGTAATATGGGCCTTCCTTCCCATATATTCGGATCAAGTTCGGTCGTATCCCATTCGATGATCGTTGGGATCGGATCATATTTTGCAAGGTCTGTCCATA
>JAUVCN010000149.1 GCA_030595715.1 Thermoplasmatales archaeon
GGAATAGCCGATCGTATAGATCTCTCCTGTCTTGATGGAGTTCTCAATATCGAATGAAAGGACCTTCAGCCTCACATCGAAAGGCTCCACGGCCTTGATATCGCTGATATCCATAACCAGATCCGTTGAATATCTGTCGGAATTCACCTCCTGTCCCTCGATCTCCAGGTAGACGCCCAGATCCAGATCGTAGAAATATCTGTAGATGAAGGGTATGTCCGCAGCAAGAATTCTGTACCCTTCATCCTGCCATTTTTTCCTGTATTTGGGCACCTCGAAGGGGTAGGTGATCTCAACCCTCAGACAGCTTCGGTACTCTCCAGTCTCCCAGAGGGATTCCTCACGAAGGTCACGGACCATCGGATCGTTACTCAGGTCCTGCTTGACCTCCTCTCCTGGTTCAACGATATAGAAGTAGGGCCAGAAATCGCGGTACAAGGCAGTTATTGATCGATTATCCTCGCATCTGCCGTAAAGCTCCAGAGTTACCCCATCACCCTCTCTGCGGTAGCGTCCGCTTACGGCCAAGAAACGAGTTCTCAATATGAATGCCCCTTGTTATTTCCTCATCTGTTAGCGTGGATCTTGATCACGTCTCCATTTTTCAGCTGGTGATCGTGGCCTATCGTCATATCAGTACGGCAGTCGACGGCTTTGATGAAATGGTCCCCAAGATCCGTGTGAACCTTGTAGGCGAGTTCTTTCGCAGAGGATCCCTGTGGAACAAGGTGCGCATCTGGGAGTATTCTTCCGTCATGATCCGTATACTTGTGTTCATCCTCCACCGGGTAAACGACGATCAAATTCAACAGATCGTAAGTTGCACTCTCCAACACCTTCTGGACATTTGTGGATCCATAGGTGTTCAAAATGGCCTCTATACGATCCAATCCTTTCGTCTGAGCCTGGCTTAAAGAGGAGGGGTCCTTGATCTTGAACTCTCCCTCCCCCGGGAGATAATCCAACATCCCTGCATGTTCCGCCCTCTTCAACGCGAGCTCGGCCTCTGCAAAGGTGGGGATGATGGATATATTGTTCACCTTCTCAGGAAGCTTTTTAACATCGTTCTCATCCAATCTATCTGCCTTATTGGCTGCGATGATCATGGGTTTGGCCCGTTTTCTCAAGGTAGATGCCAGGGAGAACAGGTCCTCCTCGGACCATTTGGTAGGTTTGTCCCTATCCAGCCCAAGTTCGATTATCGAATCGAAGATCTGATGTACGTTGATCCCCAGTCCGGATATCTTCTCGCTAAGTCCCACTTCTATCTTGCCGTGCATTGATTCCGTGGTACGGCTTAACTTCGTCCAATCCCTGCTGATGATATTGTCGAACCAGAAATCGATCTCACGCTCCAGGAATTCCATATCGCCCATGGGGTCGTGTGAACCTCTGTCAACAGGATTGCCTTCCTCATCAGTGGAGCCGGAGATATCCACGACGTGGATCAAGGCGTTCGCCTGCCTCAGATCATCCAGGAACTGATTTCCAAGCCCCTTCCCTGAATGGGCACCGGGTACAAGGCCTGCCACATCGAGAAGCTCGATGGGGATGATACGCGTTCCGCCCCTGCAAGTGGAATTCTTTGGAGAGCAGATAACATCCAGATCGGTGCATGGGCACCTACCCCTGATAGCCGCCATGCCCATATTCGCCTTGATCGTGGTAAACGGGTAATTGGCGATCTCCGCACCTGCCAACGTAGATGCTTCGAAGAAGGTTGACTTACCCACATTCGGCTTTCCAACAAGCCCGATCTCCATCATATTTCTCTCTGCCCCCTATGTGTTCTTTCCCTGTGTGGGGAAAGGCGTCAAACTATCTAAATTATTTCGGCGGACCCAAAGACCCGAAAGCTCTTTGAGTCAAGGAATACGAGAGATATCCGATCATTTTTTCTGTACCATATTGGAGATTCGGATCTAATTTTCCAAATCTTATTGTCGGAATCATCCTCGCTCCTGATGGACTCGATCAAGAAAGGTACGAACTGAAGTGACAGGCTGAGGTGAAAGCGCATCTCGGCAGAGATGGGTTCCTTCCAATGGTCGGAGATGGTCACAAGGATCTCCAGCTCATCCCCCACTTCGAAATTACCATTTGCCGAGGCCAGTATGGAACCCCTGGGAAGGTCATCTGGATCGATATTCTTCATGGCCAATCCGACGCGTGCGCCAATGGGCGCCTCATTATGGTCCTTGTCATGGATCTGTATGGATCGGATGACAGACCTCTTGCCTCCGGGATAGGCGAGCATCTCCTGGTGTTTGTTGATCTTTCCCTCTTTGACAAATCCAAGTACGACAGTTCCAACACCCTTGACGCTGAAGGCCTGGTCCAAAACGACCATGGATCCTCCCTTCGGTTCAACGGGAGGGATCTCGAACAATCTCTCCCTCAGGGATGAAGCCTCCCCATCGAAATTGCCATATTTCTCAACCACGGTACCCTCGACCATGGCCTTGAAAAGGTCCCTATCGACCTCGGGGTGGATGAATACCCTGCCATTATCCTTGTTCAGCAGGTCGAGGGTGATTATTATCTCGCCCATAGTTCGGTCCATCTTATCGACATACAGATAGATCTCGCTACCCAGTTCAATGGAGAAAAGAAGGGACCATATCTTATCTGGATACTTGGAGGGATAGGCTAAAGTTACGATCACATCGTCTTTCTTACCAACGTAGACAGAAAAGGAGGTTTCCGAACTTGATTTGCCAAGTTCACGAACCCATTCAGGGGGCCCGATGGCTGTAATAAGAACATGGTCCATGGACGGTTAATTTGGGCGGGTCTATTATACTTTCTGCTTCATCGCAGGTTTCATTCGTCGTGTGTAACGATCTCCTCGGAAGGATTCTCGAGGTCCTCGTGTTTTCTGTCCCAGACCGGCGTACCCGCTTCCTCGAGATGTGGCTTGGGTGAGTTGAGCTCAAGTTTTCTGTCCTTCAGTGAAGCTGCTTCCTCGGTAGTCACCATGAAATCTACCATGAAATCCTCTGATGGCTTATCGTCTGCCTTTGGTTTTTCGTCCACTTTCTTATTTATCAAGAATGGATTTTCTTCTTCTTCCAAAATTTACCCTCCAAATTTATATGGGAAGGATTGATATAAATAATGTTTGATTAACTTAACATCCAATTATCGGCCAATCATCGGCCTGAGGTAGGAGAATGGTCGTTTCGATGATCGAGGTGATAATGACGAGAAAACGGAATTTCGCAGGTCCCTTGCTGGTGCTCCTTTTAGGGCTTATCGGTATTATATTCTCAATTTGGACGGGTTCGATCAAGGTGTTGCTTATTTTTATTGTCCCGGTAATTGTTGGTAAGGGGTTGTTGGCTTTCATATCGATCGCCCTGTTCCTCATAGGGATGATCTGGCTTTTGATCGTCTATTTTAGATCAAAATATGATCTGGCCCCCTCCAACGCAAGGGATATGAAAAACAAGGGGATGAAAGATCAAAAAAAATTGGCTGGAGGAATTTTGTTCATAGGGCCGATACCGATCGTTCTTGGTGATCGGGAAACACGATCCTGGTTTCCCCCATGGTGGGTCTTATTCTTGATAGCAATTTCTTTTGTCGCTCTTATTAATCTGGCCTTATATCTATCGCTATTGGTTTTAAGTATTGGGATCATTTTGTAAAAGATAATTAGTACATAGTTGGCCAGGTCTGTTTCGACACCATGTTTTATATAAGATGAAAAGTGGAGAGGAAAAAGGTTATATGTGGATTTGATGATTTGATATGCGTTTCATATGGACTTTTAGAGGTCCAAAGGTTTTATAGGAGGGACAAAATGAGGAAGCTTCTCATTATCGGCATTTTGGGTATTTTTATTATGTCAGCAATGGCAAATCTGGTTACCAGTGAGGATAAGACGATCGACACCGTCGATTTCTACGTCGAGACGGATGATCAGATGATCGCCGTATCCGCTCCGACCATTCCCATTGAGGATGGATACAACGATACGGTCAGCCTGATGGTTTACAACAATGCGACTTATAACGACATCAGAATGAGAGTAACAGCCGGACCGTCTCCTGATGGCGAGTATCTATCCGAGGTGTATCTTGATATTGGCAACAATGACAGATACGAGTACTACTTTGGAGGGGCAGGCTCTGGTAACTGGGGGGAACAGTTCCTCATCAAGGATTCGAATATGAACGATAGGACCTCGTTGGTGGTTGTTCCATCCGATCCCGGGACCAATACCGCCTATCTGAAATTACCCAGTAAAGCTGTAGTGACCTCCACGAATATTACAGTTGAATCCACGGGTGTTGCCGATTTCGAGGTTAAGCTCGATACGGGCATAAGTGGGATAGATTGGGGATACTCTTACTACTATACCTATTATTATGGCAGCTACGGGTATGGTTATCTTTATGGATACAGATCGGCTGGAAATTATATGATGCCCGGATACTACAATCAACCCCTGGCCAGTGGGGGTTACAGTGGGTATCCGTACCATCGAGGTTACCTAAAGTTCGATCCAGACGATTCCAGCTTCACCCTACCGCCCGGGAAAACACTTGCATCTGTGGCATTGAAAGCACCTATAAGGATATACCCTCAATACGGGTCCCCATCGGGTTACACGGGGAGATATCACAGCATGCCCAGAACATATCAAGCCCATCAGTTGAACGGATGGCTTCCTTCAGATTACTCGTATAGGGTCAGCTCCTCATCCTCATATAATTCTAGGCATCCGGGCTATGATACAACTCCTGTTGGAACATGGGATGGTGGAGAATACCATGGATCAAGTTATAGCGCCAGGATGTTTTATCCCGTAATGGATATAACAGATCTATTCATGGGGTGGAAGGACGGGTCGATCAACAACAATGGGTTGATGATGATGATGACCTCAGAGCATGATAGAGATGATTATCAGAATGGATATTCAACCAGTTCCGGCTCAGCGAGTTATTATTATTACTATAGGTATGGCCAGATGTACAGCCCAAGATATTCATCCACAGCTTACAGACCATCCATACTGCTTCAGTATCCTGATCCAACGATCAACCATACAGTCGATATCGCCGATGACGGTATCATGGAGAAATCATATCCTGGAGCTTTTCCAGGTGGGGAAATGTATTACCTTACCGGTTTCCAGAACAGCATCAACACCTACCTGAGAACCCATTATCCTGATGTGGTGGATCAGTATGGTAATGAGTTCACCTATGTGCCGATCCAGTTCGATGCTACAGAGGGGACTGATATCACTCTCTCGGACATAGAGATACTATATGATTATACGGCCGATGTTTATTACAACCCTGCCACCGATACTACCCTGAACGAGCTCGTATCACTGGTACCATTCAGGATCGATGGGGGAGTAACGTATATCCCGATAAATATAACTGCAAATGGTGAGGGAAACGTTACCCTTTCAGATCTTTCACTTGATGGGATAAAACCAAATTACAGGCCGTCCGTGGATATGATCCCTGAGATAGAGATCGAAGAGGGTGTTGTTGACGATGAGGTCGTTGCGATATCCGATTATTTCCATGATGTGGATGAGGACTCAGAGGACCTTACCTACATTGTTCAGATGAACGATCAGGAAGAACACATTGAGGTGTTCCTCACGAAGAAGCCTACAAGAGAGGGAAAGGTATATCTAGGCGTGGATGCGACCAAGGATGATAACTGGTACGGAACAGCGAATATTCAGGTATCGGCCACTGATAGTGGTGGAAAAGCGGTATATTCTGATATTTTCCAGCTGACCCTATTACCAGTG
>JAUVCN010000119.1 GCA_030595715.1 Thermoplasmatales archaeon
GATAAGTTGATTTTCACAAGGTCTGACACCCTAATAAGTCAGCGTTATATTGGTGTCATTCAACCGCAGGTTGAACGGGCTGGCCCA
Source organism: Thermoplasmatales archaeon (assembly GCA_030595715.1). GTDB lineage: Archaea > Thermoplasmatota > Penumbrarchaeia > Penumbrarchaeales > Penumbrarchaeaceae > Penumbrarchaeum. The sequence goes on from JAUVCN010000119.1 coordinate 88, forward strand.
CCAGCATTTTTAAACAACTTGAAAGCGGAGCTGGTGGGCCAGCCCGATCTGAACATTATCTCAACATTGATATGACTAAAGGAGTTGGTAAACACATTTCATCACCTTTAGTCAAATATCCGGGCTGGCCCATTCTTAATCAACAGCGACCTTTGAAATATCTTTGCTTTACCGGTTAATTAGCATGTTAGTTATCAATAATACATCATGATCTGTTGCAGAGTTCACCCTCCAGGAACAGAAAGGTGCTTTCGTCCATCTCACCTTTTGCAAGTCTTACCATCAATAATCTGTGGACCCTTTTCCTTATCTGATCCATAGACGCCAACCGGAAATGTACGTGTCCTCCGTTCTTATAACTGAAGATCAATTCAAATTCTCTGAGGTCCTTGATTACCGAGGATAGATCTTTTCTGTTCAGACCTGTAGAGATCAACAGATCCCTCCAGATTATACCGGGGTCCCTTTTAATCTCGGAAAGAACCTTTGCCTGTTCTTTTGTCATCAGGGAAGGATCATAAGAGGTCCCATCAGAGGAGATGATATGGTCAGGTGTGAAATAGCATCTCTTTCCATCTATCTTCTTCTTCACTATCCTTCCTCGTCTCTCAAGATGTTCGAGATGATATCTTAAAGTGCTTGGCTCCATCTTGAAGATGGTCCTCAATCTGGGAAATGCCACTCCCGGATCATGATATATATGGTCAAGGAGGGAACTTCGAATCTCCGTCTCCTCATTCTTTCCTTTCCTCATCCAGAATCCTCTTTTCATTCCTCATCAAGGGCCTCGATGATCCTATAATAGGTATCTTCTGTGATCTCTCCTTTTTCCAATCTGTTCTCAAGGCCCTTAATGATTTCCCTATCAGACATCCCCATGTCCTGAAGGTCTTCATGATCAAAGGATTCTGAAATTAAGGATTCGATCGATCCTGGCTGAATGGGATCCGGACGATCATTCAATCTTCTGCCTCCACAATTCTCAGATAATTCAAGGTCTGGAAACAGAGGTCCGGCCGTTATCTCCGGATCGATCTCGAGCTGTGGTTCGGACATCCCACCAGGCGCCGGAACAGAGAACCCCAAGGGGTGCACCATCGGCTCCCGGATCGACCCTTCAGTATATTCCTCCCTGTTTCTACGGTGGGTCCTGTTTTTATAGAAGCTGAAAACAAGTACTATCATGATGATCAGGAGGATAACCAATGAAATGACAATTACTGGAATGATGTGTGTTTTGTCCGGGTCCCGACCGTCTTTCACGTGAATAGAATAGGCCCTCTCGATGATCCTGCTATTTCCATCCTCTATTCTCAATATCAGGTCATGTTCCCCCGGAGGAAGGTCAAACTTAACGATCCTTCCCTCTCCAAGAAGATCGCCCTCCTTGTTGAACCATTGGACCGTCAAAGGCTCTATGAGGTTCATGTCCGGATCGACCAACACTATGAGGTACTGTTCCTCCCCATCGTCAAAATTTACATAGACGCTGTTGGTGTTGCTCCCTGATAGGAGGATCACTTTGTACGTCCCTTCCCAGGCATCATCTTTTGAATGGATCCGGAGTTCATCAACGCCACCCCATTCCCCGTTATAATTAATGGTAAATCCCTCTTCTTCGGAGTACTCTATCTCGATACCTCCAGTGGTTTCCATCTCCACATCATCAGGATCAATACCCATTGGAAAGGCCTCGGAAAGGTCCAGATCATTGGTCACATTGGTCTGATCTCCTTGGGTGTCGTTGCCTGGAACCTCTGTGGAATTATCATCGACCGGGTCTGTATTATTTTCAGGTGGATCTGTTTCATTGGTGGGAGGATCAGAGGTGCCCTGGTCCTCATCAACGACGTTCAAAGTAAAGTTCAACGATGATTTCTGGAATGTATCATTCGCGGTGATGTTCACAAAATACCGGCCGATATCATATTGATCTGGTGTACCAACAAGTCGATCATCAATCAGATCCAACCATGTGGCATTTGTTAGAAGCGAGAAGGTCAAGGGATCTCGATCAAGGTCGGTTGCGTAGATGGACGTATTATATTCAACATCCACCACCGCAGTATGATTGAAGTTGTCATGGACCTTTGGAGGTCTGTTTACACTGCAGATCGTGATCGGATAATTATCCTTTGCTCCTGCTGAACCAGATATGTTCCTAGGGATATCCACAATACCATCACCATTGATGTCTGGTGATTGATGGTCCTCCCAATAATTGCCTATCTGATCATCATTCCAGATATTATTTGTGCCATCATCGACGCACTCGGAAGTAGTATTGCCAGGCCTTCCTGTGAACCTGTTCTCAATGATCTCATTGTTATGCGTTCCCTCCCTTAACCACACGCAGAGGTCGGAACTATTGCCGATCTTGTTCTTCAGGATCTCATTATCGTCGCTGTTTTCCAGGATTATACCCGTGGCATTTACTGGATCGATCGTGTTGTTCTGGATGAGGTTCGAGGATCCATCTGAGATCCTGACAGCTCCTATTGTTCTTCCGTTATAATCTGCTCTTATCTCTCCCTTGGATACTGACCGGTTGTAGACCTTCACCTCGTCTATCATACCATAGAAGAACTGGTCTTGAAATGTGGGAGAGTTCCAATGTGCGCCAATTGTCAGATTCAGGTCGTTGTCGATCTCCCCCATATCAGGATTTGACTTTGAGAAGAAATATTCCCCTCCGTTAATCATCACCGAGAGATTGGTCCCATCCCATACCATCGCCATATGTATCCAGGTTTCCAGATCCCCAATATACTCCATATTTCCCAACTGGATATATCCTCCATTTCCATCATCAACTCCGGTATTCTTTATCCTGACCGTGTCGTCAACCTTCTGGACTGCCATCATCCATCCCGATTTTTGACCCCAACTGCCATCCGCCCCTCCCCTTTTCTGGATTATCTTGTTCCCATAATTTCCCGGTGTGGGTGGATTTACCAGTGCATTCTTTGACAGCCATATCCAGGCAGAAGCAGTGAAGCCTCCATCTCCAAAATTATATTTTGTTGAATTTCCAAGGTCGATATAGGTTCCATTTCCCGAAAAATTCGCGACCTTTCCATTATTTCCGGAAAGAACCTGATCGACATCATTATAGGTGGTTCCATTATCTTTCAAGAATGCACTGTCCTTAACCTCTCCTTGAGACCCATTCCAGCCTTCCTCTTCGAATTTCCAAACGCCAATTGGATATTTGCCAGTAGGATCATAATAAGAGCTCAAGTTCTCCATTCTATCGTAATAGGCCGATCCAATGCCGCTGTCAATTATGGTATTATTGGAGACCCGATTCCATTCTCCTCTTATGATCAATGCCGAAATACAATTCTCGAAATGACAATTCTCAATTGAATTATTTGAGGAAAGAACCTTCACCCCGTTGAAGAACCCATCAACTTTTCCTGTAAAGGTGATACCTTTGATCACGGTCCTGTCTGCGGTGATCGTGAGAAGATCATTATATCTTACTGCAGTTTCAGTCGGTTTAATAATGGAATTTCGGGTCCCATTTCCGATTATCGATACTGATCTGTTGACAATAACAGGCCCGGAATAGGTTCCGCTATAAATCCTGATGGTATCTCCATCTGTCGCATTATCCAATGCATCCTGAATACTCTGGTATTCCTGGTCGGACCCAACATAAAGGAAACTGGACCTTGTTGGTAGTTCCCTATCTTCTGCATCGATCATCCCAAATGGCATCATTATGAAGCAAATTGCGATAATAACAGCACTTAACCCCTTGCCCCTCATTCAATTCCTCCTGCTATGTTCATGGAGGATATCAACTTGGGCATATAGGTGTATTATGGCAAACGTTATCAGAGTGACTGGGTCGTTAATAGTATATATGATCAATGGACAGTAATGACTCCTCAAATTCATCAATACTTGATGGTGTCTATCTTCTCACGTAAGGCCAGGCTGCCCACCTGCGCCTCTTTTTACTTGATGGCGATAGATAGTGAATCCAGAAAGGTTTAATCCCCTTCAATTGATTAGGCCATTCGGCATGGAAATATTTGCTTTTGATATTCTCTCGGGGATACTGCTGGTCGTTTCGATCATTGAGATCGCCCTGTCCATCGTCATCCACCGCTACAGGGGAGGGATAGGCCCCATGATCATGTTGATCTCGGGCATGCTCATATTGATATCTTCCATTACTTGGCTCCTGATCATATTGGGCCCCCTTTCATTGACAAGGATCGTGGTCTATATCGGTTGGGGGATGGGACTTCTCTTCCTTGCATTGTCTCTGATAACGTGGAGGGTAAAGAGGTGAAGGATGCCCTTCTGGACCTTCCGGCAAGGAGAGGGATCTTTCACCATATCAAGGCCAATCCCGGCATCCATTTCAGGGAGATACAGAGGGATATGGACCTCCCGATCGGCCAGCTGGAGTATCATCTCGACAGGCTGATCAAAGGGGAGATGATCACCAAAGAGGAGCTATCGGGGAATGCAAGGTTCTTCGTAAGGGACATTTTCTCCAGGGAGGAGCGCAGGATCATGTCCATCCTGCGAAAGGAGATCCCCCGGGATATCGTGTTATTCCTTCTGGATAATCCCCATTCCACCCCTACAGACATCCTGGGCTCCTTCGATTTCACGGGCCCGAACCTATCCTACCATCTGAGGAGAATGGTCTCTGCAGGGATAATCGACCTCAAGGTAGAGGGCAGGAAGAGGAGATATTTCGTCCAAGATGAGGAGGCCGTTGGAACCCTCCTGGTAATGTACCGCCATACCTTGATGGACAAGGTAATGGATGCGATCTCCTAGCGGTTATAATATCTGCTCCTTCTGTAATCGAGCTCATATTCTGGATCTTTATCATTCCTCGTCCTCACGATCGTGATAAAGGCGATCATGATCAGGATAAGGCCGATGGAGGTTCCCATCATCAACGAATAAATGTGGTCCATGGCATAATCAACAGCCTCCTCGCCCGCCTCGATGAACGAGTTCAGCAATCCCTCGAAGATCTCTATCACACCGCTGCTCTGGACCCCTTTGACCTCCTGGGTCACGTCTATCTTCTGATCGACGAGGATCGCCTCCTCGCCAACCTGTTCATTCGGTTCGACGTCGACATAAGAGCTTCCGTTCTCGAAGAGGAGCTCAGCCCTCTTTTCCCAGACCACCCTTGCCAGTCTCTCACCTCTTGAATCGTTGAGCGTCAGGTTGTTGTTCCAGAACCTGGGCTCCCATGTCCTCTCCAGGTCCCTCTCGTGGGGCGGCTTCATGAGTCGGTTTATTCTGAACATCCAGCTGAGGGTCAGCTCGCCCGCCGTGAGGTTGTTCGTGAGGTTTATGTCGTACTCCAGTCTACGGGTATCTCCCTCCCAGACGGGCTGAAAGCGGAGTGATATATCGGTCACGTTCATGCCCGATATCCCCGTGTTATGCCAGATCGCCTTCGTTCGATAGGAGAAGGCATGGTCCAGGGGGTCGACCGAGAGGTTCCACCTCTCCCTGGTGATATTGATAATGTCGATGCCCCTTGAGCTCCTGTGGGTCAGCTCTATCATCTCGAAGGAGAATCCCCTTGGTTTCGATCTCCCCAGAAGATCGAACCTTGGAGTGTGGTTGTTGAAAAAGAGTGAGAAAGAGTCCTCGTAGTTCACCGCAGTGCTGTTATCAATACCATCGTGATAAGGGAATGGAGCGGCCCCTTCTTCCGGGTCCCAGCTATCCTGGCCAAGTACGGTCTGAGCCATTGGCAGAAGGAGTATCAGGAGAGATAGTGCGATCGGTACGCCCTTCAGCATGATGATGAAAAACACATCGTTAATATAACTTGTATGTGGAACAAACCTTTAGATTTGTTACCGTCTCACCTCTGGATGCCGCCATCGGTCGGAGGATAACACCGAATGCTGAATAACGCTGTTCACCACAGGATCAGATAAAAATTCAATGATCGTACTAAAATTAAAGAATCGTTCCATAAGGTGGTTATATACTTCCTCTTCTGAGGGAGTGGAAACAGATATGGTATGACCCTGTCTCTTCCATCAAAATATCAGCACATGAGAAAGGAGTGATCCATTTGGGCATGTTCAACAGGGCATTTCGGAACGTTTGGAGAAAGAGGATGAGGACATACCTGGTGGTGGGGCTTCTATGTCTTTCGATGGCAACCATGCTGTCGGTATACTCATCGATCCTGGCATCCAACGAGAATACGGAAGAGATGATAAAAGATTACGAGGATACGATGGTCCAGCTGGTGGAAGAGAGCCAGGATGACCTTCTTCTGATATCGGTTTCAGCCCACCAGCGTTCATCCGTGAGCACGGGAGTGGTGGGGATCCCCGACACCTATCTGGATGAGATAGAGTCCCTTGATGTGGTGGATGTGGCGATACCCGAAGTGACCAAGGCATACGGGGATTTCGATCCACAGTCCTTAAGTATGGAGGAGAGGAAAAGCCTCAAGGAGCGATTTGACAGCCTTGGGGGCTCCGGCGGAATGACCTCCATGTTCGATTACATAATCACGGGCGTCCCACTTGAAAAGGAGTTGATGGACAATTACGACCTCCTTCCTTCAGACATCGTGGAAGGCAGGAACCTTCTCCCGGGCGAGACGAACAAGGTGCTGATCAGCGAGGAGCTGAAGGACTTCTTCAACGCCGAACAGGGGGACACGATAACGATCGATGGGAAGCAGTTCCTGGTCATAGGCATATACTCCTCCACTTATCAGAACAACCTGGTCTATATGTCCATACGGGACGCACAGGAGCTCACAGGCCTTGAGTTCAACGAGTTCCAGAATATCAAGGTCTACGCGACGAACGTATCCGTCCTGGATGGGCTTGTGAGCCTCCTGCAGGGATATTTTCCTGATTACCGGGTGGTCTCCAACCTGGAGCTGAGCGCAAGGAGGGTGGAGAACATGGAAAAGACCACCGACGAGCAGATCATCTCCCTTGAGAGCGACATGGAGAAGATAGAATCCACGGGTAACGTGATCCTTCTGATATCCATCGCGATGTCGGGCCTGATCGTCCTGTTCATATTGCTGTATACTGTCAAAGAGCGGACGCAGGAGATCGGGACCATGAAGGCTCTGGGTTTCACCCGTCCGAGCATCATGCTCCAGATAATGACCGAGGGCATGATCCTTGCAATGATCGGTGGAGCTGTCGGTATCCTTGTGGGCTGGTTGGGTTCCCCCATCATAAGCAGCATACTGCTTCCCTCCTCGGAAGCGGCATCCTCCGCCCCACCCTCGATCACCATAATCATACTGGGAATGATGGCAATGCTCTTTCTGGGCATGATCGGAAGCCTGTACCCTGCGTTCATTGCGTCTATAAAGAGTCCAGTGGAGGCGATGAGACATGAGTGAGATCATCAAGGCAACGGGTATAACGAAAGTGTACGGCACAAGGAACCAGGTTCGAGCCTTGGACGATGTTAACCTGACGATCGAGGCAGGGGAGTACATCTCCATCAGGGGCCCCTCCGGATCGGGGAAGTCCACTCTGCTCAACATCCTGGGATGTCTTGACCGCCCGACATCGGGCAAGCTTGTCCTGGATGGGGTGGACGTCGAGAAACAGGGGGACGGGGAGCTCTCAAGGATCCGAAGGGAGAAGATCGGCTTCATCTTTCAGAGCTTCAACCTACTGCCGATCCTCAACGCGGTCGAGAACGTGGAGCTGCCAATGGAGAACCTCAAGATGACCCCGAAGGAGAGAAGAGATAGGGCCATGAAGCTTCTCGGCACCGTGGGATTGAAGGATAGGTGGAACCACAAACCAAAGGAGATGAGCGGAGGGGAGAAGCAGAGGGTTGCGATCGCCAGGGCCCTTGCGAACGATCCATCGGTGGTCCTCGCAGATGAGCCCACTGGAAACCTCGATTCCAGAACGGGCAAGAGCATCATGAAGCTCCTTGGCGAGCTCAACCATAATACCGGGACGACCGTGATCGTGGTGACCCATGATATCTCTATCGCCAAGGCGACTCAGCGTCAGCTCTATGTGGAGGACGGCAGGATCAAGGAGAAGACCCGAAACCTCAGCGGAAAGAAGGAGATCGGAAGCAAGCTAAAGCTATCCCCGGAGATCTGCAACAAACTGGTCAAGGCGGGATATGGTGATCTGGGCAGGGTCCTCGCTATCGATCCGGCGAAGCTGTCAAGGGTGAAAGGGCTCAAGAGAAGGGAGATAGCACAGGTCCTGGACGCCATCAAGAATTACAGATGATCGGTAATGATCGGGGTATAGGGCCGGGTAGTGTTCCGTTCCAGGTGGCCTGCCACGGCTGGACCGGAAGATTTCTAATAAATTATGCCCATCGGGACGTAGAGGAATGACTATGGAAGAGGGAATTGGAGAAGAGAAGAAATCGATGTCGACGGTTGCGATCGTCCTGATAGTTATCGGGATCCTGGTGGGGTTAGCGGTGGTCGGAACGGTTGTATTCGCAGGAATCACATTCCTGTGGGCCTCGAGTTTAACCGAAAGCGATGGTGGACCAGTAGATATCTTAAACGCGAAAGGGGAGATCGATGCGGATGCCAATACGCTTACGTTTGAGATGATCTCAAGTACATGGGATTGGAACGACCTCTCGGTCAAGGTTGATGGAGCCTCATTGACCACCACTACTGGAGAAGCGTGGGCGGGCGATCAAATTGTCTTCAGTTCTCCCACCTGGGACCCATATCCTGGCAGTACGTATCAGGTGGTCGTTACATTTATACCTGAAAATAAGGTGCTCTGGTCCGATACCATAATTGCACAATGAGCTCATCGAGCGGAACCACTGATCGGTCAGCTCTGCTGATTTTCAATAGGCTCCTGAGCAGGCGTAGGTGGTGGAGTTTCAGGTTGCGCCGGGGGTTCAGGTTGTGGGGCCAGTGGTGGGTCCTGAGGGGGGCCAACCGCCTCGGCCGGTTCCGGTGGTTGTGAAGATTCCGTTAATGGAGCCTTCGGCTGTTCGGGTACGGGAGGTGCCGGTAGCTCTGGTTGTGGAACGGGGGCAGGCTCCTGAG
>JAUVCN010000007.1 GCA_030595715.1 Thermoplasmatales archaeon
CTCCCATATGCCATTGCAATAGGTGAGTTCGCTGGAAATGCACTCCCGGATATTTTACTCACAAATAACAGGAATGGTGGAACTGGTCCCGCATTCGGCGATACGGGCGTCTACCTCATTCGGGCCACGGATAATAGGAATTTCGTGGATCCAGTTTCGGTCTATTCCCAGATCGGTGATTTCATGATAAGGGGAATTGCCGTTGGTGATTTCGATAAGACCGCAAGGGATGATGTGGTCTGTTTCACGAAACAGGACCAGACCGGACCCCCCGATGGACAATGGTATGATGCGATAGATGGCTATGGACTATCTCTCCTTGGCGCCAAACAATTTGTCCCCTACGGATTATACGACTTGAAACTGTTCGAGACCCCATCCTCGCAGCTTCCATACCAGACCATCAAGGACGTTGCAGTCGGGAACTTTGACAACGATGCAGGTGGACACGATGACGTGGTCTACGTCGGAGATGTGGTCAGAGTTGGATTCACAACATTCCCACCGAACAATCCTCCATCAAAGGTCAGGGTCACGGTCACACCTTCCCCTGTCCTGAACAAAGATAACTTTGCAATAGTGAACCTGACCATCGAGGACCTTGATGGGAACTGGGACCTTACAAAGATAGAGGTGGATTTCACACCCATCGGATTACCGTTGACAGTTATCAATGCGCCGGAACAGGACCCGGATAACAACACTTATGGTTGGTATGAGTTCGAGATCCAGGTCCATCCGGATGTGATACAGGGTGATCACGAGATCAAGTTCTACATGTATGATAAGAACACGGACCCACCGGGGAAGAACTCTCCAAAATCCAATGACACATTCCTGTTCAGGGTCAAACAATTCAACAGAAGGCCGGAGATCGCCCTTAGCGAGGCGAACAGGACCCTTTACGTGAAGGAGGATACTCCAACACACTTCGAGGGCGTATATGATTGGTTCTACGACCTGGATGTAGATGAAGGCTATCAACCGGATATTTTGAACATATCCATGCGCTCTTTCAAATCAAACACGTTTGTGACAACTTCGACACTGGAAAGTCCGGATAGAAAACTGTTCAGGGTTGACCTGAAGAATGGATCATCTGCAAACCCTCAGGACTGGTCACTATTGATCACACCCGATAAGAACTTCCATCACAACGAATTTGAATACAATCAGATGTTCCTCCGAGCTGGTGACGGTATCCTATACAGTGATCCACTTCTCAGGCTGACCATCATCATCGAATCCGATAATGATATTCCATACATACCGGTCCAAAAGAGGTTCGAATCAGATGATGACTTCGAATTCTCCCTGGTCCAGGATGAAACAACAGTATCGTTCTCCCTTGAAGCTTATGACGAAGCGGATGGAAATACCGCATATCTCAACTATTATTTCGAGTATGAAGACCCGTCAGATGAGGAATGGCTCTATGTAAGTGAGACAGGACTCGTATCCTGGTTCCCGGAGAACGAACATGTTGGAGCTCATGAGGTGACCTTGTGGGTTTCTGATGGAGAAGCCAATATATCCAGGACTCTCTGGTTCAATGTTTCCAACGTGAATGATGCCCCTTTCTTTATTTCACTTTCGAATGGGACGACCACGATCACTGACATTCCGGCTCACATACCTGAAAGATATGAGTTCACTGTCAACGAGCACGAGGAGTTCAATCTGACGATCATCGTTGACGACCTTGACAGGAAGATCGGATATCAGGACAGTGTTGGATTCAAATGTAACCTAACCCTTCTGAACAACACCTATCTTGATATCGATCCGGATGATCCTTTCAAGGCGAACTTCCACTTCTGGGCGGAAAAGAAGTATGGCTACTACGCAACATACGAACCGGATACACCGCCTCTCGATACCGAGATAATCATAATAGATGGGCTGGATCAGGATATAATAGTGGTCATCCCCATAAGGATCAGGATAGAGAACGTAAACGACCCACCATTATATGTCTCAGTGGATAAACCGGAAGAAGGTCAATCTTTCCCGATCCTATACAATATCGAATTCTCGGCTGGAGTAGCTCTCGATCCGGATACACTCTACAACGACACTCTGACCTATCAGTGGGATTTTGATGCATCTGATGGATATTTCCAGCCACAGTTCGTAGGATTGAACGGCCGATGGGATTTCCCCACTGCTGGCACATACATGATCACCCTTAGGGTCGTAGATAATGCCGGTAATTATCTTGAAGAGACCAGGAACATCACCGTCAGCGGTTTCAAGGACGATGAGGATTTCGATAATGATGGGATGACCAACAAATGGGAAGATGAGAACGGCCTTGACAAATACGATCCTGATGATGCCGATGTGGATTCCGACGGTGACGGACTTCAGAACTATGAAGAATTCCTCAACAGGACCGACCCCAGAAGAAGAGATACAGATGGTGATGGATCCGCAGACGGAGAGGACTTCTCACCCCTTGATTCAACTGTTTGGAACGAACCTTCTCCGGATGCAGACAATTCCAATAATTGGATCTGGGTAGCCATCATCATCGCGATAATCATCCTGATAATTGCAGTGATAGGCATACTCCTTGTTGTGAGGTCGATGAAGAAATCCAAGGAGGAGGAAGAAAGAAGAAAGAAGGCCGAAGAGATGCAGAGGTCCACATATGAAGGACAGGACCTGTATGCCGACCTTCCGGAAATGAGCCAGACAACGTCCGGAGCAATTCCAGCTGCGCCCGACACACCATTACTGCCACCACAGGAGGGCAGTGGTCTTGATGATATCTTTGGTGGTGCAGGAACATTACCCACGCAGGAAGGAGCCCCACCTGGACTTCCACCTGGCCCTCAAGAAGCGCCCCCTGCTCCAGCACCTCAATCAACTCCCCCACAGGGAGATGTGACCGATCTGTTAGACCAATAAGCCCCGCCAAGTTTAATATGGAGGCTTATCCATTTCCCGCAATCAGCCGGTAGGAGGCATTACATGAAAAGGACAGTTATCTCCCTTGGTGGTTCGATAATGGTCAGGGGTGAGGATGATCCCAAGTTCTTGATGGAATTCAGGGATCTCCTCCTGGCCCAGCCCAAAGACCACAGGATCATTATAATCACTGGTGGTGGAAGAACAGCAAGGGACCATATAAGGATAGGACGGGAACTCGGGTCAGATGAGGCAACACTTGATAGCGTTGGGATCGAGGCGACCAGGCTCAACGCATGGCTTCTTATCTCGGGGCTCCCCGATGAATGTCATCCAGTTCCCATCGGTTCCATCGAAGAAGCATTGATTGCCATCGGATCTTTCAGGATCGTTATTGGCGGTGGAACCCATCCCGGCCATACAACGGATACGGTGGCAGCATTGATCGCAGAGAAATGGAAAGCTGATTCATTCCTTAATCTGACCGCTGTGAACGGGGCATATACTGCTGATCCGAATGAAGATAGGAACGCGAAGAAGATCGATTCCATGACCTCGCTGCAATTGCTTGAACTGGTTTCCGATACTGCAAGTGGAGCAGGATCCCATTCAGTGATGGATCCGGTCGCAGCGAAGATCATACACAGGGCACATCTGAGAACCTACATCATGAACGGTAGGGACCTTGGATCGGTAAAAGCATGCCTTGATGGTAAGCAATTCGATGGTACGATCATCTACCATGAAAAGGAGGTTTCCTGATGGTGCAGAAAAAAGGTCCAAAGGGATCAACAAAGAAAAAAAGACCCCTTCAGCAAAAAAGCGGAGAAAACGGGAATATCACATATTACCAAGAAAATGTCCAATCCCATAAGCACTGTTTCAATTGCGGCATCTCGGTCCAACCAGACAAGGATACATGCTCGGAAAGATGCCAGACCGAATGGGACAAGATGCTCAAGAAGAAGAAGTTCTGGAATTATCTACCACTTCTGGGAGCAGGATTCTTGGCCCTTCTATGGTTGATCATGAGTATAGCCTGATGGAGAGTTTCAATGGTGGAAGGAGAAAGCTTCAACATCTGTCTTGGGGGGACATTCTCACCTATTCATCGAGGGCATCTCAAGCTCATTCGGGAAGCATTCAAAAGAGGTGGGCAGGTCTCTATCGGCCTCACCAGCGACGTTCTGGCCAATAGCACCAGAGAAAGAACGGTTCCCATCTATGAAAAGCGTTTGAGAGGGCTGACCAAGGTATTGGACCATATGTCAAAGGTATCCGGGATAAAATATACCGTACAGGAGATCCATGACAAATTCGGTTTCGCTGTTGAAGAGGAGATCAACGCGATCGTTGTATCGAAGGAAACCGGACCTGCAGTTGATGACATTGACCGAGAAAGGATGAACAATGGTCTACCCTCATTGAAAAGGTTCATTTTGGACATGGTGCTCGATGACAGGGGTGAAAAGATATCTTCCACCAGGGTGGTTGAGGAAAAGATCGATCCAGAAGGTAAGATCATATCATTGAACGAGGAGGTTAGAAAGTGACAGGGTTCATACCATCAAGTACCCAATCTATCATTCTCTTGATCGCCATCTTCATCTTCTTTTTCCTGGCCATATACTTACCATGGAGAAAAAAGGCCACTGTTACCAGTGTCATCTTGATATCATTGATCGTTATCTTCTCGATCCAGTTGGTCCTTTCTTCGAACATCTTCTATGACATTCCATTCTTGAATGGGATGGAAAGGGTATCGCAGGGAACGATCTACAGAGAGATCGGATTCTATCCCCGGTCCATTGTTGATGATCAGACCTTCTATCAGTTCATAACATCCACATATCTTCATTCAAATTTCCTGCATCTTATCTTCAATTTCATCGGTCTACTCCTTCTTGGCATTCAATTGGAGAAAAAAATTGGGTGGTTCAGTTTCTTGATCCTCTACTTCGGATCCGGTATCATTGCAGGAGCCTTGATACTGATGTTATCACCTTTCAATGCAGTGGGACAATCCATGATGATACCTTCCATCGGAGCGTCAGGATGTATATTTGGGATCCTTGGTGGATACTGGTTCCTCTATCCCAAGGACAAGATATTCTTCCCCCTGCCATTACAATTCATCAAGATGACAAATAAATGGCCTGTCTCCCTGATATTCTTGATCTATGGTGGGATCACATCGTTCTTCCTCATCATGGGTGATAATTCGAATACCAGCCATATAGGTCATTTTGGGGGATTGGTCGGAGCATTCCCGATCGCAGCACTCATCAGACCTCCCGAAAAAATTGAAAAGATCAAAAAGCTCAAAAAGGAAGATCTTTCAGTCTATGCAAAAAAAGCTAAACAGAAAGAATACCTTCAAAAAGCCTATGATGCTGACGAGGAGGACGTAAGGAATGCCTGGTTGGATGAGTTCTTCCTCAATACCAAGTGTCCCAAATGCAGTTCTTCCAATATGAGATTCGAAGAAGGAAAAGGCATCTGTCCGAAATGTGGCAAGACCATCCGACCTTGATCGTCTGGTCGATCTCCGAGTATGTTGGATTTCATTTCGATATAATCTCAGACCAAACCTCAAATATCAAGAGAATCGTATTATAACCATAATGGGGGTATCTATCATGGAGCCGAGGGTTTATTGGTTGGGTCATGCATCTTTCAGGATACATTCGAGCTATGGTATAATTTATATTGATCCGTGGAAGACAGCGGGGACCCCCAAAGCGGACCTGATCATTGTCACTCACACCCACATGGATCATCTCTCCGAGGATGATATATCGAAGTTGAAGAAGGAGAATACGATCATCATCGGGTCCAAGGATGTCACGGAGCAGATACCGGAAGCTGTGACCATCCTTCCGGGTGAAAATAAGAATGTGGGGGATGTGAAGATCGAGGCTGTGAGGGCCTACAATCCTTCGAAGGAATACCACCCCAAAGCCAACGATTGGTTGGGAATTATCTTAACTGTTGATGGCAAGAGGATCTACCATACGGGAGACACCGATGTTATCCCGGAAATGAACGATGTAAAGGATATCGATGTCTTGCTTATCCCCGTTGGTGGAACCTATACAATGACCGCCGAGGAATCCGTTGAAGCGGTCAAGATCATATCTCCCAAAAAGGCCATTCCGATGCACTGGGGAGACATTGTCGGCGGAAAGGCAGATGCAGAGAAGTTCAAGGAGCTTGCACCTTGTGATGTGGAGATCCTCGAACCTAAGAAATGATCCTCTTGAGTTCAGAGATCACGGCAGGCAGATCCTTCCATCTGACCCTATCTTCCAGGGGTATATGAAGTGAAAGAGGCAGTTCCATATTACAATTGGGAAGTGAGAACACTCTAACTTCAGGTTCTCTATCAAGGATGTTCATCCCCATCAGGGCATTCCTCATCAATGCATGTTCCTCGGACCCTTCCGAAAGATCATGGTACACACCCATGACAATACCCTCGATGCCATCGAAAATGATGGTGAGAAGATTTTGGGGTAACACATCGTGATATTCACTGAAAACCTCCATTGGGTCAAGACCAGGACTGAACCTCAGATGTGTGAACATGAGCACATCATATCCCATGGCCGTGATATCGGCAGCAAAGAAGGGTTTGATGAAACCGTTCTTGAACAGCTTTTCCTTGATGTTGTTGAACTTGTACCTGCTCAATCCAAGGGATTCAATGATCCCTGATCCCTTTGAATTGGGATCCTTCACTATCTCTATCAGGACCTTCAGGTCCATGTCGTCCAGTGGAGAAAGATCAAGATCAGGGTCCCATTCGAAAAAAACCGACCAGGGGATAGTTGCAGCCACCTGGGCTGGACCCTGCGGTCGAAGGAAGGGAACATCCACTTCTTCATTCATGCTCATCTCTATCAAGGATTGGACATCAAAGAACCGTTTGATCTGAACATTCTTCAATGAGAATATTGCATTCTTCATCTCATCCAGGTCCCGTTCGTATGAACCCAATGCATCCCCTTTCAATTTCCACCCCTGTTTGAGGGTTGTGAAATCCTCTATGACATGATATGACATCCCTTGATTGGAACCCATCAATCGAAATATGGAATGTGTCGGGAGGGTCTTAAAAAACTTCTCTCTTACCTTTTCATCGAACCTCTTATCGATCATCTCTGCCATTCCGCTACCATGGGTCACAAGTAGTATCTCGAACCCGATCCGGGCATAGTTGGGGACATAGTGCTTCAGGAACAGTCCCCTTCTTATCAGGGAGTTCTTGATCTTGTTGAACGTGAAGAGGTTCATTCCTATCGATCCCGATATCTCGGTATCACTATGCTCGGGATTTCTCATAAGAGAAAGGACCACTACCTTCTCGTTGTCTGTCAGGTGAGGTCTTTCCATATTGTAAAGAACATATCATGTCCATTTTTAAGTTTTTGGTTGATATGGACCCAGATATTGGGCAATATTTTCAAAGATCACCCCATATTTTCAAAATAAATTGGCGATATGTGAGATAATAAGTCCATAATGTATAAATATCACCCTCCGGTAGAGGCATCAAGGTGATACATTGATCATGGGCAAGGTTGGAGAATTCACCGCGAGATATCCCTGGATCGGTATCCTTCTCATTCTGATGATCACCGCAGGGGCCACCACTGCGATGATACTGAAACCGATGGCTCAGTCATTTGACCAGGAAGATTTCCTACCGGATATGGACGTGGCAAAAGCTAACACCCTCTACACAGACACTTTCACCGCAACATACCCGTTCATCATCCTTTTCAGAGGAGATGACGGGGACCTTGTCACTCCGTATGGATTCAAGGATATGATCCTGCTCTCGGAAGAGATCGAGAAGAATGAAACATACAGGGAATGGAAGGACCCAAGCTCACCTGGTCCCAGCTCTCCCGCCTCGGCCCTATTCTCCATGAGAAAGGGGGTTGATCATGCTGAAGCAATGAAGGATATATCCTCGATCGTTACCTCATATATTCCGATAACGATGTCTGTCAATGGCTCATCCTCTTCCTTTTCGGATAACATTGACTCGGTCAACCTTTCGGATCCGGATGCCCTTTCGGTTTTTATCGAAGAACTGGACGAGGACCTCGATGACTTCATAGGTTTAGCTGAGATACCATCAACAAGTACCTCCACGCCGGATAATGCTACAGAATATTATTCCAGTTTTGATGGGACATCCGAATTCAAGGATGAAATTCGTTACCTACTGTCCTTTGACATGGCCAATTCGACAATACAACAGGCTACGATCGATCTGAACAACTATTCGGCCATTGCCGATGAGGCCATCCAGGCCTTGACTGGAACAAGACAGAAGATAGAGGATATTCTTTCGGAAAGGCAAATACCCGAAGAAGCTACATCTCTCCTGGTATCTCTGATCAGTGAGATCAACAGGACCATCGAGAGAGCGAACACTATTATGCAAATTACAGGAATGCAAGGAAATCCCCTCGTATTCGGGCAGGTCGCCCAGTCATTCTTCATCGGACAGTTCTTCCTCCTGAACTTCCTGACCGAGGACTTTGACCCGTCCACTGGCAGTTTCTCCGCAAAGGGTGGGATGATCCTGGTGAACCTGGACTATGAATTGAAGATAATGGAGAAAAACAAAGAACTTGACAAGCTCTATGAGATCGAGGGAAACATATCGACCTTGGTAAATTCGTTCAACAAGGGATCCGATCGGTCGATCCATCCAATTGCCTTTGCCTCCGTAAGCCAGAGAATAGATGAGGCAAGCAATGAATCCATGCAGGTCCTCCTTCCCGCGGTAATGATATTCGTTTTCACGATCCTGTTCTTCATATACCGATCGTTCATTGATATTGCGATCAATATTGCAGCCCTATCGATGGCAGTTGTCTGGATGTATGGATTCGGATCCATGATGGGATATTCATCCAATCCAATGATCATGGCCGTTCCGGTCCTTCTCGTTGGACTCGGCATCGATTATGGTATCCACCTGACCATGAGGTACAGAGAGGAGATCAGAAAGGGAAAGACCGTGAAAGATTCTCTTCTTGCAATGTCATCCTCTGTGGGCATGGCACTCCTGTTAGCTACTTTTACAACCGTATTCGCTTTCCTGTCCAACATCTCCTCTCCGGTAGGGTTGATCCTGGAATTCGGGGTAATGGCAGCGTTTGGCATAGTGTCGAGTTTCGTGATCATGCTCATATTCATTCCCTCGGTCAAGAATTTGATCGACACTCGAAGGGCCAAGAACAAGAAAACCCTTTTCAGGGGTATCAAGGAAGGAGAATGCGACCCTGAAAAGACAGAAAAGGCCAATCAGAGGATCACAAATAGAGCCCTGCTGGGTTTGACCATCAGGGCCGAGAAACACCCTGCAGTGATCCTTGTATCAGTTCTCATCCTGACATCGATAATGTTCGGTTTCGCGATAAAGAGCGAGGTTACATTCAGCATCAATGATTTCCTTCCGGATGGTCTTCAGGAGTCAGAGGACCTCGGTTATCTGTTAAACGAGTTCAGACTGGGGCAGGGAACCGAGAATGGCGTGATCATCGTTGAAGGTGATATCTCCGAACCAGAGGTCCTGTTCGCGATGGATGAAGTGATGGATAATGCCATAGATATCGGATCGGACTACCTCTCATATGAAGGAAGTGGAGCGTCCAAAAGACCAAAAGCGGATTTCATCCTCTATTCATTAAAAGATACTGCGACCATGATAGGTGCCCTTGATCCATCGAACACATTTTTGGGCAATTATTCGAAAGTATTCAACATGAGCACAGGACTTCCGGAGACAGGATCGAAAAAGGAGCAGATCAATGAGGTATTTGTCGAGTTCAATGATCTATATCCATCCCTTGCCAGAAGAATGATCCATCTCAGCGATGGAATGGCGGATATGACGGTCATTGCCTTCACCATCGGGACCGAGGGTGATGATGAGGCATGGACCCTTTTCGATGAGCTGAACGAGATAGTTGCACCGCTGGAAGAACTGGAAGGCAGCTCTATCAACAGGGTCTCTATCACGGGTTCGACCATCCTGATGGCCGTGATAATCGATGCTATCAATTCATCCCAGATCAGTTCATTGATGATCACCATAGTTATCTCCTTCATCGCCCTTACCATTGCATTCTTCATCGAAGAGAGATCATTGTTCCTCGGAGGGGTCGCCACTTTGCCGGTCGTGTTCTGTGTGATCTGGATAGCCGGAACGATGTATCTCATCGGCATCCCATTGAACGTGATGACCATTACCATCGGGGCTCTGACCGTGGGACTGGGGATCACATATGGGATCCACATCACACACCGTTTCATCGAGGATGAAAAGAATGAAGAGGACCTTCTTGAAGCGTCCAAGAAAACGATCATGAACACCGGTTCTGCACTCTTCGGAGCAGCGCTGACAACTGTAGGAGGATTCGGCCTGCTCTCCTTTGCGACCATGCCGCCACTTCAGCAGTTCGGTCAGGTCTCGGCTCTTGCGATCATCTATTCCTTCCTATCGTCCGTGATAGT
Organism: Thermoplasmatales archaeon; assembly: GCA_030595715.1. Taxonomy (GTDB): domain Archaea; phylum Thermoplasmatota; class Penumbrarchaeia; order Penumbrarchaeales; family Penumbrarchaeaceae; genus Penumbrarchaeum. Next base: position 10,453 of record JAUVCN010000007.1, read on the forward strand.
GCTCCCGGTCCTTCTGATACTCTGGGCAAAGGGAAGAAGGAAATGGAGAAGCAGGAAAGAAAACCCCTAAATACCGAATAGACCTAGCTCCGTTCGATGAAGGTGCTTGGCATTGAATCCACGGCCCATACATTCGGGGCCGGGGTGGTCTCCGACGGAGAGGTCCTTTCAAATGTAAGGGATATGTATGTACCCGGGGAAGGTGGCATTCATCCCAGGAAAGCTGCTGATCATCATGTCAGGGTAGGATCGATGGTTGTCAGGAAGGCTCTGAAAAAGGCAGGTATCGAAGAAAGTGACCTGGACCTGATATCCTTTTCCAAAGGCCCGGGGCTTGGCCCCTGCTTGAGGGTCGGTGCAACCATAGCAAGGGTCCTTTCATTGAAGAACGGCATACCGATAATCGGGGCAAATCACTGCGTGGCCCATCTTGATATCGGCAGGTCACTTGGGGCCAAGGACCCTGTACTCCTCTATGCTTCAGGTGCCAATACCCAGATCATTGCCTATGTCAAGGGCAGGTACCGGGTCCTTGGAGAGACCCTTGATATTGGGATCGGGAATATGCTCGACAAGCTCGGAAGGGAACTGGGCATCCCATTCCCCGCAGGTCCGAAGATAGAGAGATTGGCACGGGGGGAGATCGTTCCAGGCGTATGGGAGGATAAGATCGAACACATTCGATTTCACGAGCTCCCATATTCAGTGAAGGGGATGGATGTTTCGTTCTCGGGGATCATGACCGCTGCACTTTCCCTGAAAGAGAAAGGTGTGGATATCCCATCCATATGTCACTCCATCCAGGAGACCTGTTTCTCCATGCTTTGCGAGGTGACCGAAAGAGCCATGGCACATCTCGGTGCAAAGGAGGTTCTTCTTGGAGGTGGAGTGGCCTGCAATCAGAGATTGAGAGAACAAGCATCCAGGATGGCTGAGGATAGAGGAGGGAAGAGCTTTGCACCTCCGGAACCTCTTTCAGTTGATAACGGAGCAATGATAGCATTCCTCGGGGAGATCATGTATGATTCAGGTGTCAGGCATTCCATGAACGACACGGTAATAGACCAGAAGTTCCGAACAGACCAAGTAGAGATCAGATGGAAGGAGAAGAAGGATATCACCACCATACACACCGAGGGAATATTTGACCTTGAGATCGAAGATATCCCCCCCGATGGAACCATCCTGGGCAGGGGAGCTGAAGCAACATTGATCAAGAAGAGCATCGGTGATCTTCCGGTAGTGGAAAAGATCAGATCGCCAAAGGGATACAGGATCCCTGAGCTGGAAAGAAGATTGGTCAAGTCCAGGATCAGGAAAGAAGCAAGGATGCTCAGGGCAATGAGGGAGACTGGGATCAGAACCCCGTATATCTTCGATGTCGATGAAAAGGAAGGGGTGATCAGAATGGAGCTCATCAAAGGTCCCAGACTCGCATCTGTCCTGAACATCCTTGACATCGGGATACAGGAGAAGGCCATCTGGAAAATGGGCAGGATAATTGGATCACTACACAGTTCCGGTATCGTCCACGGTGATATGACAACATCGAATTTCCTGGTCACTCGAATGGAAGGTAGTGAGATCGATCTGTGTTTGATCGATGCATCCCTGGCGGACAGGACCGATGAGATAGAACGGATGGGAGTGGACCTTAGATTGTTCTTTGAGGTATTCACATCCACGCATCCGGACCTCATATCAATGGAAAAAGATTTCTGGAACGGTTATCTTGAAACGCATCCGACCGGACAACGTGTAAAGTATAAACTGGATGAGATCAATTCCAGGGGTCGATATATGTTGCGATCATAGATAATGGAGATGAAAAAGATGGAGATCGGATTCGTAACGGGGAATACAGGAAAGCTGAAAGAGATCTCCCGATGGATGAAGGGGACCGGCTCAACGGTTGTGCTGGAGGATGCACCATTCATCGAGATCCAGGCCGATTCATTGGAAGAGGTGATCCAGTTCGGAATGGAAGAACTGATCAAGGAAAAGGGAGGAGATCGATGGTGGATGAAGGATGATTCCGGGTTGTTCATCGATGCTCTGGATGGGTTCCCAGGTGTCTATTCTGCCTATGTCAATGGAACGATCGGAAATGATGGGATCCTATCATTGATGAAAGATGAGAAAAACAGGTCTGCCTCGTTCAGGACCGTTATCGGACTTCATATACCCGGAAAAGGTCTGTCATTGTTCAGAGGAGAATGCAAGGGAAAGATCGCACATGATAAGATCGGAAGACAGGGCTTCGGCTACGATCCCATCTTCATCCCCGAAGGGATCGACATCACATTCGCGGATATGGACCTCGATCAGAAGAACTCGATGAGCCACCGCATCCGGGCCCTGAAGAAGATGATCACTTTCCTTGAAGTTCAATGATCCATCCTATCGATCTATTCGGTATAATTGTTTTAATTCCGATAATTTGCAGAATATGATTAAATATCCTTTACCCTATCTATACGCGAATATGAGAACCTTGATATTATGCGTGGACAGGGATGATGACCTGGGAGAAAAGGCCAAGGTCTCAAGTCCGGTGATCGGTAGAAAGAACAATTTGAAGGCCGTCATAGCTCTGGGTGTAGAGGACCCCGAGGATTCCGATGCGAACGTCATCTTCATGGGTCTAAAACTGTTGAAAAAGTACCGGGATATCGGAAGAGAGGTGGAGATCGCTTCGATCTGCGGCGACAAGATGGTAGGCATGCAATCCGATGCGAACCTTGTCAGGCAGTTCTTTGCGGTCATGGAACAGTTCTCCCCGGACACTGTTGTCCTGGTTTCCGATGGTGCGGAGGATGAGGTGATCCTCCCCCTCATATCACAAAGGGTTCAGATCGAACATATCGCCAGGGTAGTTGTAAAACAGCAGCAGACCCTTGAATCCACATATTACATTATTATGTCTGCATTCAAGAACCCGAAGATCGGGAAAAAGATCATCGTCCCTTTCTCCCTGATGCTGATGATCTGGGGTATTCTGATGATACTCGGGTTCGTTTCTGAGGCCATTGGATTGATGGTTGCCATTTTCTCGGGTTTTTTGCTCATGAAAGCACTGAACATAGAGGACCAGGTGACAAAGATATTCGATGATATGCGAGATGCCATGCGTACCAGACGTTATCTTCTGTTCAGCGGTGTGATCGTTTCAATAGTCCTGATCCTGATCGGTGTTGTGGTCGGGTTCCTCCAGGCCGAACCGGAAGATGAGGTGTCCAGATTTGCTTACGTATTCCTGAGGAACGTATGGCCCTTCCTTCTTGCCTCTGCAATGATATATACGCTCGGGAACTCGTTGGACACATATTTCAGGACCGGCAGGTTCGTCAAGTCCACAGGTATGATACTGCTCTCTCTGTCTGCAATTGGGTTCATAACGCATACAACGGTGGAATTCCTCGGATTTGCCCTCAATATGTCGGACCAGTTCGATATCTGGAAGAACCTTCCTTCTTTCATGGCCGGACTGATACTTCTGTTCATGAGCGGTCTTGTTTTCATCTACAACCGGGGAAAATCAAAGACCGGAAAAAAGGTCGGATGGCTAAGATAACGTGATCGTATGGACCTTGATGAATGGTTACCCATTTACGAAGAGATCGTCACAACCCTTGGACTCTCGAAAGAGGCGGATGAAAAGGCAACATATCTCCTCCATGGATCGCTCCAGAGCAATGAAAGAATAGATGACCCGGTCGAGACCATCAGGGAACTATCAAGATCGATCAAGGGTTCCACCTGCTTTGTGTTCGGAACTTCAATGGACCTTGAACGGGAAATAGAGATGGTTCTATCCCACATTCCGATAGATGATGAACGAACCGTCATTATTGCCGCTGATGGCGCCACATCTGTCCTGCTTTTGAACGGAGTTATACCGGATGTTATCGTGACGGACCTGGACGGTGGGGTCAAGGACCAGATCGAATGCACTTCAAAAGGTTCGTTCATGATAATACATGCCCATGGAGACAATGTTCAGGTTGTCAAGCGAACGATATCCGACCTTTCTGGCAAGGTAATCCAATCGACCCAGGTGGATCCAGGGGATATGACAGGGGTCATCAATTTCGGGGGTTTCACCGATGGTGACCGGGCAGTCCATATTGCTTCATCATTGGGAGCAGGCAAGATCGTCCTGGTGGGATTCGATCTTGAAACGGTCGGAGAGAAGATATATAACGGCGGACTGAGAAAAAATATGACGATCGCTCAGCAAGAGCGTAAGAGGATCAAGTTGGATATTGCAAAAAGGATCATTGATATGGTCAAAGAGATCCCTGTTGAACAATTCCATCTGGATTCACATGATCCGAGATCATGATATGAAAGGACCATAATGATGATGGTACCACTGACTATTACTGGCATCAGGATTCCGATGGTGACGGACTGATCAATGCTCTTGATCATGATTCCGATAATGATGGCCTGTATGACGCACTGGAGAGGGGTTACTTCCCTGGCCAGGAACACATCGACACAGACCTGTCAAAGGGTTACTTCATTCCGGACACGGACCGTAAAACGACAAATCCGTGTCATAATGATAGTCATACTTCGCATGTGGGAATCGCAGATTCCCAGACACCCGCCAAACCCAATTAAAAAGTACCCACTAATACAAATTGATTTTCACATTTATTCTACGTATCGGTCCCTGTCTCTTCGACTTCACGCGCAATGAAGGTGGAAGGGTGGAGCGGTGAGCGTGGGGAGTGACCGAGCTAGGAGAAATAAATGTAAGCTGGCGAGGGAGCGTTTGGTGGGGTAAGAGTGCGAGGAAATTGTTAGAATCTCGGAAGGATCAAGTGTAATTGGATAGGTGTAACGGTGGCCTGTTTACAGTAGAATGATCTGAGAACAGTGAATGTGATCTCAAGAAGAATTGCTTTAATGTTCTGTAAAATCTCCATATTGGGAATGAAAAATCCCGTAGAAGAAAACGTATGAGCTTTTTAAATTCATGAAAAGAAAACATCCCAATAATTATTTAACGACAGTGACCGTATCTAACATGGTGAGATTTTAATGAATTTAAAAGTGGTTCTAGAAGCTTCCGAGGAAGGCGGATATACTGTATATGTCCCCTCTCTTCCAGGCTGTATTTCAGAGGGTGGGTCTAAACAAGAAGCCCTTTCGAATATTAAGGAAGCTATCGAACTCTATCTTGAGCCAATAGATGACGATATGTTACAGTTTGAATCCAATGAGAGAGAGATAACAGAAGTAACTGTTTAGGGTTGAATAGGATGACAAAGGTTCCTTCTCTAAATTATGATAAGGTTGTTAAAGCCCTTCAAAGAGCTGGTTTCATTGTTGTAAGGCAGAAGGGCAGTCATATTCGCATGCAAAAAAGGGTGAAAGGAGAGACCATCAAAATCACTATACCTGCACATAAACCGATTAAAAGGAGCACACTTTCGCATATCTTAAAAAGTGCAGATCTTTCGGTAAATGAGTTCCTTTCCTTTCTTTGATTTTAAGCCCCTGATCTCTTCGACTTCACGCGCAATGAAGGTAGAAGGGAGGTGTGGTGAGCGTGGGGAGTGAATGAGCGTCTGTAATCAATGAAAGAAAGATCATGAACATTTGGGAAGGAGTAAGGGGGGATTGGTAGGATCTCGGAAGGATCAATGTATTGAAATAAACATAAAATGCGTAGTTATTAATACTACTGGATTCATAGATTCACTTGATGACTGAAGAAAGAAGATCTTCCGATGATGATATCTTTCTGAGTGAAGTCAGAAGATGGAAGGACATCATTCCAGAACTCATAGATTGATGATCAGTAACTTCAGTTAACCATTTTTTTGTCCATTCAAGGTGCTTCTTTCCATGATCTTTGTCAGTTTTTCTTTGTGAAAGAATCTTTTTAGATCCTTCAATGAATCTGTTGCAATCATCTATCCATTTTTCTCTTTCCGAATATGAATCATAATTTGGAAATGATATCGAAAGCTCATGTAAAATTATACTGGTGAACAGAATAGTTGTACGGTGGTTTGTATTTGAAAGACCATGGGTAACGATTAGATCGGACATGACAATAGCTGTGAATTCGAAAATATTCTTGCACAAGTGAGTCAGTTGGTACCGAGAAAAGGATCACAACCGGTGATGATGAAATTGAAGTGGTCTGCATCGGATTAAAAATCCTGAACACTTACTCTTTACAGATCACGTCAGTTTTAGTGTATGCAAAGGGATGTTGGTTCATTCTGTCCCATCCTAATTTGAAGTTGGATAACTTATATATGATACAAGAGTTATATGTGTTATAGGTAATGTAATGTCCACAACGATAGCTGTATCATTTGAGACAAGAGAAACACTTCGTTTACTTGGGGAGAAGGGTGAAAGCTATGACCACATCATTCACAAATTAATTGAAAAGGCTGCCTGGAAGGAACTCGATGATAGATGGAACAGTATCTTGAATGAAGACGAATTCATACCTCTGGATGAATTGTAATGTTTCAAGTCATGGTTTCTCGTAATTTCTATAAACAATTCAATAACCTTTCCCAGGATGTAAAAGAACGGATCAGAAAAGGACTGAATGAATTGAAAAATGATCCGTTGAATCCTCGAGCAGGTGCAGATATAAAATCTTTAAAAGATACTGTTCCCCAGAAACATCGATTGAGGATTGGAAATTATCGATTGATCTATCGGATAGATGGGACAAATGTAATGCTCATTGAATTGTTTGTCAGGAGTAGAGGTTACAGAGAATAGAGTGTCGAGCAGAGATCCCTGTTGAAAATCTTTAAATATATTGATAGGTTAGACCGATTACCCAAGGTGAGCGCATGGCAAAGAGTCTAGATCCTGAGATAAGAGAGATCGTGGAGAGCAGGCGTCTTCTGAAGAGGATCTGTATGAGGTGCTATGCCAGGAACCCGATAAAGGCCAAACAGTGCAGAAGATGCGGCTACAAGGGCCTCAGGGTCAAGGCCAAGGAAGCCAGAGGCGGATGATCCTCTCTTCTTCCACACCACTACTATTTTCAATACCTGTGTGATATACCCATAGCATGGGTTGTTGTTTCCTTTGTTCACGTTCAGAGCTATTTCGATCACTCGATCTGGACACTGGCATTGACCCGATATTCATCGGACCTCCAGATGGCTTCATGGATTGGTTCGACAAAGTACTTCCACTTTCAACCACATCGGTAAGGAACGCTTCATCCATCCCGGATGGGGTCCTTTTCGATCTTGTTCTGATCTGGCCAGAGAACAGCAGATATCCGGATGAGATGGAATTGAGTTCCATTAGAGGGCACCTGGCAAATGATGAGAGGATATGGGTGGCACTGCCAGCAGGGGTCGAGGACCCGGAGGAAGAAGTGAATGAGAAAGAAAATGGCGTCCTCCTTGTCGGACCTCCGATCCTCCTTTCCACGGAACATGAGATATACAGATTGAAATTGTAGGCTATACAGCCGTCATTCGAAAGAGAACAGTGTCGGTTGCAGATTTTCCGCAAGTATCTTCTTTGAGGTGATCCAGCTCTTTCTACAATCCGGAGGAAGGCTACCCTCTCTTCTGACCCACTCCGAGAGGAACCTCACTGTATGGATATCACTGGGATAACCGCTTCCCACATGATACCCTATCTCTTCGGATATCCTGTCGATGATCCTATCCCTGGTCACTTTGGCGAAGATCGAAGCAGCTCCGACCACTTCATAGTCCCGATCAGCCTTGTGAAATGATCTGACAGTTGGCCGGAGGCCCCCAAGTATCGAAGCTGTATTCTCGAATATCTCCCTTCCAAACCTCTTCTCATTCACATCGGCCGCGTCAAGGATCAGTTCATCCACGTCCACCCCTTCCGAGATCCCTTCGATCACGATCCCATCAGGAAGGCCTTCATGGATGAGAGGTCTCCCGGATATGTGAGAAGCTATGGTGGAAGAGAACGAAAGGACCTCCAATCGATTCATTGTCATTTTCTCCCTTGCCATATCTATCGTGCTGGCCGGAACGATTAGAACTGTCCTCTGGACGATACCCGGAAGGTTCTGAAAGAGCATCTCCCTCTTCTTCCTGGAGAGCATCTTTGAATCTTTCACACCCATTCTCTTCAGGACCCCCGGGTCCTCGCAGGAAGCGGACGCTATGACCAGAGGGCCCATCACGGGCCCCCTTCCTGCCTCGTCCACTCCCATTATCATGAATGTCGGAATGGTATGTTCCAATTAATTGTTAACGGAAGATCCATCCTTTACAGCCCCGCAAGGCAAAGATTATAATCGAACGGGAGCGATCCATCCCCATGAGATGGAGAGAACTGCTGGATAGGTCCGTGGAGGAACGAAGGACCCTGTTGTGTATCGGATTGGATACCGACATGAACAGATTCACCGAGGAGGATCGGTCCGAACATCTCGACCTCCAGTTCGAGATCAACAGAGAAGTGATCGAGAGGACCCATAAGACAGCTGCAGCCTACAAATTGAACATGGCATTTTACGAAGCCGAAGGACCCCAGGGTCTAACCACGCTCAAAAGGACCATCGATCATATTAAAAGCATCCATCCGGAGGTCCTTGTGATACTGGATGCAAAGAAGGGCGATATCGGGAATACATCCAGAGCTTATGCCAGATCCGCATTCCAGCATCTGGATGTCGATTCCGTCACTCTCAACGGTTATATGGGAAGAGACGCGATCGATCCGTTCGCCGAGGACCCTGACAGGCTATCCTTCGTCCTTTGCAGAACATCGAACGAAGCTGCATCCGAGGTCCAGGACATAGGATCCGATGAAAAACTCTTCTTGACCATGGCCAGGATCATAAAGGGTTGGAACGATAATGCTAATCTCGGTCTCGTTGTGGGTGCAACATTTCCAGATGAACTCGGTATCATTCGAAAGGAGGTCGGCCCATCCATGCCCATTCTTGTCCCGGGGGTAGGAGCGCAGGGAGGGGATATAGGAAAGGTCCTGGAGAACGGAACGAATGATAGAGGAGGGAATATCCTTATCAATGTTTCAAGAGGTATAATGTTCGCATTCCAGAAAAATGAATTCAAAGGGATGGAACCCGGGGAAGCGGCCGAGATCGCATCCGAAGGATACGCGGATTCCATCAGGAAAGAGCTTGAGTCATTGGATAGGTGGTGACCTTGAAACTCGAAATGGGAACAAAAGAAGAGGAAATTGGAGTGAAACTCAAGGTGAAAAAAAGCCCAATTTCCGGATCGGGAATTGCCCGGGTCCATTCCTCGGTACTGAAAAAAGGTGACTTCATCGAAGGGAAACCACATTTCGTTCAGATGGAGGGAAGGAAGAGGATCATGAGGCTGGTTGCCGATGAGATCATGGACAAGGGTAAGATATCCCTCAGGCAGAAGGATATGAACAAGCTCAAGGTCAAGGAAGGGGATGAGGTGATCCTTCTTCCATCTGTGAACATGGGTGAAAGATTGATCAAAGGATTCGGTCTGTTCAAGAGGAAAGAGGAATGAGTATGAAGGACCTTATCCAGAGGAAGAGCAGTGACCTCAAGGTCCAGACGATCCTGGGAACCATCAAGGAGAGGTTGGTGGAGTTCAGGTTCAATATTGATGTATACGATCACAAGGAAGGGACCTTGAAGGGGAGAAGGAATTCACTTGATAGGATGGTCCTTGGCCTGTACAGGAATGTAGCTGTCAGTGTCTCAAAGGATGAGAAGGATAAGGAGATCAACATTGAACTTGACTGGGGGGGGCTGATCTCGTCCAACCTGATCACTTTCATCATTATTTTGCTGATCTCATATGCGATACTCAAGGGGCAGGGTTACATGGGAGTTCTGATATCGATACCGGTAGGTCTTGTTTTTGTGGCCATCAATCTTTCATTGTTCGCCCTTATGAGAGTAAGGATAACATCCCTCATCAAGAAGGACCTCAAAGATCTGGAAAGGGAAGGGAATATGAGAAAAAGAAGGAGAAGACCTTGAGCCTCAAGACCCCTCTTCCTCTTCCCACTCTATCTCGGCTGCAACAACACGGTCGGACCCACGTTTTCTGATCATCACAAAGATCAAGATAGCAACAATAGAGATCGCCGCAAGTGCCATCAGGATCACAATGAGTATCAATCCAGATGAAGCCCCATCCTTTATCCTTCGATCATAATCCTCCTGTGTGAGGACCTCGATCGTCATGGATGAGCTTTCGACATTCTCCCTTCCGGCAATATCCTGGATCGCCAATACTGCCTTATAATCACCTATGGAAGCATACTCATGGATAACTTCTGTCCCATACAGCCAGTCAGAGACCTCGCCATCTCCAAAATCTATCCTGAAACGGTATATCTCAATATCATCGGTCGATCCTTCGATCGAGAATCTAACAGGACCCCTGAGAGGTAAGTATGTTCTGTTTGCGGAGAAAACAGGTACTGGAGGTGATCTGTCAATACCAACATCCCGTGTTCTGGTATCCTCCCGGTTACCAGCCACGTCCCTGGTATAGAAATAAATGGTATTGCTTCCGGATATAAGATCGATTTCAGATGTGGAGAACTCGTGGAACTCTTCCCCGTCAAGGGAAAAGTATGTGATCTCTGGTGAGACGGGTTCGCTGATCGTCTCAAAAGTGATCGCAGGAGGGTCATCGTGATACCAGGTTCCACTATCGGGGGTCCTGTCGAGGATCAGCTCGGTGATCGGGGTTGTGGTATCGATCCTTACGATCCTTTCACCACCATCGGCAACATTCCCGGCCTGGTCCACTGCCCAGAACCTTATGGGATAATTCCCATCCAAAAGCAGGACCTCCGAATCATACTCGAATGGTCCCTCCGTACCGATCGTGAAGAAAATATCGACCTTTTCATCCAAACTGGACAATGAAAGATACGTAGGTGCGGATACCCATCCATCCCCGATAATGGGATCGAACTCGAATGAAAGATCGGGTCCGATCGTATCTACCTTGATGAACTCTGTATATGATCCGCTGATAGCTCCTGAAGGATCCGTCGCATAGTAGATTATCTCATGATCCCCATCCTCAAGATAGAATGGGACCGAATACTCCGCAGGACCCAAACCATCGATATAGAACCATCCGGTCGAAGCTCCTTCGGGAACAAGGGTGATCAGAGGCTGTGTGGTATAATAACCCGATTCTCCGTTCGGGTACTGAGGATCTATCCTGAAAGATATATCCGGATCGGATAGGTCGACACGGATCTCCCTTCGATCCATCTCGGAGGTCCTGCCGGATCGATCCGACGCCCAATAACCAAGGTCCCATATCCCCCCCTGCAGCTGCAAGGGTTCATCATATAGGACCGGACCTTCTCCCAGATCATATTTGATCGTATCGTTCATGTCAACAGTATGGAATGATATCCCGGGTGATGTTATGTAATATCCATTGTCCCCATCAGGTTCCTCAGGAACTATCGTGATCTCAATAACGGGGTCGATCGTATCGACCTGGAAGATCCTCTCTCTGACATCCTCCCTCAAACCCAATGGACCTTCAGCATAGAACATCAAGGTGCTTCGGCCCTCCGGAGGGTGCAAAGATGAGGTGTAATTCTCAAATGCACCACTATTCCATGAGTACATGACCACAGATCCTTCTGATGTTGTCAATTGGACCCCGGGAGATGTGATGTAATACCCATTCGACCCGTCTGGTTCGGATGGCGAGATCATAACATTCGTTTCGGGAGGCTCGAGATCGGAATCTTCGATCAGTATCTCGATGGAACCATCCAGGGCAGATGTATGAGGAAGGACAAAGAGTGAATCATACAGGGATCCAAAACCATTGAGCTGTTGCCTGACCGTGCCTGATCCGTCGTTGGTGAAATTCACGGAAGAGACCAGTACATCATTGTTCGTCCCTATCAATGTCCCCTCGACAGGTGAGGTGGAATCAATGGATATGGCCAGGGAGGAAGAGCCAGAGGTATATTTCAGGACGTATGGTGAATATCTCGAGGTTGAAGTGATAGTGTGGGAGGAGGGATATGATGATCTCCTGTGTTCATAGGTCCTGATCCCGATATCTATCAGACCCTGATCATAGATCCCCCCACCATAGATCGGATCATCGAACACATTCGCCACATTCTCTACCATCAATACATCTCCGAACCTCTCGGGATATGCGTCCTCCGCAAGGGCCGCATCTATTGATGATATCGAATTCCTCGTGTCCTTTACGATATCCTTGATTATCTCCCGCCCACCAAAATGATCGGCGATATAGGATATGAAGGAATAGGCCCTTCCGTAATCGGCAATGGTCTCGATGTTGCCCGGAGGTTCTCCCTCATCCCATAGAAGAAGATCATTATCAGGATGATCCTCGTAAGCTTCCAGATGGCTCTGGACACCATCGGTCCCCGGACCGAGTGAGATCCTGACGGAAAGGTCCGCGAGACCCTCATTGAGCCAAACATCCTCATTTGGGTCCGTATCATAGTGCAGAAGATGTTGGAACTCGTGCGCCAATATCTCAAATGCCCACTCCCTTGAGTATTTCAGATCCTCTGAATCAACGAACATATCGTTCCTTGTGGCAGGAGACCCCAGAAAGAATCCACCAACATTTCCAGGACCGTCACCGAAATCATAGATCCTGATATCTATCATGGAGTACGGATTTTCAGGATGGAACCAGTATGTTGCATTGGGATATATCTTGAGATCGAACACCTCACCCAGTGCATCTATATCCGTGGATGGTATCGAGAGTCCATCCTCAAGGTAAATGTGTGAGTATGTAGTGGTCGCTACCAGGTCCCAGTTGACCGGGATAGGGTCTGTTCGGGTCGGACCGTTCGTCTCGATGTCACCACTGGCGATCATACGGATCGCTGATGTTGCATCCATGGGGGGATACCCTGGCCAGGTGTTATCCTGAAGTTCACGGAAATATGAGATCGCCGTTGCGATGGACCCTGCCAGATCTTCCTGATGGTGATGATCAATGGAAGGCCCAGAATCACCCATGGGTGCAAATGAGGAAATTGCCAATATGACAATGATCCCGATTATCGATCGCGAACGATTCACGATATCTTATTCTCCCTAGTTATTATTAAAAGGCACGGCTAGAGTGGTGATAGATGTGTCATATCGGTCTGTCGAACTTGGATCGAAACCATCATGCAACTTCAATTCCGGATGATTGGGTCCTCTTGGGTTTCTTGCCCTTGATATTGACAGGTGGCAAAGGCATCGGGGGAGGAAGGTTGACCTCCCTGCTGAGGATCACAGCGACAGGCATACATGTCTTCATGATCGTCGAATGGATCTCCTGGGCCGGTCCCTCGGGCATCTGACCGGTCTCGGTCCACTTCTCGTAAAGATCCTTGGCCTCTCCTTTGTATGTTATCCTTCCCTCTATATTAACGGTCCCGAGCCCGGTATATGTAGCGACGAACCTGAAATCCACCCTGGCAATCTCCTCCTCGGGAAGATAGTAGATCTGGGATACATTGGAGTTTATATCTATTCTGATATTCATCTTCTGGCCGATCATACCGGCTCTCTTTGCTTCAACGTTAAGTAATTCGGTCCTGCTCACGGTCATGGATCGTCACCCCCGGATGGGATGAAGGCGATAAGGTGGTTCTGTTATAATTCCTTTGTTTAATTTTCCAGAATGATCGAAATCAAGGACCAGGTCCTTAAAAAAAAATTTGTAGTATGTGCTGACCTATACGACAACATGGCAAGGCCTCGATCCACCCAGAGGAATGCGAAGCCCAGCAGGAAATGGAAACATCTGATCCTTGATGGATACATAGATGAACCTGCCTCCCTGGGTGTTCCTCCATTCATTGCTCCACAGGTGAGGTCCCTTGCAGGCGGTCTCTTACTCGGAGGGGCGGAAGAGGAGAGCATTGGCTACATGACCGTGGACCAGTGGAGACAACTCAGGGGCAATGATCTGGATATCGATAACCTGGATCGTCTCAACTCCCTGATCCTGATAGCAGGATGTGTCGTCCCTGGAAAATATCTGAGAGGTAATCCCGTATCACCCAGGGAGGCCTCGGAGCTCTTCAGCGTTTCAAGGGCCTCGTTGAATGTGATAACCGGTGCTGCTTCGAATGATATGGCCCAGGTCCAGGCAGATATCCATGAAGGAGATACGGGTGTTCTTGGAGAAGGTATCGCATCCCAGGGGAGGATCATATCCAGGGATCGGACCATGGAACAGTGGCAAGAACACCTGGTTTCCGGGTCCTTCATTGTGGAGCAACATCCCGACCATCCATCCCCTTTGATATGTGAGATCGAAACATCAAGAGGTTGTCCTAGATTCATTTCAGGGGGATGTTCCTTCTGCATGGAACCGGGAAAGGGACCTGTTCAGTTCAGAACTCCCGAAGAGGTGGCAATGGAAATAACCAGCCTCGCTGCCCATGGAGTGGAGAACATCAGGATAGGTGGTCAATCGGACCTTATCTCATACCTATCGAAAGATGTGGGAAGATATGAGGTTCCCGAACCGGATGTGGGATCGGTTGCGGACCTAATGATGGGTGCAAAGGAAGCTCTTCATGATGGAATGGGAGTTAGAAGAGCTGTAAGCGAGGGAAGAAGGATAGGGATCGAATCGGGTATCGTCCATACGGATAATGCCAATCCTGCTGTTATCTCCAGCTTCCCCGACGCTTCGAAAGAGGCCCTCCAGGCAATAATCGATGGATCCACATCCGGGACGGTCCTCGCACTCGGGCTCGAGAGCTCCGACCCGAAAGTAAGGATCGCAAACAACCTGAATTCCACCGGGGAGCAAACATTCCAAGCGGTCAGCATCATGAACGAGGTTGGGAAAGGATACGGGGAGAACGGATTACCAAGGCTACTTCCCGGCATCAATTTCCTTGGCGGTCTTCCAGGCCAGGAAGATGGTTCATATTCATTCGATCTGGAACTACTGAAAAGGATCCTTGACAGTGGACTCTGTCTCAGAAGGATCAACATCAGAAAGGCAATTTTCCCCTCCGTTGAGCAGGAGGAACATAACGAAGATAGACCTGCGCCCAGGGATCCGTTCGTCCTGTTCAAGAAAGAGGTAAGAGAGGTATTCGATCCTGTGTTCCTGGAGCGGATCCTTCCCCCCGGCCATATTATGAGAGGAGTGCTTGTTGAAGCGAATTCCGGAAAGATCAATTTCGGACGACAGATCGGATCATATCCGATCCTCGCAGGGATACCTCACAGGGTCACCCAGGGCAGTTTCATAGATCTGGTCATCACCGAGGTGTCATCAAGATCGGTCACCGGATTCAGAACGCCATTCGATCTAAGGAAAGCATCGTTCAGAGACCTGACAGCGATACCCGGTGTTGGTAAGAAGAGGGCCGCCACGGTATTCAGGATGATCGGTAAGGGTGAAAAAGTTGAAAAGGAGCTGCTCAATGAAAAAGAATGGGTGATGGAACATATTGTCCAGTAGGATCCCCCCAACATTTTCCTGCATATGCAATGAATGCACATGTAATGAATATGGTTATAATAAATACAGGAACATCATATGGAAAGGAAGGTGCACCAATGCGGTCAAGCTGGATACCCGTCATGCTCATTGTAGCTCTGTTGATGGCAATATTTCCGATAACCATTCCCGATGATGTTGATGCGGCCCAAAGTGGTGATTACCCCGCAAATTACAACATGCAGGACTATGAACCCAGTGCCGAAGAGCAGTGGGACCTTGATGTGACCCAGACATCAGATGGCAGGTTTTTCGCCGTATGGGCAGATAGCAGATTGCTCTATTCTGACATCAGATCCTCGAAATCCCAGAATGGCACTGTTTGGGGCGACGGATTGCCCAATAACGATCAGATCGTCAACAGTGATACTGGAGGTGGAAATGATCATTGGCATCCATCCATCACAAATGATGATCGACCGAGATTGTACACCATCTGGCTGGACAATGGAGGGGACGACACTCGATTGATGTTATCCACATCCAATAACAGCGGTGCCCTGTGGGCCCCCATGGTCCAGATCACCGCAGTGACGGGAAAGATATCAGAACCCTGGATAAGATGGTCCCCGACCGTTGGTCTGGTGATAGTCTATGTTCTCGAACGTTCAAGGAACGAGACCGGACCGATGCAACGAGACATCATGTTCACAAGGTCAACAGATGACGGAGAGACATTCTCTACACCTATCGTTCTCAATGATGATGATACGGATGAGGACCAGCTCCATCCGAAATTGACCGTGTCGGAAATGGGCCGGGTGGCCGTCGCATGGGAAGATTATCGAAATGGTGATTCCATATCGAGAAGGAACAGCGATATCTTCGCGATCGTTACCGACAATGGTATATCATTCTCCTCGAACTTCCGGGTCGGAGCTCCGGATGATGAACAACAGCAGCTTCCTGACCTCGCTTTTTCACAAAATGGCGACCTGATCGTAGTATGGCAGGAATCCACACTCAGTGGATGGAGAATAAAATATTCCATAGGATGGTCATCTCCGGGATCACTCGACATGAACCTGAGCGAAGACCATTTCGGCGTTGCGAACAATATTACACGAAAGGACCAATTCAAACCCAAGGTGGATTACATAAGAGGATCGTTCGCCATTGCCTGGACAGAGATAGATACAATGGATTTCTATCTTATCCGGACCGGATATATCTCGAGGGCGGGAGAGATCGTCTCCGGAGATCATATCGTGGACAATACCATCGATCTCGGTAAGTTCATCAATGACCCTGATATCTACATCGCAGAGATGGTGAAAGAAACCGTTGCAGTGATCGGATCGGACCAGAAGACGCAGGTTTTCTGGTTGGATCGAAGGACGGATCCGAACCCCTCCAATGATATCAAGGAGGACTCTGATCCTTATACGGCAACGGCCAGACATGATTTGTCCATGCCATTGGGTCCAAAGAAACTGCAGGCAAGTGTCAATTCCGTTTCATGGGGAGAGGCGACGATCTCATGGGAGAGGTCCCCGGATATCGAGTTCAAGGGTTACTACCTTACCATTGGAAAAGGATCGAACCCCGACCTGCCGGATGAGAGATTGAACGATGGTTCCATATTGAAAAGAACTGAAACGGCATTCACTTTCAAGAACCTGGAACCTGAGACAGAGTACCAGGTGAGATTGATGACCCTCGATCGAATGGGACAGAGATCGGATTCGAATCCTGTAACTTTCACCACCGGTTCGAACGGTAGACCTTCCTTCTTTTTCTCCGAGCCGAATGGCGTCAGTGATGCATCAGATGAGGGATTTCTGATATCCTGGGAATGCTCGGACCCCGAAGAGATCGCAACGTTCACACTTCACTATGATACGGATCTCGATCCCGATGGTCAGGTATTCCTCTATTCCGGAACAACTGCCGATGATAACGGCTTTGGAAGTTTTCACTGGAACACTTCAAGTCTGACACCGGGAGGATATACCATCAATGCAACGATCGATGATGGTGTGAACGATCCGTTAACGGTCCACTCACCAGCAGTGATCGTCACTCACAGGACCATTGTCCTCGATCATCCACGTGTCATGAGCGTCAGCGTTGATGGTGGAAAGGTAACCGCCCACGCTGATGCAAAGGTTCGGGTCACATTCTCCAAGCCGATATCCCAGGTCTCCATTACGGAAGATACTGTATTCGTCCTCGATCCGATGAACATCAGGGTGGAGGGAACCATTTCAATGACCGGAACTGAAACCATGACCTGGTATCCTGATGGGAGATTGGAGCTAGGATCAGAATATCGTTTGATCCTGAGGTCTGACATCAAGGACCTTGAAGGCCTGGAACTTGATGGTCAGAACATCGGCCAACCTTCGGGATATGAATTCTCCATCATCACGAGGTCTGCCGCAGGAATACCTGAGGTCAGGAAATGGGCTCCACAGGGACCAGGGGTTCCTTTGAGGCCCATGATAGAGGTGCTGTTCGACATTCCCATGTCCCCCTCATCCTTCAGTGAAGATGCCATGTCCCTCATGGGCCCCGATGGAGAAGAGGTTCTGCTGGATAGCACGGTCGACGAGGATGGTTTCTCGTTCGTTGCAACGACGCGTAGGCCATTGAAAGAGAACTCCACCTACACCATGAACCTGTCAACAGGTCTGATATCCTTGAAGGGACAGAGGATAGATGGAGGATTTGAATGGAGCTTCACTACCGGAGCCCCGGACATGTCCAAGGATTCGGATAATGATCAGGTCCCGGACGACCTGGACATTTTCCCGAACGATCCCATGGAATCCCGTGATACGGACAATGATATGATAGGTGACAATACCGACCTTGACGACGATGGTGACGGAATGAGTGACATATGGGAAGAACAATATGGACTGGACCCACTCAACGGAAAGGATGCGGACCTGGACCCGGATGGGGACGGGAAAACGAACCTGGAAGAATTCAGAGCTGGATCCAACCCAATATCCAGGGTCGACGATAACAGTTCACTTACAACTTTTCTTCTTGTGGTGGTGATCGGTCTACTTATCGTTCTGATACTGGCAGGATATGCTATCTTCCAGAGGAATAAATTCAGTGAGGAAAGGGCTCACAGACATTTCTTCCAGGAAGAATGATCACTGATAGGCCCAGACAACCTTATATACAAGGTATACGACCAACCGGAAAACTATTCATATGCCATTCCAATAATGACCTATCGGTCATTTCCCTCGGAAGAGACAGGTGGTAGCCATGTCCAAAACAACATTTGCTGTTCTTACCGTCATTATACTCACACTATCTGCGATCCCGTTCTTCGCATCCAGTGAGGCGTCCAAGTCAGACAAGGACAATGATGGATACTGGTATGTGGATGGCAATGATCCAGAACCCATCCTGAAGACCGATTATATTCAGGTCAACACAGATCCGGCCGCGGTTGGAAGGGATACCTTAAGTTACCAGGCAGTGGTCCAGGCAGATCTGGGTTTCAACTTCAACTATTATGGTCAAAACTATGACAAGAT
Organism: Thermoplasmatales archaeon; assembly: GCA_030595715.1. Lineage (GTDB taxonomy): Archaea > Thermoplasmatota > Penumbrarchaeia > Penumbrarchaeales > Penumbrarchaeaceae > Penumbrarchaeum. The sequence goes on from JAUVCN010000007.1 coordinate 29,462, forward strand.
CTACATCGGATCGTATGGTGCGATGTCCTTCGTGGAGTCAACAGGATTATCCCGTTCACCGTCCAAAACTATGCCTTCTGGAGCATCACCAAGAGGAGTGATAGCAGTTCATTGGTCATGGTACCACTGTCAATCCAATGATAAGAGTAGACTATTCACCCTTCAGAAGGAAGTTGACGGAGAGAAGGCCTTCATCGTTGAATGGAATCCTACGAGCGGAGGCAGGTTCCAGGCTATCCTCTATTCAGGTGGAATGATCAAGTTCCAATACAGTTCCGTGCCTAGTGCTCCGGTCGGATCATATACAACAATAGGAATCGAGAAACCAGATGGGATGACAGGTCTCGTCATTGCAAACTCCGTTCGCAGGACCATACCTCTGTTCAAACTTCCGCATGCCATCGCATTTGTGAAGGATGAGGTGAAGGTCAAGGATGTGGACCTGGTAAATGGGGATGGAAAACGCGGCGACACTATCTTTGCCGGATCAAAACCATACCATTTCCAGGTGGAAGCAACTCATTCCGGAGGAGCTGAGAAGATGTCGAACATCCTTCTGACCCTGGGGTCCCTTCACGGTCAGGAGAACATCAAGTTCATCTATTATCACAAGAACAAGACCTTCGATCAATTGAGTGGAATGAACCATGCACAGATCAACCATGATCTTTCAACGTTCGATCAGAACAACGATTATCTCACAGTGGATTTCATGGTGGATTTCAAGATCGAATACCCAAGTCAGGACATGCGAAATGTTACTGGAAGGGCGGTTGGAAAATCAGCAGTTCCAGATGAAATGGACATTGGAGAACTATATTGGGTCGAGACAGAGGTGGAATGGGACCCAATGGACCTTTACGTTTTCCGAACATCCGATAATAGGGCATTGAGAGATAACGATTATGTTGCAGGTGAGGAGAACATCAAGTTCACCGGGATCAAGGTCGTCTATGAAAGCTCCGATGTGCAACCTCCTCCAACAATGTTCAGCCTGGAGATAACTGATAATTTCAACACGAAGAGGGTAACCTACATCCAGCAAGGAGGAATGCTTGATTCAACATGGATCTCGGTGGATCAATCAACATTGATGACCTGGACCTTCGAGGTAGTTGGATTCCCAAAATTCTCAATGCTTTCAGACCCGTTCGAGTTCAATCTCAAGGTGGATATCGATCGACCGGACGAGGTTCAGTCCATCTCCATACATGCTGATTCCAAGGACGACCCTCCAGCATTGAATGACAATGATGGCAAGGTGTTCGTAATATGGGAAGAAGCTCAGGATGGTGGGTCTGGGATAGGATCTTACTTGATCAAAGCCGAAGCTGAGGATTATTTGATCGAGAAGACAGTTGGATCCCATGTGACCTGGACAGAATTGGGGCAGCAGATAGGAAAGGGATTGCCAGAGGGAACCATCAACATCTCCGTCACACCTGTTGACGATGTAGGTAACATTGGCCCCGCAAATTGGGCTTTCTTCCAGATCGATCTTACAGGACCCACCTATGAGGTCATCGATCCGGCGATCGGTGAATGGGCACTTAGCCTGAGACCGGACATCAAGGTGAGGATTGTAGATGAATTGACAGGGATCCAGGGAGAGAGCCTGGATTACAGGGTCTCGAAGGATGGAGGATATACATTCGATGACTGGCGGAGCTTCTACTATTTCGGGAGCGAGAACGATCTGATCCGAACCATCAAGCCAGATCTCTGGGAAGGAAAAGGTAACATCTTGGAATTCAGGGGGCGTGATGTTGCAAATTCAACAGAAACAAGGTCCGAAATGATACCCATCTGGGTGGACGCGAACCTCCCTTACATAGGAATGAGCGAACCAGAGGTCGACGAGAACGGAACCACGGTCCATTGGCTCCGGAATATAGAAGAACCCTTGAGGATCAAGATCCATGATTGGAAGGGGTCCGGTATAGATCCGAACAGGATCTCGTATAGATATTCAAAGAACGGAGGGGAGGCTTTTTCGGCAGATATCCCTCTTGAGGGGGAAGGATACAATAACTCCCATGGAATCTTTGAGTACTCGTTCACCCTGAGTAAGGATTGGGACCAGGGAAGAGATAACATCCTGGTCGTGGATGTATATGATAAGGTCGGAAGGAACACCACGAAGACCTTCAGGATCAAATTCGACATGATACCGGAGATCACCCTGTTATCACCATTACCGACCTTGAAGCTCTACGACAATGAGACCGTTCCATTCTTCATGCTTGTGAACGATCCGGACGGTGGAGAGGATATCACCATCAAATGGTTATCCAATATCGATGGTGAGATAGGTGCGGGACAGAAACTTGACGTATACCTCTCGGCAGGCGATCATATCATTCAGGTGACCATTTATGATGGCGTTTACAGGGTCAACAAGATATTCACCATAACCGTTCATGCTTCTATACTTGATGACCCTCGCTACAAGGATTCGGACGGGGATGGTATGAACGACAGCTATGAGAAGGCATACGGGTTGAATCCATTGGCCGATGACTCGAAGAACGATCTTGATGGTGATGGGCACTCCAACATCGAAGAATATTATGCAAATACCGATCCAACAGAGAATAACCATTACCCGGGTTCCGAGATCTTCGATGATCGTTTTCCCCTGCTGCCCCTCATCCTACTTATCATAGCCCTTTTGGTCTTAATTGGATCGGGTGTACTTCTCGTCAGGGAAGCAAACAAGTCCAAGGCGGTAAATGTGATGGCGCCACCGATAATACCAGCTCCATCGTTGCCGATGGGATATCAACAGGATCGTCAGATCTCACAGGGTCCCGAACTACAGGCCCTTCCCCCATCAAGATAAAAGTAGGACCCAATAGGTGCAAGATCAATATCGTTTCTCATTTATCTTCCTGGTGTAGACCCTGACGATCTTACGGGCCTCCACTGGCGATCCCTCTCTGTAGATCATCTTACCCATGATCTTTATCTTGGTAATAACAACCTTGTTCTTTCCAAGTTCTATCAGATCGCCAACCGCAAACTCCTTCTCGGGTGCTGCCTCGATCCTTTCCGATCTTGTGTTGGCTCCCTGGACGATAGCGATCTTGAGGTCAACGGAATCAAAGGTCTTCAACCATAGGCAATCCACCTCGGATGCCTCTGCTTTATGCAATCTCTTTCCATTTGACTCCATCGATGTAACTATAATATTATGATCATCCCAGATCAGTTCGTCACCTACTTTGATCCCTTCCTTTGGAAAGAATTCAATGGATGTCTTCTCGGATTGGGCACCTGTGGATATGATGGAAGTTACATTGATCGGTTTCTCAACATCAATATAGGCCTTACGAATGGATTTGCAGGGAACGCATTGAACGGTACCATCGAATCCAGCTTCCGTACTGGGTCCAAGTTTCCCCTTCAGGATCCGGTGTGGGGTCTCCTCATCACAAAGATCGCAGAACATATAGATAACAGAACCCTCGGCCATGGGGGCGCAGTGAAGGATTCTCTATTTATAATATGTCATTGAGAAACTTAAAATCCATTCAGTTGTTCTCATGATCAATGGTTCTATTCGAGAAGCTCAAGGAAAATATCAGGGGAAAAGGCCCTCTGGCCGTTGCTTTCTCCGGTGGGGTCGATAGCACACTTGTTGCACTTGCAGGAAAACATGTACTTGGAAATAATATCCTTGGAATAATGCTGGTGAACCCAACAATACCCATATACGAGAGGGAGATCGCTGCAAGGGTTGCGGAAGAGATCGATTTGAAAATGGATGTGATCGAGATCGACGTGATGGAGAAAACCGATTTCATATCCAATACTAGGGACAGATGTGGAAACTGCAGAGAAATGACGATGCCCATATTGATGGACCATGCCAGAGATAATGGATTTGATACGGTGGCAGATGGAGCAAACCTCGATGATCTGGGTGACTACAGGCCCGGTCACGAGGTATCGACCAGATTGGGTATCTGGCATCCATTGATAGAGACCGGCATGGGCAAGGAAAATGTAAGGGATATCCTGAAAAGAGAAGGGATATCCGTGGCAGATCGTCCATCAACCCCATGTCTTGCAACCAGGATCCCCTTTTTTCAGATGATCACAAAGGAGAAACTATCCATTATCGATGAGTGTGAAGGAACCCTCAGAAACCTTGGATTCAGGGATATCAGAATGAGGCTGCACGAGAACATCAACGGAGGATTGATCGGTGTACTGGAGTTAGACGATCCTCGATCAGCAATGGATAGATGGGAAGAGATAATGGATAGACTTCCGTCAATTCCGGTCTTCTTGGATCCAAAAGGTTACAGGCAGGGAGCCATGAACTTGCTTAACGGCCCATAAGGTTTATATTAGACCCCCCTTTCACGTATCTCAAACCGCCCTTCCAGTTCATGCGGTCAGAAGGTGAAATAAGATGATGACCCGATTCGAGAGAGCAAGGGTCCTAGGGGCCAGGACACTTCAGCTTAGCCTCGGAGCTCCCCCATTGGTGAAATCCGATGAGGTTGACCCATTGAAGATCGCACAGCAGGAAATGGAGAAGGGAATTATTCCTTTGACAGTTAAAAGGACCCAGGAGAAGTGAATCCATGAGCGAAAATCAGAATGCCCAGGACCTGTTGATAGATGAGGACGTTTACCTCACATCCGGAGTCCACATCGGGACACAACAGAAGAGCGCGGACATGAAGGAGTTCATATTCAAGGTCAGGTCCGATGGTCTCTATGTCCTTGATATCAAGAAGACAGACGAAAGGATCAGGGTCGCAGCCAAGATGATCGCTGGATTCTCACCCAATGAGGTCCTGATAGTATCTGCAAGGCAGTATGGCCAGAGACCTGTGAGGGAATTCTCCAACAAGATCGGATGTGGTGCATTCCCAGGAAGGTTCGTCCCGGGAACACTTACAAACCCGACACTTGACCTCTACAAGGAACCCAGGGTCCTTATCGTTACAGACCCGGCAGCGGATCAACAGGCTCTCAAGGAGGCAGTGAAGTCCAGGATACCTATCATCGGTCTCTGTGATGCTAACAACGAGACAAAATATGTGGATCTGATCATACCGGCCAACAACAAGGGAAGAAGGTCCCTTGCCCTGGTCTACTGGTTGCTTACCAGAGAGGTCCTGAAGAACAAGGGGCTCATAGAATCAAACTCTGATTTCAAGGAAGAGATCAAGGATTTCGAAGCGACCCTCTGATCACCATTTCCTCAGAAAGGATTATGGACCCCCAGGTAAATACCATCACCATGAGGGAACCGGCCGTTGCAGGAATGTTCTATTCCGGAACAGAAAGGGGTCTGAAGAAGGAACTTCTCAGCTGCTTCAAATTGGGACCAGGAAGGAACACCACCGGGCAGGGAAGAAAAGTATTGGGGCTCGTTTCCCCTCATGCAGGTTATTCATATTCAGGACCCACTGCCGCCCACGGGTTCATTGCTGCAGCAGACGGAGGCCTACCTTCCAGCGTTATCGTGATAGGACCGAATCACACGGGACTGGGAAAGGAGATCGGTGTTTCAAGGGAAGATTTCAGAACCCCCCTGGGGATCGTCAGGAACGATCACGAACTTTTCGATGCAATCGGCAGCGATCATGATGAACTTTCCCACCTCAGAGAACACTCGATGGAAGTGCAGCTGCCGTTCCTGCAGTATCTATCAAAGGATATCCGGCAGGTCTGTATCTCCATGGGTCATCCAATGTCCGTTGGGAGTGGGATGACCAAGGAGGAAGCTACATTGGCCCAGGCAGAAAGGGTTGGGAAAATGGCATCTGCAGCGATCAGAAAAGTGAAAAGGGATGTCCTAATAGTTGCCTCTTCGGACTTCACACATTGCGGACCAAATTATGGTTATCAGATACCTCCCGGTATGAATGCTGGAGAGTTTGCGAGTTCACGGGATGAACCTGTTATCGAGAGGATCCTCCAGCATGATATGTTGGGAGCACTTCAGAAGAAGAAAGAACTTGGAACAACAGCCTGTGGAATGGGCCCCATCCTCGCAATGATGATGGCGGTGTCGGATCTGGGGGAGACAAACGCTGACCTGCTGAACTACACGACATCATATGACGTTTCACCATCCCACAGTGCCGTGGGTTATGCATCGATCGCATTTTTCAAAAAATGAACCTGATGTTGTCCTTTATCGGGCTATATGGATCGGAGATTTAAAAAATGGTTCCTAATTAAAATATCATGAGACCATATTCCGCCCGGAGGCAGGGAATGAAAGTTTCGATCATTGGCTGTGGATATGTTGGGCTTACCACAGGACTGGCCCTTGCTGAACTGGGAAACGAGATCATTCTTGTGGATGTTATCCCGGAGAAGCTGAAGGTCATCGAGCAGGGGAGATCACCGTTCTATGAACCGGATGTGGATGAAATGATCTCCAAGCACATATCCTCCAGGGCGATCACAACATCCATGGATCTTAAGGAGGCCGTGAACTCAACAGAGATCACGTTCATCACCGTCGGAACGCCATCAAGAGAAGATGGGTCGATGGATGACACATATATCAGATCAGCCTCCGGGAATATCGGTGAAGCTATCAAGGATAAGGAAGGATTCCATGTCATTGTGATGAAATCCACTGTGGTACCAGGTACCACCGATATAACGATCCGATCGACGATCGATGAGGTATCAGGACTCGGGTCAGGAGAAGGATACGGGCTTGCCATGTGCCCTGAATTCCTCAGGGAAGGAGCCGCAATGTATGACAGCCTCAATCCCGACAGGGTAGTGATCGGAACCCATGAGGACAGGACCTTCGAGATCCTATCAAAACTGTTCGAGCCACTGAACTCGGACATCCTCAGAACATCACCGACCTCCGCCGAGATGATCAAATATACTTCCAACTCACTACTTGCCACCAAGATATCATTTGCCAATGAGATATCCAGGATATGTGAGGAGGTAGGGGTCGATGTCTATGAGATAATGAAGGGGGTTGGGATGGATTCAAGGATCTCACCACAGTTCCTCAGAGCAGGAGTTGGATTCGGTGGATCCTGCTTCCCAAAGGATGTCTCTGCTCTGATGCATATAGCCAAAGAGATGGGCCTGAAGACGCCGATACTTGATGGAGTGATGGAGAACAATGACATCCAGCCGTATCATCTGGTCGATATTGCAGATAGGTCCATTGGAGGCATCAAGGGTAAAAAAGCGCTTATCCTTGGACTGGCGTTCAAACCGGATACGGATGATATCAGATCCACAAGATCCCTCCCTGTTGTGATGAACCTTCTTGAAAAGGGAGCGATTGTCGCAGGACATGATCCGAAAGCGATCGATAACTTCAGGTCGGAAGCACCTGATATTGAATACTTCGAAGATATGAACATGGGTGTGGATTGGGCCGATATCATCTTCCTTATGACGGAGTGGACGGAATACAAGGAGATCGATTGGTCAACCAAAGACCATGTCGAGGCAATATTCGATGGAAGAAGGACCATTGACACATCCAAGATCGAAGATATCAATTACTGGTCGATGGGAAGGGTCCTTCCGGACTGGTGAGGAGGTCAAACCGATGGAGTTGAAGAGGCTATGGAAAGATGCGGTCTATATCGCTCTCGGCCTCTTCCTGATAGGCATCCTCATGCTCCGTGCGGATGTCACCGATACTTTGGACAAAATGGCTGGAATAGATCTGAGACTTCTCGGTCTTGTTCTCCTGTTGTATGTTCTGAACACATCCTGCAAGGTGTTCAGATGGTTCGGTCTCCTAAAAGGGATCGGAGCGAAGAAGATAGGCCCGATCGTTCTTCCGATCTTCCTTGCATCCCTTGCGCTTAACAACTCCACACCTGGAAAGGTTGGTGGGGAACCTGTAAGGGCCATGATGCTCAAGGAACATACAGGGAACAGAGGTTCTCTTGGTGGAGCAACGATATTTGCAGAGAAATCTCTGGATATCCTGACGATACTGGCACTTGCGATGTTCGGAATGGTCTACATGGTGATCACACTGGGTGTCAAGGATGTCATGGGACTGGCCATAGCCGTTGGGATCGGCGGGATCGTGATCATATCATTTATCATGCTCATTTTGAACAGAAGGTTCGTCAGCTGGTCAAGTAGAATTGGAACTGCAATGACCCTGAAGGTCGTTAAGGGTAGAAGATCCTCAAAGGTCTTCCGTGCCAGTGTGAAGTTATCCGAGTTCTTGAAGAGGCTGCAGGTATCGATCGCCGATCTCCGGAAAAGACCTATCACCGGTGCCGGAGTAATACTGCTCACCCTTGCCATCTGGGTAAATGAGGCCCTTCGACTCTATATCATTCTTCAAGCACTGCCAGGTGATCATCCTTTGACATTTCCAGGTGCGGTTGCAGCGATAGCGGTTGCCAACATTCTTGGTTTCATCCTCCCCATAGGATCAGGGAATGTGATCGGAAGCACATCCGTACTCGAGCTGCTGCTCAAGGATGGTCTAATCGCCACAACGTCATCTATTGTTCAGGTCGCTACGTCCCTCTGGATATCGCTCCCGCTCGGGATCATCTCTCTTTTCTATCTGCGCTCGAGAGGAAGGAGAAGATCGAAAGCTGACATGGGCTGTAATTAAGGAATGATCTAACCAAGGTCCATCTTCGAACGATCCAAGATCGTTCAGACCGAAAAATCCGATATGATGAAAAAATACTTAAATCCGGATAAAATGGACTTGTCATGGAAAACGGGATCGATCAAGGAAAGCAGGTCCCATTCTTTCCCTATTTCCTGATCATGGTCTTTGCCGGTCTTTTCAGGTTCTTGAAGATCATGGACCCATTCACTTTCCCGGGTTATTCGGGATCTATCGGCAACAATGGAACGGATGAAGGTATCTTCCTCATGGCAGCCAAATTGGTATCATCCGGATATCAGATGTATGTGGATGTCAACACCCAGCAAGGTCCCCTATTCTCATATATATTCTCTATACTCGAGGGAGACCCGTTCAATATCAGGATCATTACAGCCATCATATCCTTGATCGGTATTGTCGGTCTGATCTTGATATGCGAGAGGTCAAAGAACAGGAAGGTCGCGATCATTGCTTCCTTGTTCCTTGCTGTCAACTTCATATTCCTGAAGGAGAGTCGACATGCGAGCTTTGACCTGTATTCAACAGTTCTTTTGATACTGGGTTTCTATGGAACGATCATCTATTTCCAACGGGTCGATGAGAGACAGAACGAGATCAGATCAATAGACCTCCATGCTCTGGCTCCGATATTTCTGGCAGGCATTTTCTTCTCCATGGCTGCAACATCAAAACTGTTCGCTGTTATTCCCATCTTCTCACTTGGAACCTACATGCTGATCGGGATCATAAGAGAAAAGAGAGGAGGCGGACACTGGAAAGAGAGGTCGTTCCATTTGCTGATCCTCATGATCTCGACACTGGTGACCACATTGATCATCATGTCCATATTTGGTTTTCAAGATACACTGCAGGGAATGTTCCTGGATAATCTGAATCGTCCGAGACTGGGATTCATGGGAAATGCACCGGGAATATTCCTGTTCCTTCTGCATACCAGCATCCCGTTGATACTTTCCTATTTCTCAATGAGGCGGGAGATCAAGGACAGGGCTGTCCAGATCATGCTTGTCTGGATCGTCCCCCTTCTCATCTATCTTCTACTTCAGTCACCAGTATGGGAACACTATTTCATCATAGTTCTACCACCTATATGCTACCTGGGAGCCAGAGGGTTCAACCTCCTTTTCATTGAAAGGGATATGACCGATCCCGGGCCTGAACGCGATGGGAGGGGAGAAGGTCCTTCCTGCTCAATGCCCAGATCGCTCTATAATAACTTCAGGAGAAAAGGTCCCGTTGTTAAAACCCTGCTCTTCCTCTGTGTCGTATATTTGACTGCCACCACCGGTGCCAGCACGACCTTCCTGTTGGTTACAGAAAGAACCATTGAGAGGGATATTGCAGAGGAGGTGTCATCGATCACCCGGGAAGATGACCTCATCATATCCGGTGACCCTATCATCGGGGTCTATGCGGACAGACTGCAACCCCCCGAAGCGACCAATCTGGCTGTTATCCGACATCCATCTCTGACCGATGAGGATCTGATCGAGATAACCTGTTACCGGAATGTTTCGTTGGTGATATTTACATATCATCTGTCCAATTATGATATTTATATCCGATTCGTCCAGAGATATTTCACATTCCACAGAGCCTACAAGAGACCCGATGTCATGACCGATATGGAAGGTGAGATCGAAATAGGCAGGAATACATTCAATGTTTACAAGTTGGATAACGGGGTTGACCTTTCAAGCGCCAGGATCGAATTCCTTGAGGAATTGGATCAGACCCCTCCCAGTTCCCAGGGCGGATAATAGTTCATCTGAACCGAACCCAGTAAGAGAAGAACCGGCCAAGTCCATCGTGGATTCCCGGATGCCAATGAGAAGGGAAGCACCCAGGCTATGTACCACGGATGGAATTGGACAGATGCGGCGATCAGCAGGACAAGGATGATGGAAGAGATCAGTGGTACATTTTCAACATCTATCGCGGATGTGAACATCTTCCGGATGCTGAAACCATTGAACAGAGGACTCGATCCCTTTCTTTGATGTATGAAGATATAGACTGCAGATATCTGGAACCCAACTGATACGAACAATGCAAATGTGCCGAACACGATCCAGGCCACATCATTGGAGCCTCCAAAGATGATCGCCGATGAAAGTGATATTCCCATTATTGAAAGGATCAAAAGAAGGAACATCTCGATCCCCTGATCCCTCCTGTCGATATTTCCCAGAAGTCCCCTTACAATTATGATCAGGATCCCACCTGCTAGAAGAGCTGTCATGATGCTACCGGAATGTGACGGATCGAGGGATAGGAAAGAAAGTAACCCCTCAAGAAGTGACATGATCGAAAAACCAACATACCAATCTCCGAATTGATATTGCAGATATTCAAGAAGAAGACCGGGATCCCGGATCAGGATCGGAATGGATGATATTAGGGGGATAGTGAAAAATCCAATGAAAAGCTGGACCCTATCCTTCCATCGTTCCAGGGAAAGAAAGAAAACGGGGGCTATGAACATCGGATACAGTTTCATGGCGAATCCAGTACCTAGCATAAGTCCACTGAAGAACGCCCTTTTCTCCACCAGAAAATAAAAGGAAAGTAGTGTGGCAATAACAACAACAACATCAAAATGACCTGCAATCCCAGTTTCAATGATAACAATTGGGCAGGTTGCATATGCTATTGCACCTCCCATCCATGTCAGAACGGGCAACCTGGACCCGGACGTTCCATTTACTTTCAGGTCACGATATCTTCGATGGATCATGAGCATTACGACCGGAACAAAGGAATTGGCAATGGAAAAAGCGACCCTGAACGGTAGATGATGAGGACCAAACGGAAGGGATACAAGACCCACAAGCCAGATATAAAGAGGAGGTTTGTTGACGTTGAAGTCCTCGTATGGGAACCCTCCATCAAGAAGTAGCTCACCCCTCCTCTCCAATCTGAAGATGTCCTGTGACATCATCGGCTCACCGAAAAGGAACGGAAGATGGATGATCAGTGTGATCAGGAATATTCCGACATACAATTTGATCGGGTCCATCCGTTCGATCTTCTTGATGATATCCGATCCGAAAATTGAAAACAGGAACAACAAGTAGGAAATGAACCATAATCCGTATATCGTTCTGAAGTTCAGATACCCCGTTCCAAGAATTGCCATGGAAAGGAGTAGGATGAAGTATACAACGGAAGATAGGATCAGTGGAAGACGATCCTTCCATGAACAGCTGGCTGCATTGGACCGCCTTGACCTACCCTCTTCATCACCTATCATCGTTGGTAAAGAACGTATCCTCGTATATATGTGATATTCCCGGAAATGAACATGAAAAAGACCTTAACCAAGAAATATCAATAACCTTATTCGATGAGAGTGGGACTCCGGGTAATGATCGCGGGTGCGGTCCTTGTCATTAATATCGTAATCATCCTTGTGGTAGCCTTATTGCTTGATACGTCGGAGAACGTGGATCCGGAGATCTCACTCAAGGTTTCCAGGACCTGGATAGAAGAAGGCACCTATGATAACACCACACCGGTAGATGGGAAGAGATGGCAGATAGTGGAGGTAGAGATGAAGAATCTCAATGAAGAAGAGGATGTTGGCATTTCTGTTACTCACTTCTACTCATACTCGAAAAGTGGAGATCGACATTGGATCTTCAATGCAGAGGATTATTCCTATGACCCGATACCACCAGGTGGATCGACAACGGTTTTCCTTGCATTCATGATAGAGTGCGATCAGGTATTGAATGAACTCGAATATGGCAGGAGGGTCTCATCCCCTGCAAGTTGTTCTATACCCGATCCCTTCTGAACTCCAATGAGAAGTTCTTTGTCATCCTTTCATGCCCAAAGGCGGACAGCATCATCTCCGAAAGAAGTCCAAGTGAAAGGAACAGCAGGCTGAAAAGGAACCCAGCGAAGCTTCCGATCCCGAACACCCATTCAACCGAGGTGATCTGGAAAACAGCATCCACAACTGTCCATCCAGCACCGGCAAGTGCCAGTAGGAACGTGAACGTCGAAAGGCCCCCGAAGAAGTAAAGGGGGGACCTTCCTCTCTTGATAAGAAATGTTATCGTAACAAGGTCCAATATTCCCTTGAACAGTCTCTCGATCCCGTATTTTGACTTCCCGGAATGTCGTTTATGATGTTTGACCCTTATCTCCCCTACCCTGAATCCCCTCCAATGAGCGATGATTGGCATATACCTGTGAAACTCACCGTAAACATCAGCCATCTTAACAACTTCTCTCCGGTAGGCCTTGAACCCGCAGTTGGAATCGTGGACATTTACCGATGTTATCTTTCTTACAAGGTAATTGAATAATTTTGATGGAAGGGTCTTTCCCAGAGGGTCCTTTCTCTTCAATTTCCAACCGCTGACAACATCATATCCCTTGTCCATCTCATTCAAAAAGTGCTTGAATTCGGCAGGATCGTCCTGAAGATCCCCATCCATCGTGAAGATGATATCGCCTTTCACATGTTCAAATCCGGTGGCAAGTGCGTTCGCCTTGCCGAAGTTCCTGTAGAAAGAATGGGCACTGACCCTGCGGTCCTTCTTGATCAATTGTCTGATCTTCTTCAAGGTCCCGTCAGTTGATCCGTCATCAACGAATATTAACTCGAACTTCCGGGTGATGGGGTCGAGCTCCGCAACGACCCTCTTGTGAAGGGGTTTGACATTGTCCTCCTCGTTGTATACAGGAACGACTACACTAATCTCTATCTCACCCATTTGGCTCACCCCGATCATAGTAAACGAATGAACGGTATGGACAAAGCTAACACCAAAGATTACAAAAACCTTTCGAACAATATATGATGGGGACCATGGATCGGTCCTTGGTCCCGACCAAGAAGAAGAATATTTCATTTATACGGTCCTGCCTCTGATAGAACATTGACGATCTTGCACCGACCATTTCTGTTGAAAAGGGGCAGAATGTCAGTGTCTTTTTTATAATATGAAAAATTTGTATGCTTAGCTTTATATATTGTCTTTTTCTGAGATAATACGTTGGTACTTGGTGAAAGAAGACTCCGAGGTATCACGTTCCTGATAGAGGTGAACATATGAACAAGAATACGAATACTTTTGAGATGAAAAGAACCCTTTCGATCCTGGTTGTCGGGATATTCATCCTGATGGCTTTTGTTGTCGTTGATTGGACGACAATCGCCGGAGATGGGTCAAATGGAACGATGGATGCTGCCATCGATGAGCCCGTAAGATTTTCAGGCTCCAGAGACCTTAACAGAGATCCGGCGGATCAGATGTTCTATCAGACAGGCAATTATGCCCATTTCGGCATGAACCTTGTCACGGGAGATGTGAATGGAGACGGTCATGATGACCTTATAATCGGCCAGGGTGGTTATATCTACTCGGGACCCAAGGTATATGTCTACTACGGCATGACCCATTTCACAGATAAGATGACACAGAGCAATGCCGATGCTTCCTTTTCCGTTTCAGGCGGATATGACTATTCGAATGGGAACTCGGTCGCCTGCGGCGATGTCAATGGTGATGGGATCGATGATATCATCATCGGCTGTCACAGGGCATCCGGAAGGACAGGTGAGGTGCATGTCTACTTCGGCAGTACATCCCTCCCTTCAAGTAACACCAATCCGGATATCAAGATCATAGGTGAGCGAGGCTATTCGTCTTCTAATTACTTCGGAGAGGAGGTACATTGTGATGACTTCGATGGAGATGGAATAGATGATATTGTGGCTCTCGCACCGAATTGGTATGAGAGGATCTACGGGAACGAATACTATGGCGGGATCTCCAACTACAAGCGATATAATTACACTGGTCTGACTTTCATTATCTGGGGGAGGACCACATCTTCATGGCCTGCCACATTGGACCTTCGCAGCTCCGATCCGGTAACCGATCTCTATGTGAGGATCAAGGGCTGGATGCCAAATGGACAGTACACCTATGCATACATGGGTGATGATGCAGGTGGATCCCTGGGATCAGGAGATTTCAACAATGATGGCAGGACCGATCTTGTCATCGGCTCAGCACGCGCTTACTCCTATTATAGTACAAGTTCAAGATATTATTATGCAGGAGCGGTCTGGCTCATAGAGGGAATGACAAGGACCGAATGGATGCAGTGGTCCGGACACTACAACATGCTCGAAAGGAACGGAGAGTATATCATGTTCACCACCGACAAATCGTATTCCTACACCGGCCTGCACCCGAGATTGGGTGATGTCAACGGTGACGGGGTGGACGACCTAGTCGTTGGTTCCAGAGGTGAGAATGGATACAATGGAGCCTGGAGGATCGTATATGGAATGAACGATACTACCTCGTTGAAGACAAATTTCGTCAGGCAGTACCCGTATGGCGGATACTTCAATATCTTCGATGATGTGACGGATGTATACATCAAGGGATCTTCGAATTCCTATGCAGGTGCAACATGGTTGGCAGATTTCGATGGCGATGGTATCGATGATCTCCTCCTCGGTGATTCCTCGAAGTACTCCGATTCCGGTAACTACTATGCGGGATGGGTTGGCCTGTTCTACGGCAGGACCAACTGGCCGGCCACATTGAACTACGCCTCGGCAGATGCTATCTTCCAGGGAGCTCATTACTACGGATATATGGGTCATAACTATGTTCAGAGCTTGACAAGCGGTGATTTCAACAACGATGGTATCGACGACATCGTCATGGGAGCTTACAGAGCCAGGACGACAGGTAACATGTACTACGCCGGTGCGGCCTACCTGCTCTTCAGCAAGCCCCCCACAGTTGATATCTTTGATCCGGTCATTCTAGACGCAGACGGCGATGATGGCAAGACCGTGCTTGCAGGATCTGGTGGAGCCGAGAACAAATTGACCGATCTTACCGGCGATGGGATCTATACCATAGCGACGGGGTACAACAACTCGTACATCGTCAACGATATCAAGGAAATGAGACTCACATTCCAGCTCAAGGGTGCTTTCAGGGACTTCAAATATACCATAGGTTTTTCCGTTAACAACGGAACATTCTACATCATTGACAACCCCCTGAAAGGAATTATTTTGAGAGAGTCCGAATTCAATATGACAAGCTTGACCCAGATAAAAGTGAACTTCTCCTTCAGCTTTACAGATGATTTCCTCTCCCAGGACCTGTTCGATCTGATCGTCGAAACAGAAGATAAGCATGGGATCAATCAAGTTGTGAAAGAGGATTTCCTCCATCTGGAAAAGGATATCACATTCGAGGGTGATGATTTCATCGTGACAAGGGACGGCGACCCCATCAGCAGAGGACAGTTCCTTGCCGGAGGATCGGATCTTTCCGTCACCGGATTACGTGTCATCTACGAGGGAACGACCGTCTCCCCTTTGAATGAAAAGTTCTTTGTGAGGGTGACGGATTCATACTCCAGGATCTTCGAAGATGTGGACTCATCCGGAAGAGATGTGTACTTCGAGATACCCACAACGATCGATTCTGGCGTATACAAATTCTCCATAGACATCCAGATAACATCCGATTATATCTCAAAGATCCAGAAGACCGCGATCATACCGATGTTCTATCTGAACCTTGATCTCAATGGTCCCGAAGCTCCGACCAATGTAAGGTTCCACGCGGACACCCTGGAGGACCCGGAAAGCAGATGGGACGATGATACGGATGTCTGGCTCAGCTGGGACCCAACATACGACACCCAGCAGGGGATCCTGAGATACTATGTCGAGATATCAGGATCAACAAGGGGCACCGAGACACTGATCATTGAAGAGGGCACATCCACAAACATCACCCTTCCGGGTGCCGGTGTGTTCACCGTTTCAGTATATGCGGAGGATGAATCCAACAATATGGGCCGTGCTACCTCCGCAATGATCATCATCGATCTTGGCATGATCGAGATAATCGGATCAAATCCGACGTTCAAGGGTGAAAAATGGTTCATGACCACCGAGGTCGATGTGACATTCACCATAGTCGATGAGGTTTTCGCCGCAAATGGACCAGAGGTGGACCTCAGAACTCTTGAATACAAGGTCACCACCGAAAGAACAGAGGCGGCCAGAGATCTGGCAGAATGGCAGAAGATCATCAAGTACAATGTATTGGATGAGATCTCCACCCCGACCTCTGTGAAGCACACTGTCAAAGCAGCCATTGAAGTGTCCGAGGGCAAGGAGAACTTCGTCTGGTTCAAGGTCTCTGACGAGGTAGGGAATACCGGTATGACCATGACCTACGATCCGCAGGTTGCCATCGATGAGGCAAAAGCCTATCTCAGCACCATGGCAAACTGGACCGAGGTGGAAAAGAACGAATACCTGGTGGATCAGACCGAATTGGCCCATGAAATGGCCGATTCGATCAACCCGTCAAGGATATGGGTCGACAAGACCCCTCTGGGTTATTCATCCCCCACACCATCAAGTGATCTCCTTGAAGATAACAGGGTAACAGCCACTATCCAGATAGTTGATCTTGGAAGCTGGGTGGATGCATCCACCATACAGTATTCTGTTTCAAGGAATGGAATTTCCAACTATGGTGGTTGGATCAATGTGGACCCAATGATCGATGCATCCACGATCCTCGCCAAGACCGTGCAACCTCTGCTGTTCGAACCTGACTCCATCAACTATGTCAGATGGAGAGCAAAGGATGTCGCAGGAAACGGCTATTCGGTTTCCGATGATTATGTCATCTCGATCGAGGGCATACCGGTGAACAATCCGCCGGTCTGTAATATCAAATCACCGGAAATGAACGATGTCTTCGACACACAGACCGAAGTTATCCTTGATGCCACAGGTTCATCTGATCCGGATAACGATGAGCTCCAGTATAATTGGATCCTCGGAAACAGATCCATTATCAGCTCATTGTCCTACTTCGAGATCGAGACAGCTTCGATCCTTGGACCTGGACCCCATGTGATCACGCTCGAGGTCACAGATGGACAGAGGAAGGTCAGTAAATCCATCTCCATCTTCGTCAAGATGCATCCTGATGAGGTTGACACAGATGGCGATGCTGATCCCGATGGATCGGATCCTGATGATGACAATGATGAACTATCAGATCTGCAGGAGATCATCATGGGCACAAATCCCAGACTCAGGGATACCGACCTTGATGGAGTTGATGATCTTCAGGATCCGGAACCACTGAATCCGCTTGTCTGGAAAGAAGAGGAGGATAAAGGCACTATCTCTTACTATACCGTGCTTTCCCTGCTCATCTTCCTTGCAGTCCTTATCCTTCTCATCGGATCACTTATCGTGATGAGAAGAAAATCAAGCATGAACAAGGATCGCGTGGAGAGATCGGTCATCGCGGAAGGAAAGATCGTATCCAGATACGAGGAGCTGACCGGTGTCGGATCGCCACTGCTCCCACAGGTCAAGGATATGGGACTTTCACTGCCGCCAATTGCAGCCCAGCAGGTCGCTCCAATGAGAAGAGCAAAGGAGCTGACCGAAACCCCCTCACTTCCCGCAAAGGAGGTAGAGGCACAGGCACCTGCACCGGCATATCCTGCAAAGGCCGAGCCCATGGAAGCACCGGTTCCGGATGCTCCCACACCTGATGTGAAAGAACCAGCCCCAAGGAGACGGATCAGGAGAAAGACAGAGGGAGCTCCTGCTGAAACGACCCCTGGCATTCCGAACCCGGAGGACCTGACAGCTACCGCAGCTCTGCCAGGATCAGCCGAGGCAGCACCAGAAGGACAGCCGGCTGGTTCCGCAACGACCTGCGATCTGTGTGGATCATCGATAGATGTCCCATCAGGCGCAACAACTGTCGAGTGCCCACTTTGTGGTGAGAAGAAGAACCTTTGAACTGCAGGATAGTTTGGACTGTCTGGCGTCTCCCGGAAGGGGGGCGCCTTTTTTTTATTATTTTTTTGATTAAGGTATAATTAATATGAAAAATCAAAGTGCGCACAATGGTATCTGTTATTGACGAACCATTGCTGCTGTGGGTTGAAATTGTGACTTGGAAAAAAGTGATTAAACCTCTATTAGAATTATTTTTCCAAGCGCGCTAAATGAAATATATTATTGACGATCTA